>JAUNJD010000009.1 GCA_030523205.1 Bacteroides sp.
TGATGTTGATAATTTATGCAAATGTAAAACGATTAATTAATATACAATGAAGACATACAGACATATACGGACATACAGACCGACGGCGGTCATCGCCCTGCTTGCCGCCGCCATGCTCTCGGCGTGCGACAGCACCGACAGCATGGACAGCACCGCCACAGCCGTCGCACCGCAATTCACTGCGGACATCAGCACGGCGGCAGCCACACGTGCCGTGGGCGGCACATGGAACGGCGACCAGATTGGCGTAATGGTGACCGACGCCCCAAGCAGCGACATGGAGACGACATACACCAACGTGCCTTACTCTACAACGAGCACCGGCACCTCGGCAGACTTCACCGCCACGGGCGATGCCATCTACTTCCAGAACAGAACGGAAACGGTGACCTTTGCCGCCTACGCACCTTATCGGGAAGACATGACAGGCAGCATCACTGTCAGCGACACAAGAACCGCCAACGCCAACGACCAGGAGAGCATCGACTTCCTCTTCGCCAGTGATGCCGAGGGCAGCGTGTCCGACCCTGACGTGACGTTCGCGTTCGGGCACATCATGTCGAAGCTCGTACTTAAATTCAAGGTGGGCGATGCCTCGCTCTCCTTCACTGGCTTGACTGATGCTACCAAGACCACCTATCGCCTCTACGGTCTCAGCCACTCCGGCACCGTAGACCTGACCCCAGGCAGCACCACCTTCGGCACCGCCACCGCCGACAACAACCCTGCCGACTGGGACATCACATCCTGCAACCCCACCGATGGAAGTGATGAAGTCCGCACCTACGAGCTTATCCTCTTCCCGCAGGACCTGAGCAGCAGCGGCATGATTATCTTCGTGACCATCGACGGGCAAGACTATCACACCACCGTCAGCCCCAATCTGAAAGCGGGCGAAGTGACCACCTACACCTTTACGCTGAGCCAGGAGAAACTGAATGTGGAGGGATGCACGATTAATCCGTGGGGCACAGAAAGTGGTACGGGGAGTGCAAGTGTGGCAACAAACGTAACCGATTTAAGCACTGTTACATCAGACCTTTCCATCACCGAAAACTCTATCCTGACAGGAACAGGCAAGACTGCTGTCACGATAACGATAAGCGGAAGTGCTTCCGATGTCATATTCAACAACGCCACATTCGCCGACGACACCAAGATGTAGTGAACACAACCGCCACCATCCACCTGATGGGTGAGAATACGATGACATCAAGCAGTTCAAGTACTTCGCCTATTACCGTCACAGGCGGCACAGAGGACGCTCCGCATACGCTGACCATCACCGGCGATGATACGGATAAACTGACTATTACTACTTCAGGAACTCGCTCCACTGGCATCAAAAGCGATAATGAATATTCCCATATAGTCATAAGCGGTGGAACCGTTACGGCTACAACCTCTAGAGGCTCTTCTGCCGCCATCGGAGGAGGGCGTGAGGGAACTTCGGGAAATATCACCATCAGCGGTGAAACCGTTACGGCTACAACCTCTGGATCCTATTCTGCCGCCATCGGAGGAGGGCGTGAGGGAACTTCGGGAAATATTACCATCAGCGGTGGAACCGTTATAGCTACAACCTCTAACAACTATTCTGCCGCCATCGGAGGAGGGTATATGGGAACTTCGGGAAATATTACCATCAGCGGTGGAATGGTTACGGCTACAACCGATGCAGGCCGTTCTGCCGCCATCGGAGGAGGGTGTAGTGGAACTTCGGGAAATATTATCATCAGCGGTGGAACGGTTACGGCTACAACCTCTGATACCTATTCTACCGCCATCGGAGGAGGGTATCAAGGAACATCGGGAAATATCACCATCAGCGGAGGAACGGTGAAAGCTACGGCAGCAAGTGTATATACCGCAGCAATTGGCGGTACCCGTTACGGAAGCTGCGAAAATATATTGATTACCGGTAGTGGAACGACTGTGACCGCCACAGCCACAGGCGACAACACATCTTATGATATAGGACCGGGCGGTAGTGAATATACTTGCGGCACCGTCACCATCGATGACGTGGCAACCGTCCAGCGGGAAAGTGGTACTATCAGGATCTACGGCATTACCGATTAACGACTAAAAAACACATAGCGATATGACATACAGACATATACGGACATACAGACCGACGGCGGTCATCGCCCTGCTTGCCGCCGTCAGCCTGCTTACGGCGTGCGACAGCGACAGCACTGACAATGCAGATACAGCCGTCGCCCCGCAATTCAGTGCGGACATCAGCACAACGGCAATAACCCGTGCCGTGGACCAGACATGGAACAGTGACCAGATAGGCGTGATAGTGACCGACGCTCCCAACAGCGACATGGAGACGATGTACACCAACGTGCCTTACTATACAACGAGCACTGGCACCTCGGCAGACTTCAACCCCACGGGCGATGCCATCTACTTTCAGGAAGCCACGGAAACGGTGACCTTCGCCGCCTACGCACCCTATCAGTCGGCAGGTGGCGACATCACCATCAGCGACACAAGGACGGTGAACGCCAGCGGCGAAACGGAGAGCATCGACTACATCTTTGCCTCGGCAACGGGCAGCGTGTCGATTCCCAACGTGAAATTCACATTCTCGCACATCATGACAAAGCTCAAACTTGTGTTCAAGGCAGACGGCACCACGCTCACCTTCGACCAGCTGAAGGATGCGACCTTTAGGCTCAACGGCATCAGCCACTCCGGCAAGATAGACCTGACCCCGAGCAGCACCACCTTCGGCACAGCCGTAGCCGACGACATCACCGCCGACTGGAACTTCACCTCGTGTCCCTACACCGACACGGATGATAGCCGCACCTACGAGTTGATACTCTTGCCGCAAAGCACGGGAAGCATGACCCTCTATGTAATCATTGACGATGTGATTTGTACGGCCGACATAGATACCGAATTGCAAGGCGGAACGGAATATACCTATACCGTCACCGTGAACAGGGAAGGCGCAACGCTAACCGTGACAGACGTGAGCGTCAGCGTCTCCGACTGGGGCGACGGCAGCAGTCACACCTTGACCTACTGAGTAAAAAAGCATAATCACCTATAAAATGAAGATAGCAATGAAGAAACATAAATCATACATACTCGCCCTCGGCATCGCCCTGCCACTGCTCACGGCGTGCGGCAGTGACGACAGCCTGCAGGGAACGGACGGGCAGACAGTGCCCGTGAGCGTCAGCGTTAGCACACGTGCCACCGACGGCAGCACGGACAGCTACACGGCCACCGATTGGGAGTGGGCAAGCGGGGACAAAATAAAATTGTATATCACAAGTACATACGGTGGCACATCGACCAGCACGGACGAGCTGACATACGACGGCAGCAGTTGGGCGGCTTCGGACGGCTCGGCAATAACCGCCACACTGCCCGCCAAGGCTTATGCGGTGTATCCTACTTCTGCTACGAATACGGCGTTTACACTTCCACGTACCGGTATCACAAAATATACTTTAGTTTCACCATATACGGTTGAATATCAAATAGACCAAAGTAGCATTGATAAACTGAAGGCATGCGACTGGCTTGTAAGTGATGAAGCGACAGTGAATGGTGATGCCATTTCATTGACCATGAAGCATAAGCTTTGCAAGGCCACTGTCAACATCACATATTCTGGATGGAATACTGATCCCACGATTGAGAATGTTAAGTTCTATACTTTTGCATATTATACTACAGGAGGAGATTTAAACTATCTGTCGGAGGTGAGTCCTTATAAGGTTCCTGATAACAACCAATATGTTGCTATTATGTCAGGAGGTTACTATTTACGAGCTTTATACCTTATGTCACTGGAAGTAAATACTGTTGAAAAAAAGATTATGGTGCCAAGCAATTTTATCTATTTGTCCTCTGGTTACTCCTACAACTTCGAGCTCACGGTAAAACCTGACGAAGTGTCGATATCAAGCGTATCGAGCAGCGTAGACTGGACGGAAGACAGCGGCTCATATACGGGCAGTGTGGAGATTTCAAATTAATGGATAATGGATAATTAGCTTCGCTCAAAACATCTTTTACCTTTTCATTAAGGTATAGTGATAAACGTTCATTACATAAGAACGGCTGCGCTTCGGCAATGCCGTTCAAGCAAGCTTGACGGACATTGCTCTCAGCTTGCGCGTTCTTTGACAGACTGGAAAACAATAGACGAAATCCCGTGCAAATCGAGAGCAAACACGCCAAGCTCGCTTGAGCGTTTTGCCGAGATGCCGCCGGGATTATGAAAATAAGGAGGAGAAAAGCGATGTGATATGCCTGATTGTTAGAATAAAGTTGTATTTTTGCGGCTGAAAATCAAGCAAAAAGGTATTCAATGGTAAAACTCATCATACAGGAAAAGGACTATGTGGCGTGGATAACATCGCTTTGTACACGTTACCGCCAAAGTCAAATAAAGGCGGCAGTGAAGGTGAACAGCGAGAAGTTGATGTTCTATTGGTCCTTGGGAAAGGACATCGTGGAACTGCACGCTGAAAGCAAGTGGGGCGACGGTTTCTATAAGAATGTGTGTCGCGACTTGAAGGCGGCGTTGCCCGAGGCGAACTGCTTCTCAGAGACAAATGTAAAGTATATGAAGTACTTTTATCTGCTTTACAATCGTTATCTGACAATTCGTCCCCAAGTTGGGGATGAATTGCCGGACAAAACCGAAAACGCTGAAAATGAACGCCTTGTGATTCGTCCCCAACTTGGGGAGAAATTACAAGATGTTTCCAATCAGATAATGCACGATGTGTTCATGATACCGTGGGGACATCACAAACTGCTCATAGACAAGTTCCGCGACACTCCGGAGAAAGCACTGTTCTTCATGCGCAAGACCATAGAGAATGGATGGAGCCGCGCCCTGCTGCTCAACTTCATCGACACCGACCTATACGAGCGTCAGGGCAAGGCTGTAACAAACTTTGCCGCTACACTGCCCCAACCGATGAGCGACTTGGCGCAGGAGATTCTGAAAGACCCTTACAGCTTCGACTTCTTGGAAACGAGTGAGCACTACAGGGAAAAAGAACTGAAAGACGCGCTGATAGGCAACATCACCAAGTTTCTGATAGAGCTTGGCTCTGGGTTCGCCTACATGGGGCGCGAATACCGATTGCAGGTGAACACGAAGGAGCAGTTCATGGACTTGCTTTTCTACAACACCCGACTGCACTGTTATTTGGTGGTGGAGGTCAAGACGACAGAGTTCGAACCGGCCTATCTGGGGCAGTTGAGCGCATACGTGTCGTTCACAAACCATCTGCTGAAAACCGAGCAGGACAACCCGACAATCGGGTTGCTGATATGCAAGAGCAAGGATAACGTCTTTGCGCAATACTCGCTCGAAGGCTACAATCAGCCTATCGGCATATCCGAGTTTGAGGGTGTGAACGTGTTGCCGGAAGGCTTCAGGTCATCCCTGCCCACAATTGAGGAAATTGAAAGCAAACTGAGTGATAAATAAATAATCTTCTCACTCCCCTTATTTCGTCCCGCCCCTCTCTCCCCTGTAACCACGGAGAGAGGGGCGGGACGCTTGTTTTCCGGTCTGTTCGGTAGGGCGAGGCTTTATGGAAATAGGAAATAACAATAAAAAGAATAACGATATGGATAGAAAAGTTTTATCAAGACTGATGATATGCGGGTCGATGCTACTGACGCTCGCCGCGTGCTCGCAGGATGAACTTGCAGGGCAGAACGAGAAACTGCCCGAAGGCGCGTATCCCGTGGAGATAGGCAGCGTGACGGTGACGGGCGTAAGCGACGGTGCGCAGACGAGGATGGCGGAAGATGCGACTGATGGCACTTCCAGCACTTTCTCTTCGGGTGACGTGATAAAAGTGAAACTGGCAGGCTCCTTGTCGGACGGCACTGCCTATAGTTCTACAGGGGACTATACAGTGAGTTCAAGCCTAACCGCCGTAACTGCCACGACTCCGGCCTACTGGCAATCGACAAACAGCGGAACCGTCACTGCATGGTTTCCCGCCGACGAGAATATAACCCTATCAGATCAGAAAACAAATCTGAAATATGTAGTGAAAACAACCGCAGGGAATACTGTCAGCTACAATAGTTCCACATCCCTCACATTCAGCCATCAGCTTGCCAAGATGAGCATTTCGATTACGGGCGACCAAGCGGACAATGTGTCGAGTGTGGAGTTGTACAGCTACACTTCCTGCACGAATACGGAGGGCACGGTGAGCGGCTCGGCTGAGGGCTGGATAAGCATGAAGAAGAGTGTATATACCAATACTGAAACGGGAACCCGCTGGGAAGCCAACGTAGTTCCGGGATATGCGATAACGAAGGTAAGGATAAATGGCAGCTATGAAGGTAAGATTGCCTCCATTACGCCTGAAACCGGCAAATTGTATAGTGTGGAAGTAGAGGCTTATACGAAACAGGCGGAAATAGACTTGTCCACACTGAAGGAGGCATACGTAATCAGCGACAGCAAGAACTACTACTTCACGGGCACAGGTTCATACCCAATCCAAGTATCGGGTAGCGGCATCGTCCCTACCATCTACCTGAATGGCGTAATCATGACTGTAGCCGGCAACAATGCCATCGACATAAAGGGCACTGCAAATGTCGGCATCGTGGTGTCGGGAAGCAGCAATACAGTCACCTCCACAACCGGTGCAGGTATCTTTGTAGCCGAAGGCAGCACCGTGAACATATCTGCCGACGGTAAGGATAATGTTCTTAAAGTTACGGGTGGCGAAGGCAATAGCGGCATAGGAGGATATATCTCCAATGTTAATACAGGTGCCTGTGCAGATTGCGGCAACATCAATATCAGCAATATAACCTTGTATGCGGAGAGTCTCGATGACAGTGATTACGGTTTTGCTTCACCAGGCATTGGCAGCACAGGTAATGCATCTTGTCAATCCATTACGATAGACAACGCTATCGTATATGCGTATGCCAGCAGTGATGCGTATTTATACTCGGCACCTGCTATAGGAAACGGCTGTCCTCGCGAAGACTTCGAAACACTGCCCACTATCAAAATCAGCAACTCAACCATTTATGCCTACAGAGGTGAGGAAAATGAAGAGTTAAGCAGTGGGACAAACAACGCAGACTATATAGGATGGCCGGATGAGACTGATACCGATAACTCTCCCGCTAATTCTTCTATCAGCGTAGGCACAGGCGGCTCAGTCACAAGCAGCACCATCTATTGCTACACAGGTGTGGATGATACCAGTGTGGACAAGACAGTGGTTTATGATGCGAATGGCAATGCCACAACGAATTAACGAGAGTGTCGGATACCCATGATGAAGGGTGTTAAACACCCTTGGCGAACAGTGTTAAACACCCTTGATTGATGGATTTTATTAATGGATAATGGGCTTCGCTCAAAACAACTTTATCTTTTATGAACTTTAAAACAACTAATTTAGATAACATATTGTTTAACCATTAAAATTTAATTGTTATGATAGATTTCGAAATTAAGTCGAAAAAACAGACCGTCGGCAGCAAAAAAGGTCAGACGGTGTATTACGCCTACCCCAAGACGCAACAGAAGCTGACGAACAAGGCACTGGTGGAGCGCATCGTGCGCGAGACCTCGCTGTCTGCCGGCGACGTGAGCAACGCCCTCATCAGCCTGAGCAACGTGGTGTGCGAGGCACTGGAGCAAGGCATGAGCGTGGACCTGGCCGAGCTGGGCAGCCTGCGCCTCATCGTCCCCTCGAAGATGATGGACTCGGCCGACGACGTCACCGCTGCCAAGGCCCTGAACACCCCGAAAATACAGTTCACCCCCAAGCAGAAGATGCGCGAAGCCGCCAACAAGGTGACGCTGAGCATCGACCGCACGGTAGTGACCAAGGCCGACAGCGGCACGTCGGGCGACACCTCGGGCAGCGATACGGACACCGATACGGAAACGGGCGGTGGCACGGGGGGAAATCCGCTGGGATAATAAGCAATTTTAAATTTTAAATTTTGGATTTTAAATTGGCCATGCGGGTGGGGATGCGGATAAGTATGCCGCTTGTATAGTCATTATCTATTATCAACTAATTCTCCATTCTCCATTATCAATTGAATACATGCTTTGTCTGCGGACAAGCCGGGAGGAGCGCAGAAAACAGATGGATGAGGGCTGCCTCCTCCCTCCTATGAAATTCCGCTGCCGGAAGGGTGTGTGTCCGAGAACCCGTGATGTGCTTCCCTTCTTTGGCACGGATGGCACGGATTTTAGCTTCGCTGACCTTCGGTTCACGGAGGATTTTTAGAAAAATAGCGTTTGTCGTGGCATTCGTGCCTAAAAATATCTTTTTTGAAAGCATACTTTAAGTTCTCAAACAAGCAGGGACGAAAAGCCTGATTATCAAAACGAACCACCGCTTCCCTTGTATAGTTCAAGACTTTTCAATACCTTTGTGGCGTGAAACTACAAAAGAAAGGAGTAAGCTATGGCAAAGGAACTGAAAGAACAGCAAGAACAAACGGCTGAGGTTAAAGCCGAAAAGAAGGTGGAAACCGAAGTGAAAGAGCCGAAGAAGACCAATAAAACATGGGAAGCTTTTGGCAAATCGAAAGGTTGCTTCATCATCAACGACCCTAAGTTTATGCTATAAGTCATGAGGTATCTGATTGACACGAATATAATAGATGCATCTATACATTACACACTTCACTTTATTTCGTCCCTGCCACACCAAGTGGCAGGGACGATCTTTTTTTTATGCGGAGGGGAAACGTGGCGGCAGTTATTGTTCAACAAATGCTATGTATGAGGATTGATTGTCAAAATAATGTTGTACATTTACGCCTTTAATTCTAAAACGAGTGAAAAGCTATGGCGAAGATAACAGTACAGAATAAGGAAATTACGATTGTGACAGTCGATAAATCGGACTATATATCGCTGACGGACATAGCACGGCATAAGAGCGATGACCCGACCGCCGTGATTGGCAATTGGATGAGAAACCGCAACACGATTGAATATCTCGGCATTTGGGAAACCTTGTATAACCCAAATTTTAAACCCATCGAATTCGAGGGGTTTAGAAAGGAAGCCGGTTTGAACGCATTCACCCTCTCTCCGCAGAAATGGATAAAAGCTACAGACGCGATAGGTATCGTATCCCGCTCAGGGCGTTATGGCGGCACATTTGCCCATAAAGATATTGCTTTCAAATTTGCCAGTTGGATTTCGGTAGAATTTGAACTTTATTTGGTGAAGGAGTTCCAACGCTTGAAGGAGCAGGAACAAGCGCAAATAGGCTGGAACGCCAAGCGGGAGCTGTCGAAGATAAATTACCGCATCCACACGGATGCCATCAAGCAGTGCCTCGTGCCGCCGGAGGTGACATCGCAACAAGCCTCACGAATCTACGCCAACGAAGCCGACGTGCTGAATGTGGCGATGTTCGGCATGACTGCCCTTGAATGGCGCGACAGTCACCCCGACCTGAAAGGCAACATCCGCGACTACGCCTCGGTGAACGAACTGATTTGTCTCTCGAACATGGAGAGTCTGAACGCTGTGTTCATCAATGAGGGCATTCCGCAACGCGAAAGGCTGGTGCGCCTCAATCAAGTGGCCATCCAGCAGATGCAGGTATTGGAGGATGCAAACCGGAAATACCTGAAATAACAGCAAGATACACATCACATTCCTGCCACACCAAGTGGCAGGAATGTTCTTTTTTTGATAATCAAATAAGTTTCGTATCTTTAAATAAGATAAGCTGCATCTCAGCATAATTTTTCATGCAAGCATGAAATTCTACATTCGATTTGCATTATCTTTGTAGCGTGAAACTACAAAAGAAAGGAGTAAGCTATGGCAAAGGAATTGAAAGAACAACAAGAACAAACGACTGAGGTTAAGGCCGAAAAGAAGGTGGAAACCGAAGTGAAAGAGCCGGAAAGAAAGGTCAGCAAGGCTTGGGAAGCTGCCCAAAGACTGAAAGGTACTGTAGTTATCAATGACCCCACATTGTTTTGGAGATGAGGTACTTGATAGATACAAACATCATCATCTATATGGTTGGTGACCCCGACTTGTTGAGCAAGGATGTTAAGGCAATCATTGCCGAGCCGGACACATTGTTGGATGCAAGTGCTGAGTCGGCCAAGGAATTAGTGGTAGCGTACCGCAATAAGGGTTTGTTCTCAAAACGTTGGAAAACTCCGGAAGAAATGTTACATTCCATTGAGAAGGACAGTTATATCGAATTCCTTCTGGTAAAGTTAGAGCATGTCTTTACATATTCGCGAATGGATATAAATGAGCGTCAATGTCATAAAGACCCCTCCGACCATGTAATCATCGCCCATGCCATCACTGAGCGTATGCCTCTCATATCGAGCGACACCCGTTTTGAGTTCTACCGCAGTCAAGGACTCGACTTGATATTCAACGAGAAATAGACGCATCCGCACCACACCCCTTATTCGTCCCGCCCCTCTCTCCCCCGTAACCACGGAGAGAGAGGGGTGGGACGTTCGTTTTTCCAAGTAGCCAAGGCCGACCTCACTTTCAAGAAAGTGTTCGGCGAACATAAAGACGTAATTATCGGCTTCCAATGCCTTGCTATCCCATACTCCACGAATGCTGTCCCATTAGTCTGTATCTTATTTTTCCCCCTTTTTTGGAAAAAAAAACCTTGTAATTTTGCCTCCCGTTATGGGAAATATCAATGTAAAAAAGGTTGAGACAAAATGCGAAATGAATGATTTCGTGGAACTTGCAGGACGCTTGTACGCCGATTGCCCGTACTATGTTCCGGACTTGGATATGGATGTGCGTGAGACATTCGACCCGAAGAAAAATGCAGGTTTGGAATATTCGGACATTCAACCTTTCATCGCATACGATGAAGAGGGGAAAGCCGTAGGGCGTATTGCAGGCATCATCAATCATCGTGCCAACGAGAAGTGGCATACGCGGAACGTACGCTTCGGGTTCATTGAATTCGTTGACGATACGGAGGTGTCCGCCGCCTTGCTGAATGCCGTGGAACAGTGGGGACGGGAACGGGGTATGGACTGCATACAAGGCCCGATGGGCATTTTTGATTTTGACAAAGAGGGGATGCTTATGGAGGACTATGACCAACTGGGTTCGATGATAACAATATACAATCATCCCTATTATCCCCGTCACATGGAGGCTCTGGGCTATGAGAAAGAGGTGGACTGGGTGCAGGTAAGCATTGAGATACCGCAGGAAGTTCCCTCGAAATATGCTCGGGTGTCTGCCCTTTCGAAAGAGATGTTCGGACTTCGCGTAAAGAAACTGACCAATGCTGATGTCTCCCGCAGGGGATATGGACAGAAAATATTCCGTTTGCTGAATATGGCCTACGCTCCACTCTTCGGCTACACGGAGCTGTCGGACAAGCAGGTAGATATGTACGTGAAGCGATATTTCCCCTTGATAGATAAACAGATGCTGCCCGTCATCGAAGATGAGAAAGGTGAGTTGGTAGGAGTGGCTGTGACGATGGGGAGCTTGTCGGCAGCACTACGGAAATCGAAAGGGAAGCTGTTGCCTTTCGGGTGGTTTCACCTACTCCGTGCTCTGAAATGGAAGAGGGAGGAGAAAGCTGAGCTTCTGCTGATAGCCGTTCATCCCGATTATCAGGGGATGGGAGTGAATGCACTCTTCTTCGACGATTTGATTCCTATTTACAATAAGTATCATTTCCGATGTGCAGAGACAGGCCCGCAGCTGGAAGATAACGTCAGGGAGCTGACGCAATGGAAGCCTTTGAATCCTTCTTTCGGAAAGAGGAGAAGGTGTTGGAAAAAGAAACTGTAAGAATCTGAGAAATCTAAAATAATAGGATATGGAAAGGAAAGTAGTAATAACAGGCATGGGATTGTGGTCGTGTCTGGGGACGACTCTTGACGAGGTACGTGATTCGCTATACAGCGGTAAAAGTGGCATTGTCTTTAGTGCTGAACGAAAGGAGAACGGATTCCGTTCGGCCTTGTGTGCGCAGATAGAACGTCCTGACTTGAAACCTTATGTGCCGCGCAATCTGCGGCAGTTTATGCCGGAAGAGGCTCAGTATGCCTATATGGCCACACGCTCTGCACTCGAACAGGCCGGACTGGACCAAGATTATATCAACGGACACGAGATAGGCATCATCTATGGCAACGACTCGGTGGCCGAAGCGACGATGTGTGCCCTCGACAAATTTCGTCAATTCAAAGATACGGCAGCCTGTGGCAGCGGCTCCATTTTTCAGTCGATGAACTCTACGGTAACGATGAATCTGGCTTGCCTCTTCAAATTGCGTGGCATCAACCTGACGGCTTCGGCTGCGTGTGCTTCCGGGTCTCAGGCCGTCGGGCTGGCACAGATGCTGATACGCAACGGCTTGCAGGACTGCATCGTGTGTGGCGGTGCTCAGGAGGCCAATCAATATAGCGTAGCGGCCTTTGATGGCATTCAGTCCTTCTCGGTCCGTGAGGATGAACCGACAAAAGCCAGTCGGCCCTTCGACCGCGACCGTGATGGATTGGTGCCCGGAGGAGGGGCGGCAACCATCGTACTGGAAAGCTATGAACATGCCGTGAAGCGTGGTGCGCCGATTTTGGCGGAAGTTATCAGCTGGGGATTCTCCGGAAACGGGGACCACATCTCGACACCAAACGTGGCAGGGCCTGCCCGTTCATTGGAACTATGCCTGAAGAATGGTGGCATCTCTCCGAAGCAAATAGGTTATATCAATGCTCACGCCACTTCGACGCGCATTGGCGACAGTCGCGAAGCGCAGGCCATTGCCCAAATCTTTGGCGACTATCGGGTGCCGGTGACATCAACCAAGAGCCAAACCGGACACGAAATGTGGATGGCAGGAGCCAGCGAACTGATATACTCGGTGCTGATGATGAAGAATCACTTCATAGCCGGAAACATCAATTTTGAAAACCCGGATGAGGAGACTGCCTGCATCAACATTGTGCCCGAGACACGGGAAGCGAACTTTGATATGTTCCTATCCAATTCCTTTGGTTTTGGCGGAACCAACTCTACGCTTATCGTAAAGAATTTATAAATCGAGTTGCAGTTGGCAACATTTAAATTATTAACCCAAAAATATTTATTCTAGATTATGACACGTGAAGAAATTGTAGAACAAGTAAACAGCATATTGGCAGACGAGTTTGAAGTAGATGCTGCCTTGTTTACACCGGAAGCCAACGTAAAGGATACACTTTCGCTGGACAGCTTGAGTTTGGTTGATTTGGTGGCACTGATTCAATGCCACTACAAAATCAAGATTCCTGTGGCCGACCTGCGAAATATACAGACATTCAACAATCTCTATGATTACATAGAGTCGCATACTAAATGACGATGGATTGCGGAGACATCCGTCAGTACATCCCTCAACGTACACCCATACAGATGGTGGACCGACTGACGGATATAAAGGACGATGGGGCAGAAACCAGTTTCATCGTCCGAGAGGATACTTACTTCGTGGATGAGAACGGTCGACTGACCGAACCGGGGCTGATAGAGCACATTGCCCAATCGGCCTCGGCGTTGGCCGGATACAAGGCTGTTGCGGCAGGGGCTGTCCATCCTCCCATCGGCTATATAGGCGAGGTGAAGAAGTTTCGATGCTATCGGTGTCCTCTTGTGGGCGATGAGTTGCATACGACAATCACCATGGGAGCTGAAGTCGATGGAGTGACTATCATAACCGGCGAGACGCAGGTGGACGGCAAGGTAATGGCAGCTACACAGATGAAAATCTTCATGGCCGGAAAGTGAATATGAAGACTGGAGTAGGGGCAGCGAAACTAAAAACAATCATTATATGTTGCTTGAAAACAAATATTATAAAATAATCGGCATCGATAAGGATGCCGACGGACAGAGTGCCGTCTTCCATGTCGCCATCTTGCCCGATTGCGATGTCTATCGCGGACATTTTCCCGGTAATCCGGTATGCCCCGGCGCGTGCAATATAGAGCTTATCAAGGAATGCGCCATGCTGCTGACCGGAAGCAAACTGCGGATTAGTGCCATCAAGCAATGCCGGCTGACGGCTCTTGCTACTCCTGCGCTATGTAGAGAACTGGATGTTACCATTCAAGCATCGCCCACTTATGTCGGCTTTCTCATTGTAGCGCGGATAGCTGATGCCGAAAATACATACGTGGAGTATAAAGGAGATATGGAGCCGGACGAGGAGTGCTTGCAATGATAGGAAGCAGATTCTACGTTATATCCTAAAACAAAGACGATAAGAAATGAAGTACGATGTAGTCATTATAGGAAGCGGGCTCGGTGGGCTGGAATGTGCTTACATTCTCTCGCGTGCCGGTATGCGTGTTCTCTTGCTGGAACAAGGGACACAGGCGGGTGGCTGCATTCAAAGTTATAGAAGGCATGGGCTGTCATACGATACGGGCTTCCATTATGTAGGAGGATTGGACGAAGGGCAGACGCTATATGCGGCTTTCGATTACTTGGGGCTGTTGCGCCTGCCGTGGCAGCGCATGGATGCTTGTTTCGACCGTGTGACGATAGGGGGCCGTACATTTGCTTTTGCCGAAGGCTATGATGCTTTTGCCGAAACATTGGCGGCCGATTTTCCGTCGGAAAGGGAAGCGTTGCACAGTTATGCACGCTTGCTGAAGGATGTTGCCCGGCAACAGTTGGGCGTGCTGAATCCCTGCTCGAAAGGTGCATCGCAGGCTTCTGCTTTGTTCGAGACAGGGGCTTATCCTTATTTTCGGGAGAAGTTCCACGATGCAATGCTGATAAATGTGCTGGGCGGTACGTCTTTGAAGATGGAACTGCGCAAGGAATCTCTTCCACTGTTTACATTTGCCCATGCCGGTGGCAGCTTTATAGAAAGCAGTTGGCGGTTGAAGGGGGACGGAGGCCAAATAGTACATTCACTGATAAATGATATTCGTTCGTTTGGTGGAGAAATTATTTGTCGGTGCGGTGTGCAGGAGTTGGTAGAGAAGGGAGGGCAATTGGTGCGGGCTGTCTGTAAGAATGGTGAGAGCTACGAAGGAAAAGTTTTCATCAGCAACATTCATCCGGCGGCTACGTGCGACCTTGTGAAGCAAAGCGAAAAGATGAAGAAGGTATATCGTAACCGTATTCATGGACTGCCGAACACATTTGGAATGTTTACTGTTTCGCTTTGCTTAAAGCCTTGCTCTCTCCCTTATTTTAATTACAATCATTACGTCTATCGACGCCCTAACGTGTGGACATTCCATCAAGAGAATAGGCCTGTGGAGGGAATGATGATAAGCTGTCGCGTGCCGGAAGATGGCAGCAAGTATACACAGCAGGTAGATTTACTGACCCCGATGACCTGGGATAGCTGTCGGCAATGGAGCGACACGAGGATAGGGCAGCGCGGAGATGCTTATCTGCGCATGAAAAAAGAAAAGGCTGAGGAATGCATCCGGCTTGCAGAACCCTTCATACCGGGGCTGCGCGAGATGGTGGCAGAATGCTACATCAGTACACCGCTGACCTATCGTGACTATACAGGTGCTCCCGAAGGCACAGCCTATGGCTTGAGGAAGGACTTTAGAGATCCGTTGATGACTTTGCTTTCGCCACGAACACCTATTCCTAATCTGTTGCTGACAGGACAGAACTTGATGTTGCATGGTCTGCATGGTGTGACAATGACAGCACTTTTCACTTGTGCCGAAGTGCTGGGAAAGGAGGCTATATGGAACATCGTAAAGAACTAATCGTAGAAAACAAAAGAATGAAGCATACATCTTCACAGCATGACAATCAGCCGAAAACGGTTGAGGACGTTTGCCGCATACCGGTTAAATTCAGTGAGATAGACTCCATGCAGAGAGTGTGGCACGGTTCGTATGTCACCTATTTTGAAGATGGAAGAGAATCGTTCGGGCGGCACTATCCCGGCATCGGTTATGCCGATATGCAACGTGCAGTCATCTATGCACCTATCTATGAGATTCGGGTGAAGTATTATGCCCCGCTTTTGCTGAACGACGTGGCAGTAGTGCATACGCGCTACGTCTATAAGCCCGGTGCCCGGCTCGATTATGAATATGAGGTGTATCGGGAAAGCGACAATCAGCTTTGTGCCGCAGGGCATACAGTTCAGCTCTTCATCGACCCTCAGGGGCAACTAATGTTGGATAGTCCGGATTATTACAAGGACTGGCAAAGCAGGTTTCTGAAGTGTGAGGAAAACGGCTGAGTGATATAGAAAACTAAAGATTAGATATAACTAAAATGGGAAAGAAGATTGTTTGTATATGGATGTTTCTGTTTATGATGGTAGGAGTTGTCAAAGGACAGCACACCATCGTAGAAGGACTAGTGACGGATTCGATTACCGGCGAAGGGTTGCCATACGCTTCTGTCATTCTGAAGGGGACTACCATTGGGGCGAGTACCGATGGTGACGGGAATTTCTCATTTTCAACTCCCACGATAGACAAGGTCCTGCAAGTATCCTACTTGGGGTATGACACGAAGGAAATAAGGCTGGTTGCCGGACGGACTACTCGGTTGAGCATACAATTGCTTCCCTCCGGAATAGCCTTGAACGAGGTTGTGGTAAAGCCTAAAAAGGAAAAATACAAGAAAAAAGATAATCCTGCCGTAGAATTTGTTCGGAAGGTGATAGCCTTGCGGAATGCCAATGAGCCACGTCAGCACGACTACTTCAGTTACGACCAATACGAGAAGATGATTTTTGCCAAGAATGATTATACCCCTAAGCCCAGAAAGGAGGGGAAGAAGGGCAGATTTGATTTCCTTTCCGAGTTTGTCGATACGCTGGATGCAGGAACAACGATTCTTCCGGTATCGGAGAAAGAGAAGCTAGCCACCGTCTATTATCGTCGGTCGCCTAAGTCGGAAAAACAGGTCGTGAAAGGTTATAAGTCTTCCGGCATCGACGAAATCTTCTCCAGCGACGGCATACATCAGTTTCTGAACGAAGTGTTCCGGGAGGTTAATATCTTTCAGAATGATATACCTTTGTTTTTGCAACGTTTCGTCAGTCCGCTTTCTGCTATTGGACCTAGTTATTATAAGTATTATTTGCTCGATACGCTTCAGGTGGCAGGAAAACCGTGCGTCGATTTGGGCTTTGTGCCTTTCAACTCGGAAACGTTCGGCTTTACAGGGCATCTGTATGTAGCCCTCGATTCTACGTATTTTGTCCATAGGGCTGTGCTCAACGTACCCAAGGACATCAATCTGAATTTTGTGTCTAGGTTGACCATAGAACAGACTTTTGAGCGTACGGCGGATAGTACACGCATCATTACGAAAGATGACATCAGTGTAAACTTTAAGCTGACAGAGAAATCGAAAGGATTATATGCCCGTCGGCTAAACATATATAGCAATCATTCGTTCGATAAACCTACCGACGAACAGGCGCGGGTGTTTGAACAAGATGCCCCCATCATCACTTGGAAGCAGGCCTATCATCAGCCTCCGGAATTTTGGACAGGTAACCGACCGGAAGAAGGTGTAAATAGAAACCCTAATTCGGTGGAGGACCTGATGAAGCGGTTGCACGCTGTCCCTGTCTTCAATTTTGTAAGGAAGACGTTGTCGGTGCTTGTTTCCGGCTATATTCCTACGCACCGGAATCCGGAAGTGAGCAAGTTTGATTTTGGTCCCATGAACTCCACCATCAACTATAATAGGCTGGAAGGAGCACGCTTCCGCGTGGGAGGAACAACAACGACGGCTTTCAGCAAACATTTGTTTCTGGATGGATATATGGCGTATGGCACAAAGGATGAAAAGTTGAAATACGATGCTCTTGTGGAATATTCGTTCAACGAACGGAAAGAGTTTCGCAAGGAATATCCCATACATTCACTTCGCTTTGAGTATATGTACGACATCAATAAACTGGGGCAGGACTATATGTACACCAGCAAGGACAATATGATGCTGATGATTCGGCGAAAGGAAGATACCCATGCGTCCTATCTGCGTCAGGCGGAACTGACCTACTATCGCGAACACTACAACGGCGTGGCATACGGTGCCGTTGTTCGCAACCGACGTGAATACGCCACCCGTTATGCTGATTTTAACCGTATCGGTGCCGATGGCGGCATTACTCCTGTCAGCCACTACGATATGACGGAGCTGGAATTGAAGTTTCGCTATGCAAAGAATGAGAAATTCTATCAAACACGCAATCTTCGCATTCCCATCACGTTCGATGCACTGATATTCAATGTCAGTCATGTCATGGCAAAGAAAGGCTTCTTGGGTTCATCTTATAATTACCAACGGACAGACATTGGTGTGCAGAAGCGTTTTTGGCTTTCGGCCTTTGGATACATCGACCTCATCACGAAGGCCGGCAAAGTGTGGGACAAAGTTCCTTATCCGTTGCTGATTTTGCCGAATGCCAACCTTACGTACACCATCCAGCCGGAAACCTATACGAATATGAATGCGCTGGAGTTCATCAACGATGAATATGCTTCTTGGGACGTAACCTACTATATGAACGGCAATCTGCTGAACCGTCTGCCCCTCATCAAGAAACTGAAGTGGCGAGAAGTATTCTGCTTCCGTGGTCTTTGGGGAAACCTGACGGACAAGAACAATCCGGCCAATGGTGGAGAAGGCTTATATCAGTTCCCGGCAGAAACCTATGCACTCGGCAAGACTCCCTACATGGAGGCAAGCGTAGGCATCGAGAATATCTTCAAGTTCCTTCGCGTTGACTATGTATGGCGTCTGAATTATTTGAATCATCCGGACATTCAGAAGAGTGGCATTCGGTGTACCATGCAGTTGTCATTCTAAGGTCATTAGAACTCCTTCTTGTAAACGAACGCTCCCTTGCCGAAATCTATATCGGGCATTTCCGTTCCTGCGGCAAACAGACCGAATACCGAAGAGCCCGAACCGCTCATGGCAGCATAGACGGCACCTTGTTGGTATAGCTCCTGCTTGATGGCTCCGATAACCGGAAATTGAGGGAATACGCTTTCTTCGAAGTCGTTGACCATCGTGTCTTTCCACGTCTCTACGGGTTGACGGACAATGTCTTTGAGGGATACCTCCGGATGGCGAGGCTTGATTTTTGCAAAGGCTTCACGTGTAGAAACAAATACATCGGGTTTGACCAGTAGTATCTGATAGCCTTTCAGAGAGAGTGAGATAGGGGAGAATAGATTTCCTATCCCTTCGGCATAGGTGGGCTGATTTTGGATGAAGAAGGCGCAGTCTGCTCCCAAGGTGGCGGCATACTTTTCCAACTGTTGCGTGGTAAGGTTCAATTGGAATTGTTCGTTCAGTAGCTTCAGCATAAAAGCGGCGTCGGCCGACCCTCCGCCTAATCCAGCCCCCGATGGGATGTGCTTGAATAGGTGAATGTCAATCGGGGGAAGGTTGAAGGCTTTGTCCAGCAGTTTGTAGGCTTTCACCACCAGATTATTTTCTGCTTCTCCGGCAATCTCTAGTCCGAATTGGAACAATTGATACTTGACGGTCTGTGTGGAAGGCGTGGCATTGGTCTCGGATCGTACGGTAACTTCCAGTGCATCCTCAATAGGAATGGGGTAGAATATGGTTTCCAGATTATGGTATCCGTCGGGACGCTTTTCGGTGATATTCAGTCCCAAATTTATCTTGGCATTCGGAAAAGTAAGCATGAGTCAATTGTTTTTTAGTGAGTTATTGCCGCAAAGTTAACACTTTCGGTTGATACTAGATTGATAAGTAAACAAAGAATTCTGTTGAACGAACGAAGAAAACCGTTATCTTTGCTGTCCCTTTCGCAAAAAAAGGATGACTAAGAAAATATAAAAACATCATATCGTGGCAGAACAAAGAAGAACAACCCGTACTCCCAAGGGAAAAACACCTCAGCCCGTCAACGACTACGGACGCATTCAGCCGCAGGCTCCGGAACTGGAGGAGGCTGTATTGGGTGCATTGATGATAGAGAAGGATGCTTACTCACTGGTCAGCGAAATCCTTCGTCCTGAGTCGTTTTACGAACATCGGCATCAACTGATATATTCCGCTATCACGGATTTGGCCGTGAACCAAAAACCTGTTGACATCCTCACCGTGAAGGAACAACTAGCCAAGCGGGGCGAGCTGGAGGAGATTGGAGGACCTTTCTACATCACTCAGCTGAGTAGCAAGGTGGCCTCTTCTGCTCACATTGAGTACCACGCCCGAATCATTGCCCAAAAGGCATTGGCTCGCGAACTGATAACCTTCACCAGCAACATACAGAGCAAGGCATTCGACGAAACGCTGGATGTGGACGACTTGATGCAGGAGGCCGAAGGAAAGCTGTTCGAGATTTCGCAGCAGAACATGAAAAAGGATTATACGCAGATTAATCCTGTCATAGCCGAAGCCTATCAGTTGATTCAGAAGGCGGCTGCCCGTACCGATGGCTTGAGCGGACTGGAGAGTGGATTTACGAAGCTGGACAAAATGACGTCCGGCTGGCAGAATTCCGACCTTATCATTATAGCGGCCCGTCCGGCAATGGGTAAGACAGCCTTTGTGCTCTCCATGGCCAAGAACATAGCGGTGAACTACAAGAATCCGGTAGCTCTGTTTTCGCTTGAAATGAGCAATGTACAGTTGGTAAACCGTCTGATTTCCAATGTATGCGAAATTCCGAGTGAGAAAATCAAGAGTGGTCAGTTGGCCGATTACGAATGGCAACAGTTGGACTACAAACTGCGCGATTTGCTCGATGCTCCTCTCTACGTGGACGATACCCCCTCGTTGTCCGTCTTCGAGCTTCGTACCAAGGCTCGCCGATTGGTGCGCGAACATGGGGTGAAGGTCATTATCATCGACTACCTTCAGTTGATGAATGCCAGCGGTATGTCCTTTGGAAGCCGTCAGGAAGAGGTCAGCACCATTTCGCGTTCGCTTAAGGGGTTGGCCAAGGAGTTGAACATTCCTATCATTGCCTTGTCGCAGCTGAACCGTGGTGTAGAGAACCGTGAAGGTGAAGAAGGCAAGCGTCCGCAGTTGAGCGACCTTCGTGAATCGGGTGCCATCGAGCAGGATGCCGATATGGTGTGCTTCATCCACCGTCCCGAATACTATAAGATATACACTTCTGCCGATGGTGCCGACCTTCGTGGTATGGCCGAAATCATTATAGCCAAGCACCGTAACGGTGCGGTGGGCGATGTCCGTTTGCGCTTTATCGGTCAGTACACCCGCTTCCAGAATCCAGAGGATGATATGGTCATTCCGCCTCCTACGGAAGGGGGAGGAGCTACCTTCGGCTCGCGCATGAATGCGCCGATAGGAAGTCCCTCCACGCCTCCGCCTCCTTCGGCAGAGGACTTCCCGCCACAGAATGATCCGTTCGGTGCCGGACCAAGTGGTCCCTTGCCGTTTTAAGTAAGGGCGAATGAGCTTTGTAAGTAGAGCTGCTTTTCCTATAACTTCCGTCCCAATTCGTATGCCTGCTTGGCATACGAGGTGTTCTGTACGGCTCCCGCAGGCCACATCCCGGGAGCTACCACCATGCCGCGGTCCTTCCAGCCCAGGTAGTTGATAAGCGTCTTGTAATGCGACACCATCGGCTCGGCCTCCTTCGGATTGGTGTCTGCATATGCCATG
This sequence comes from Bacteroides sp., assembly GCA_030523205.1. Taxonomy (GTDB): domain Bacteria; phylum Bacteroidota; class Bacteroidia; order Bacteroidales; family Bacteroidaceae; genus Bacteroides. The sequence continues at coordinate 21,641 of JAUNJD010000009.1, forward strand.
AGGAAGGCCGACTGCTTGGAGGCTCCCTTTATGCGTCCGTTAAGTGCATAGAAGCGGTCGATGACCGCTTTCAGCTGCGCCGAGAATCCGAAATAATACATCGGAGTGGCAAATACCACCATATCGGCTGCCAGCAGATGAGGGCGCAATTCCTCGAAATCGTCATTCAGCACGCAATTGCCGTTCATGCCGCAGGCGTTGCAGGCAATGCAGCCGGACACTTTGTGGCGTGCACAGTCAAAACGATATACCTCGTGCCCGGCTTCTTGGGCACCTTTGATGAAGCGGTCGGCCATGTGCGAGGTGTTTCCATTGCGGCGCGGGCTTCCGGTCAGTACAACTATTTTCATCTTACTCGTTGTTTCGGTTACTTCGGCCAATGCCATTCCGGATAGGAGAGTGGCTCCGGCTGTCATACCCATTGTTTTTAAAAATCTTCTTCTATCCATGGTGCTGAGGTTATTAGTTGATAGCACTTGTCTGTATGCAAAGGTAGGAGGTTTCTGCCGATGTGTTTGTATTCGGATTACTGATATAACAACCAAATTCATCGATTTATAAAGAAGAACCGATTGCTTGAATTTGAAAAACGCAAAACAAAGCGGCATTGCTCTGTATCATCAGACGTCAGCCAATGATGCAAAACAATGCCGCTTGGGCGTAAAGCTATGCTTTTCTTTCTGTCAGAACAATGCTTTCCTGGATGGAAAACACTGTTTTATGTTACGGAAAACTGTGTTTTATTTCTTCATCCGCAGCACACGGATACCTATCCACTTGTCGTTGCTCTTCATCATCTGTGTCAGGGCTACTCGCGAAACAACGACTTTCTTGCTCGACGATGAAGCATGAATCAGGCTCAGCTTACCCTCTACGTAAAAGGCAATACCCATGTGGGCCACGTCCAATCCCGGGATGTTCGTAACAAAGGCGATAATGTCTCCGTTCTTTATCCACGGCAGGCCATTGTAGGGCAGATTCTCCATCGGTATATAGTGGATTTCACCCTGTGACAGATTCTTTTCTATCTCCTTCATTTTGGCTACGTTTTCCGCAGAGTGAGCCAGTTGTCTGTATTGCTCGGGATGTGTACTCATGTAGTTGACAGATACTTTCTTGACGTATGGGCTGTTCTTTTCCGTAATGTCTTCAAGGAAACCGTTGCGTATGCCGTTATTGGCCCAGTCGGTGATGTAGTGCAGACGCGAGGTATATCCGTCAACCTTTCCGTCGCGGTAGCGTATCTTCTGCAAGTTGTCGGCAAAGTCACCTTCGGCCACCTGACCGTCTTCGGTGGGAGATATGGACATGGCCAACACATATTCTACCAGCGTGGTGCAGTCCACTTCATCACAATTGATGGTCAACTCTTCTTTATCATCATCCAAATCCAACGTATGGGCTACGTATGGAATATCTAGAAATCCGATAGCATTGCTCACCATTACATCGCCGTTTTCTTGTGCATAGGCCGATGTGGACAAAGCCAAGGCGCAAAGTGAGCCGAATAAGAACTTAGACATCATTTTCATTTTCAATTATTTTGTATGGTTAATATTCTTCCTTCCAATAAATCTTTTTTAAGCCGTCGTTGCGGATAGGCATGAATAAAAAAGAAAAGGACGCAGCAAATTTACTACATCCTTTTCAATAAATACTTAATCAGAATACTAAAAATCAATATTTCTGGATGAATTTTTTGTAATCATCCTTTTTGTCAAAGGGGACAATACTGAAACCGTATTCTATGATGTTGCCTTCCTTCGGACGAATCAGATATTCTTCGTGCGGGATGGCTCCCCAGCTGTTGTCTCCGCCTACGCCCATCATGCGGTAGTCGATGAACATATCCACCAAATTCTCGGCTACGGGGTCGGTCAGATGGCGATGATTGGTCTTCTCCGTGCGGGGAGCGTCGTTGTCAATCGTTTCGCCGCAGTCAAATGTTTCCAGCGGATAGTTGGATACATTCATCTCGAAGATGCTGTCGGCTACAAACAGCAGGCCGTCTTTTGCCTTGCTGTCCAGCGCACACCAACGGATGTCCGTGCGGTGGTTGTTCTCCTGCGGACGGATGTAGGGTTCGTACAAGCTCTTGATGGGAGTTGTATATTCGCCTACGAATTGCGAGGTATAGCGGTCGCAATAGTTCTCTTCCGGACCACGACCATAGTAGGTAAGGTTGGTCAGTGCGTCCGAGAGTTGCATTCTCAGTCCGATACGCGGAATCATGGGCTTCGTCTCATCCTCGGCGGCAAAGCGGTTGTGCACCTTGATGATGCCGTTGGAATATACCTTATAAGTAATGTTCCAGCTGGCATCAGCTTCCGGATAACGGTAGGTCACGTTTACGGTAGCGCCGTCCTTGCCATTCACCACTTCGAAGCGTTCAGCCTTTGGCTCCTTATAGCTGGCATCCTTCCACACTTTCAGTTGCGTTGGCAGCTTGGCACCGTAATCGTTGTCGATGGGGGCACGCCAGAAGAAGGGACGGGGACCCTGTCCGTTCTTGATGTATTCCTGTCCATTGTACAGGTAGGATACGAGCAAGCCGCTCTGACGGTCGAAGGTAGCCGTGAAGTTGGCACCGCTGAAGTTCACCTTCCAGCCGTTTTCATTCATGCTGGCCGATGCCATGGTCGGAGCTTTGGGTTTGTTGTAGGGGAATACGCAAACTTGCTCGCGTGCAATCACCGTACCGACGGGCAAGAAAGGTTCCGCAGTCTTGATGGCAGCATAGAATTCTACGGTTATATCGCCCAGTTTGGCCGCTTCCTTGGGAATGTTTTCCATATAGCTGGTCGAAGTGTTTCCGGGCTTCGCATTGACGTCCCGCATATTGCCGCGTTGGATTTCCTTTCCGTGTTCGCGGACGATGTAATAGAAATCGTATTTATCGAGGTTGGTGAAGGTAAAGTCGTTGCGCACTTCAACGGTCTTGGTCTGCCAGTCGAAGTTGAAGAACTTGATGTTCTGATAGACCTTGGCCAGTTCTTCTGTCAGAGGCTTTGTGCTGCGGTCGGCATATACAATGCCATTGGCGCAGAAGTTGCCGTCCGAAGGAGTTCCCACTTCACCGTAGTCGCCTCCGTAGTTCCAGTATTTACGACCGTCTTTCGTCTGTGCAGCCAGTCCTTGGTCTACCCAGTCCCATACGCATCCGCCTTGCAGGATAGGATATTTCTCAATTACATTCCAGTAATCTTGGAAGTTGCCCAGACTGTTGCCCATGGCATGAGCATATTCGCAGAGAATCAGCGGGCGCGTCATATCTGCATTCTTGGCATAGTTCTCGATTTGAGAAGGAGTGGCGTACATGGGGCAATAAATGTCGGTATTCCATTCCTGTTGGGCACGTTCGTACTGTATGGGGCGGCTGTCGAGGGTCTTCAGCGTATTGTAGGTAACGTAGAAGTTCAAACCGTTTCCGGCTTCGTTGCCCAGTGACCAAATGATGACGCATGGATGGTTCTTGTCGCGTTCGTACATATTCATCGTGCGGTCAATGTGGGCATCCATGAACAGCGGATTGTTGCCAAGCGTGCCGCCTGCTTTCAACTCATAGCCCATGCCGTGGCTTTCGATGTTGGCTTCGTCAATGACGTATATGCCATACTTGTCGCAGAGTTCGTAGAAGCGTTCCTGCTGCGGATAGTGGCAAGTACGTACGGTGTTGACGTTGCACTTCTTCCACAGTTCGAAGTCCTTTAGCATCTGCTCTTCGGTGACGTAGTGTCCGGTGTATTCGTTGTGCTCGTGATAGTTGACACCCTTCACCAGAATGGCCTTTCCGTTCACCAGCAACTGCTTGTCTCTGATTTCGACCGTGCGGAAACCTACCTTACAGCTTGTGGCTTCTATCACGTCTCCGTTGGTCTGCTTCAGGCTGACTACCAGTGTATAGAGGTTAGGGGTTTCTGCCGTCCACTGCAAGGGAGCGTCGATGGTCTTCGGCGTGAACTCCACTGTCGTTTGGTCAGCTCCCACGCGGGTCGATGACTGGGCTACCTGACGGTCTCTGTTGTCGAGCAACCGATAGCTTACGGTGATAGGAGTGTTCACACCGCTCTCGTTGACGAAATCAACCTTCAGCTTCAATATACCGTCGCGATAATTGGCATCCAGCGGAGTTTCCGCCTTGAAGTCGGTTATATGAATCTTCGGCTGTGCGTAGAGGTAGATGTCGCGTTCGATACCACTAAGGCGCCAGAAGTCTTGGCATTCCAGATAGTTGGCGTCCGAGAAGCGGTGAACCTGAATGGCGATTGTGTTCTTTCCCTTGCGGGCCAAAGGTGTCACGTTGAAGTGCGAAGGCGTTTTGGCATCCTTGCTCATACCTACAAACTTTCCGTTGAGGTAGAAGAAGGCGGCTCCGCGCACTCCGTCGGCGCTCAGGAAAATTTCTTTTCCTTCCCATTCGGCGGGGATGACGAACTCGCGGCGATAGGTACCCGTAGGATTCCAATCCTCAGGAACGTACGGAGGATTGGGCTTGTCCCAGTAAGGCTTGTAGCCGGGCGAGCAGAATTCGTAGGTCAGGTTGACGTAAATCGGCGTACCGAAACCTTGCAATTCCCAGTTGCCCGGAACCTCGATGCTGGGCCAGTGTCCTACGTCTATGCGTTCGCTCATGTAGTCGGTAGGACGGTCGGTAAAATACTCCACATAGTTGAATTTCCACTTTCCATTGAGCGACAGGCGATAGGTACCGTTCTGCCGATCATCGATAATAGCATCAGTCTCGTTGGTGTAGGACGTGAACGAGCTGCGAGGCGCTTCTTTGTTGATGCTAGTCAACTTGGGGTTCGTTATTTGCTTATAACGATCCTGTGCCGCTAAGCCCAAAGACGTTAGGGCAAGCCCCATAAGTAAAAAAGAAAATCTATTCATACCTTTTCTGTTTTGTTTTGTATGTCTCTATTAAGTTTTACTAATTCTGTTATCAGTCATCGAAGACCAGTCCTTCCCTCAACCATTTCTCCAATTCGCCGGTCCACTGACGTTTGTAGATGAAGTTGTCGCGGAATCCCCAGCCGTGTCCTCCCGTAGGATAGACGTGCATGGAGGCGCGGACTTTCTGATTGCGCAAGGCCAGGAAGTAGTTGATGCCGTTGACGGGAGGCACGGCACCATCATCGGCCGAGAGCATGATGAACGCCTGAGGAGTGTTGGCCGTCACTCTGGTTTCGAGGGAATACTTTTGCTTCAGTTCCTCCGTAGGATTCGCTCCCAGCAGGTTGCTTCGTGACCCTCCATGAGTGGCCTCCTGCATCGTGATGACGGGATAGAACAACACCTGAAAGTCGGGGCGGGTCTCGTCGCTGCTGTAAAGCGTGGCAAGCGAAGCGGCCAGATGTCCGCCGGCTGATGCACCCATAATGCCTACACGGTTGGGATTGATTTTCCATTCTTCGGCGTGTTGGCGTACCAGGCGAATAGCCTGTTCGGCATCCGAAAGCGGAACGTCATAATGTCCGTTAGGCATACGGTACTTCAGCACTACGTACGTAATGCCCTGTGCCATGAACCACGATGCCATATCGTGTCCCTCATGGTTCATGGCAAGGCGGGCATAACCACCACCCGGACACATCACAATCGTCATGCCGTTCGGGCGTGCCGGACGGTAGACGGTGATGGAGGGGTTGGTGACATTGGCTACCCGACCACCTTCCAGATCCTCTTGTGCGCCGGTCAAGCCATTCGTATTAGGGGCACCGTCGGGCCACAAGGGCAGCTCGACGGGCTTTTGTGCAAACAACATAGTCGTAACAAATAAAAATGATATCATTAATATCTTTCTCATGGCAACGATAAGATTATAAGTTTTGAATTATTCTATTCGGATAATCATTATCCATTACAATTGTCCATTACTTCACCTTCATGGATGCCTTCACGAAATAGTATATCAGGATGGCGTAGGCCACCAGTGCCAATACTTCCGACCAAACATTGTTGAGCCAAGCATCGTTCACCAGATTGATGCCACCGAAGCGCATCGCTGCACTGACTACTCCCATCAGCGCACCGCCGGCAATGAAGCCTGAGGCCAACAGCGTACCCTTTTCGCCACGTTCGGCATTGAGGGTAGCATCCTTACTGCGACTTGTTACATACCAGTTGATGGCTCCGCCTACAATCAGCGGAATGTTCAGTTGTAAGGGAATGAACATACCTAAAGCAAAGGCCAGTGCAGGAACCTTGCAGAATGTCAGCACAATGGCTAGTACGGCACCGATGCCGTAGAGCAACCAAGGAGCAGCCACACCGCTCATCAGAGGCTTGATGACGGCAGCCATTGCATTGGCCTGCGGAGCAGACAGGTCACCGCTGGTGAAACCGTACGTCTGGTTCAGAATAATCATCACAAAGCCTACGGTAGCGGCGGAGACCGTTGTGCCGAGGAATTTCCAGCCTTCCTGCTTCACGGGTGTGCTACCCAGCCAATAGCCAATCTTCAGGTCGGTGATAAAACCACCCGCCATGGACAAGGCCGTACATACCACGCCACCCATTACCAAGGCTGCTACCATGCCTCCGGGGCCTTTCAAGCCGACGGCCACCATGACCACTGATGCCAGAATCAGCGTCATCAGCGTCATACCCGAAACCGGATTCGTTCCTACAATGGCAATGGCATTGGCAGCTACGGTAGTAAACAGGAACGAGATGACGGCTACCAGCAGAATGGCTACCACTGTGTGTAGCAGATTGCCCTGCATCACGTCGAAGTAGAAGAACAGGAAGATAAGAACCAACGTAAGGATGGAGCCTATGGCGATAATCTTCATGGAGAGGTCGCGTTGCGTGCGCTTCACCGCAGCCGTACTGCTCTTGCCGCTCATCTCCTTGGCTGCCAGTCCGACAGCGCTCTTGATGATGCTCCACGACTTGATGATGCCGATGATGCCTGCCATGGCGATGCCACCTATACCGATGCTCTTGGCATAGTAGGTGAAAATCTCTTCGGGCGACATACTTCCTACGGTAGCCGTAATCTCCGGATTCCATTGGTTCAGCACATCGTTACCCCAGATGACAGCCATGGCCGGAATAATGATCCACCAGACGGCCAATGAACCGGCACAAATGATGGCGGCATACTTCAGTCCCACGATGTAGCCCAAGCCTAGCACGGCGGCTCCCGTATTCACCTTGAACACCAGCTTGGCTTTGTCAGCCAGCATTTCGCCAACGCCGCATACACGGGTCGTGAAGTTCTCGTTCCACCAGCCGAAGGTAGCCACGATAAAGTCGTAAAGACCACCGATGACACCGGCTATCAGCAAAGGCTTGGCCTGACTTCCGCCTTTCTCGCCCGAAACGAGCACCTGCGTAGTGGCCGTGGCTTCGGGGAAGGGATACTTGCCGTGCATATCGCTGACGAAGTATTTGCGGAACGGTATCAGGAAAAGGATGCCCAGAATACCTCCCAGCAGCGAACTGATGAACACTTGCAGGAAGGTGACGGTGATTTCCTTGGGATAAGCCTCTTGCAGGATGTAGAGGGCTGGTAGGGTGAAAATGGCACCGGCTACGATAACACCCGAACTGGCACCGATGGACTGGATGATGATGTTTTCGCCCAATGCATGTTTGCGCTTAGCCGCGCCGGACACTCCGACGGCAATGATGGCAATGGGGATGGCTGCCTCGAACACTTGTCCCACTTTCAACCCCAAATAGGCTGCTGCTGCCGAGAAAAGTATTGCCATGGCAATACCCCATGATACCGACCAGAAGTTGACCTCCGGATATTTCTTATCAGGGCTCATCAAGGGGTTATAGACTTCTCCCGGCTTGAGTTCGCGGAACGCATTTTCGGGCAAACCAACCGGTTTTTCTTCTTCTTGTTTCATGATTCAGTAAGTTTGATGTTTTAATTGGGTTCAAAGAAAGCAAAAAAAAAGGAGAATTGAAAGATTCTCCTTTATTCTGTTTTCAAAAAGTTGCTTATTTTGCATCTTTTGCTGTCATTTCCCCTTCAATGAAAAGTCTCATCAACTCAGTTTTGGCATTTGTGCGCAATGTGATGGACTTTTTGAAGTGTCCGGGATACCGTCCTGTTCCGTTGTAAGTCACCTTGATGGTTCCGGTCTTTCCCGGAAGAACCGGCTCCTGTGTATATTCGGGAACCGTGCAGCCGCAGGACGCTACAGCCTGATGAATCACCAGCGGAGCATCACCTACGTTGGTAAATGTGAAAACACAGCTAACCACCGGATCGCTCTCGGAGAACGTACCGAAGTCATGCGAAGTCTTGTCGAACTTAATATCTGCCCCTTGTGCAGAAGCGTAGGTAATGCTCAGGACAAGCATAAGCATATACAATGTAAGTCTCTTCATCTTTGTCTACATTTTGAGTTTATTACGGCGGCAAAGTTACATCTTTTTCAGTAAACACTTACTTATTGTATGCGAAATAGTATTAAAATGAGCAGAACGACCTTCTTGCTGCCCGTTGCGCATCCGATGATGCTCCGTACTTGCTTCATTCTTTTTTCCCTTCCATCGGGAGCGGGGTTTGTGGAGAGCTGATACATGGTTGATAGGATGCAAATGCGATTCGGATATGGCTTTCCGAAGGAGGATCGGATAGAAAGAAGAATTGATAAAATGCTTTACAATATTTCTCGTGCAATCCATGCGCATGCTTCGGCATCGGCCAATGCGTGATGATGATTCTTCAGCTGAAAACCGCATAGGGAAGCGATGGTGTGCAGCTGATGATTGGCGGCCCGAGGAAAAGCACGACGCGAGGCGATGCAGGTGCAATGAAACTCGTAGTCGGGATAATCCATCCGGTAGCAGCGGAATACGGCTTTCAGGCAACTTTCGTCGAACGATTTGTTGTGAGCCACGAGGGGAAGTCCTTCTATCATAGGGGCTACTTGAGCCCAAACGTAGGGGAAGACAGGAGCGTTGTCTGTTTGCAGACGGGTAAGGCCGTGTACTTGCGTGCACCAATAGGTGTAGTAATTGGGTTCGGGTTGGATGAGGGAATAGAAAGTGTCGGTTATCTCCCCATTGCGCACAATGACGATGCCCACGCTGCACACACTGCTGCGTTGGCTGTTGGCGGTCTCAAAATCAATGGCTGCAAAATCTTTCATACGTCATGAGTTTATCAATGCGTCTGCAAAGATACGACTATGCCGGGTAAAAACAAGGCATAGATTGGAGGAATAATACAAGGATGAGATAGCATTGAATTGATAAAATTGTTGACATCGAGCGGGAATAGCTCACAGACTTATACTGGGTTTTAGGCGAATAACCGTTTTCTTGAAGACGTATAAACAAAAATTTGCATAAAAATTCTATATTTTTATCATTTCGATAGTTGATAATCCGTAAACTTTTTCTAATTTTGCGATGTTAGTTTAAAGAAACTGACGATTTGATTGTTTTTATGATGAAAGTGTATTTATTGAATGCTGTCTGGCAACTATGGGCAGTATGGATAAATGAAAAAAATAATAACCTAAAACTTACACAAAATGGCACTTATTCATTGTCAAGATTGCGATATGCAGATTTCAAGTCATGCAAGCAATTGTCCGTTCTGCGGAAATTCTCAAACTGATGGTCAGGCTCGCAATAAGGAGCTTCGTTTCGGCTATCTGATTACCGGATTTTTGTTACCGTTTATCGGTATAGTTCTGTGCTGCATTTTTAGGAGAAAAAATGAAGGCATTGCACGCTCGGCCTTAATCGGAACATTGATGAGTGTCGTTTACATCACATTGATATATCTCCAGTTTTTGGAGATGTAACGTCGCAGACATTCCTCAACCGTGTTCCGATAAAGCACCGATTTCGCTTCTTTTATTTGATGATTCCCGCGGGATATTGCATGGTGACGCAATGCAGCGAACCGTGCTGTTTGATTAATGCCCTGCAATCGATACCTATCACTTCGTACTTGGGGAAGGCTTGTTGCAGAACTTCCTTGGCGCGTGCATCGTTCGCGGGTTGTCGATAGGTGGGGTAGAGCACAGCTTCGTTCATAATCAGGAAGTTGGCGTACGTGGCGGGCAGGCGTTCTCCGTCTTCAACGATTTTGTCGGGCATGGGCAATGCAAGCAGGCGGTAAGGTTCGTCCTTCAGTGTGCGGAAAGTCCTCAGCTGCTCTTCCATCAGGCGGAGTGCTTCGTAATGTTCGTCGTTCTCATCGGTGCATTGCACATAGGCAATGGTGCTGGGTGAGCAGAAGCGGGCAAGCGTATCGATGTGGCTGTCCGTGTCGTCTCCGGCAAGGTAGCCGTGATCCAGCCAAAGGACACGTTGCAGGTGGAAGACGGACCGTAGATATTCCTCAATCTCCACTTGGTTCATTTGTCCGTTTCGATTGGGCGAAAGCAGGCACTCGGAGGTGGTGAGCAGCGTGCCCATGCCGTCGCTCTCGATGGAACCTCCTTCCAGCACAAAGCCCAGTCGGTTGACATACCTGCCTTTCAGCGCCTTGGCTTCGACGGCTTGGTGGGTAATCAGATTATCCTTGTCGGAGGCAAACTTCAATCCCCAACCATTGAACTTAAAGTCGAGTAAGGATGGACCATCTACATCTTGCAGGGTGATGGCTCCATGGTCGCGTGCCCACGTGTCGTTGGTGTTGCACGTCAGGAAGCGTACATTCTCCATATTGACGCTGGCAGAAATCTGCTCTTTTACTTCTTCCGGATAGGGTGTGACAATGAGCAGCTTTTCCCGTTGGGCTATTTCGCGGGCAATGTCGATGAAACAGCGTTGCACCTCGTCGAGCATATAGGCCCAGTCGGTGCCCGCATGAGGCCAAGTCAACTGTATGCCGCTTTGCAAAGCCCATTCGGCGGGCAAGTAGGGGGCATAGGTTTCTATCTGTATGCCGATGTTTTTTCCAAACTGAATCTGGTAATCTTTCTCAGAAGCACCTCCACCGGGGAGGCTGACTATAATTCCCATACTATTATCGTTTGTTTAAGTTATAGTTTATTGGTTCTTACATTCAGGGCTTTGTAGCAGTGCATC
>JAUNJD010000201.1 GCA_030523205.1 Bacteroides sp.
CTATGATCTTTGGATAACATGATTATATTGCCACGGACTTATGCAACTGTGCCGATATTTCCTTTTTTTCGTTTTTATAGTCAGCCGGAAAGGCGGCTTGCGAAATGTGGCACACGGTGACACGAAATCCTCCCAAAAACATAGAAAACTAAAATAATGAAGAAACAACTTATTTCGATGGCAGCCGCCTTGTCTTTGCTTACGGCGTGTGGCGGACCTGCTAAAACTACTGCCGAGGCAGAAAAATTCAGTTATACAGTGGAACAATTTGCAGATTTACAGCTCTTACGCTATCGCGTACCCGGTTTTGAGGAATTGTCGCTCAAACAAAAAGAATTGGTTTATTACCTTACCGAAGCCGCCTTGCAAGGACGGGACATCCTGTTCGACCAAAACGGGAAATACAACCTGCGCATCCGTCGTGCTCTGGAGGCCGTCTATACCGGCTATACGGGTGACAAGACATCGCCTGACTTTAAAGCGATGGAAGTTTATCTGAAGCGCGTGTGGTTCTCCAACGGCATTCACCATCATTATGGTTGCGAGAAGTTTGTGCCGGGATTCACGCCTGAGTTCTTCAAGCAAGCTTTGCAGAGTGTAGATGCTTCTACCTTGCCGTTGGGCGAGGGGCAGACGCTTGACCAGTTCTGCGACGAGATATTCCCTGTCATCTTCGACCCTGCTGTCATGCCGAAGCGCGTCAATCAGGCTGCCGGAGAAGATTTGATATTGACTTCCGCCTGCAACTATTACGATGGCGTGACCCAGCAGGAAGCTGAGGATTACTACAATGCCCTGAAAGACCCCAAGGACGAAACGCCCATTTCCTATGGATTGAACAGCCGTTTGGTGAAGGAAGACGGCAAGATTCAGGAGAAAGTGTGGAAGGTAGGCGGTCTGTATAGCCCTGCCATCGAGAAAATCGTCTATTGGCTGAAGAAAGCCGAAGGTGTGGCCGAGACCCCCGAGCAAAAGGCTGTCATTGCCAAGCTGGTGGAATACTACGAAACAGGCGACTTGAAGACGTTTGATGACTACTCCATCCTTTGGGTGAAGGACCTCAACTCGCGCATCGACTTCGTAAACGGATTTACCGAAAGCTATGGCGACCCGCTGGGTATGAAAGTCAGCTGGGAATCGTTGGTCAACTTCAAGGATTTGGAAGCAACCCGCCGTACGGAAATCATCAGCAGCAATGCGCAATGGTTTGAAGACCATTCACCCGTCGATGCTTCGTTCAAGAAGGAGCAAGTGAAGGGCGTTTCGGCCAAGGTAATCACTGCTGCCATTTTGGCCGGCGACTTGTATCCATCTACGGCTATCGGCATCAACCTGCCCAATGCCAACTGGATTCGCAGTCATCATGGCTCTAAGTCCGTGACGATTGGCAACATTACCGATGCCTATAACAAGGCAGCTCATGGCAACGGATTCAACGAAGAATTTGTGTATAGCGATGCCGAATTGCAGCGGATAGACAAGTATGGCGACCTCACCGGTGAACTGCATACCGACCTGCACGAATGCTTGGGGCATGGTTCGGGCAAGCTGCTTCCGGGTGTTGACCCCGATGCATTGAAGGCGTACGGCTCTACCATCGAGGAAGCCCGTGCCGACTTGTTCGGCCTCTACTACGTGGCCGACCCTAAGTTGGTGGAACTGGGCCTGACACCCGACGGCGAAGCTTATAAGGCAGAATATTACACTTACCTGATGAATGGCCTGATGACGCAATTGGTTCGTATCGAGCCGGGCAACAATGTAGAAGAGGCCCATATGCGCAACCGCCAGCTCATTGCCCGTTGGGTGTTCGAGAAAGGCGCTGCCGACAAGGTGGTGGAGATGGTGAAGAAAGACGGCAAGACCTTTGTCGTAGTGAACGACTACGAGAAACTGCGCGCTTTGTTTGGTGAACTGCTGGCCGAGATACAGCGCATCAAGTCCACCGGCGACTTTGCCGCTGCCCGCGACTTGGTAGAAAACTATGGTGTGAAAGTAGATCCTACCCTTCATGCCGAGGTATTGGAGCGCTACAAGAAGCTGAATCTGGCTCCCTACAAAGGCTTTGTCAATCCGAAGTACGAAGCCGTGACCGATGCCGATGGCAACATTACCGATGTGAAGGTGACCTACGGTGAAGGCTATGCCGAGCAGATGTTGCGCTATGGCAAGGATTATTCCAATTTGCCGTCCATTAATGATTAGTCAACAAGGGGACAAGTTGACAAGGCAACAAGGGGCGTTCCCGTATGTCTGCCTCGTAGCCTCGTTAACTTGTTTCCTCGTCAACTTTAAAATAGACTTATGACTCTCAACGAACAATTGAAAGATATAAAGACACAGCTCCGTCTCTCCATGAACGGGGCTGTGTCTCAAAGTATGCGCGAGAAAGGACTGGTGTATAAACTCAACTTCGGCGTGGAGTTGCCCCGCATCAAGGACATTGCCGCCCGGTATGCGAAAGACCATGCCTTGGCTCAAGCCTTGTGGAAGGAAGACATCCGCGAATGCAAGATACTGGCCGGCCTGCTACAGCCTACGGATACCTTCTTCCCCGAGATAGCCGATATTTGGGTGGAAGACATCCGCAACATCGAGATAGCCGAGCTTACCAGCATGAATCTTTTCCAGCATCTGCCGTATGCTCCGGCCAAGTCCTTTCATTGGATAGCCGACGAGCGTGAGTATGTGCAGGTCTGCGGTTTCCTCACCATCGCCCGCTTGCTGATGAAGAAGGGCGACATGAGTACGCGCGTAGAAAACGAATTTCTGGACCAAGCCGTCTGTGCCTTCCTTTCGGGCACTTACCATGTGCGCAATGCCGCTATGGCAGCCCTTCGTCGCTTTATCCAGCATAGCGAAGCCCATGCTTTTGCCGTGTGCCGTCGGGTAGAGGGCATGAAAGATTCTACGGATGAGGCCGAACAACTGCTGTACAATCTAGTAAAGGAAGAGGTTGCTTTCTAGACGGCAATTCTCGGACAATTTCATTCTCTATATCGACAGGATTTAACAAATGTTTTTTTTGATACATTTTGTAATTTATTGTAAATATAAACTTTTGCAACTGCGTTAACGCCCTGTTTTTCCTTATATTTGTATCATAAATATAGACCGTTAAAAGACGTTGCTTTATGAATGTAAGTCGTATTGTAGATAAGAATGTAATCCTTGAGGGAATCTATTTCCCTTTGTTTGTCATTGGCGTTCTGCTGGAGAAACAGTGGGTGCTATGCATTGTCATTGCAGCTATCCTAATTTCGGCCTTCCTTGCCGTTTACTGCTTGTACCGGAATCGGGATGGAAGCGAAGACGAGAGAAAGAAGAATAAGAAAGTATGTTTGTATATGCTGCTTTCTCATGTCTTTCTGCTTGCCATCTCCATTGCATATTTAGGCAAATGCGCATGATGTGGAAGGAAATAGAAGTTGGATATTTTAATCAGTGAACACCATGAATATAAATAATCTGTTGGGAAAGGCATCGTTCGTCGAACTGTTGGCCTATGTGTTGTTTGGCTTGGGGCGTCAGTTTGAAATGCCTTGGGCCATACATGCTTGCGTCGTTTGCGCTTTGATTTCCGGTATCTTGATAGTCTATTGCCTGTGTCATCGCAGTGGAGAAGAGCAGGAGAAACGGGGCATACTACACAGAGGAGTATGGATGTTGTCGGTGGATGTTGCTTTAATCATCATCTATGTGTACATGACCTTCTATATGTAGTCGCGGCTGCAATCGGGCTGTCTTTCGTGAAAAGGGGAAGGGGAAAAAATAGACAATATTCTATTTTTTCCCTTTTCTTTCTTGCTTTCCGCAAAAAAAGGATTAACTTTGTTGGCTGTTAAAAAAATAACGTCTGCAATGGATGGTCAGAATGTGAAAGATACGGTCAAACAGATATTCACCGAATATCTCAATGCGCACGGGCATCGGAAGACTCCCGAGCGTTATGCTATACTTGATACCATCTACTCCATAAACGGACATTTCGACATCGACACACTCTATTCGCTCATGGCCGACCAAGAGAATTTCCGTGTCAGCCGGGCGACGCTCTACAACACCATCATTTTGCTCATCAATGCACGGCTGGTCATCAAGCATCAGTTCGGCACTTCCTCCCAATATGAGAAATGTTACAATCGTGATACCCATCACCATCAGATATGCACGCAGTGTGGCAAGGTGATTGAGTTTCAGAACGAAGAATTGCAGCAGGCCATTGCGGACACCAAACTGAGCCGTTTCAGCCTGACGCATTATTCGCTCTACCTGTATGGATTGTGCAGCAAGTGTGACCGTGCCAACAAAAGGAAAAACAAAAGTAATAACCATAAGAAAGAAAAATGAAAATAGACATTCTATTAGGACTACAATGGGGCGACGAAGGCAAAGGCAAGGTTGTGGACGTGCTGACGCCGAGATACGACGTGGTAGCCCGCTTTCAAGGCGGACCCAACGCCGGACATACGCTGGAGTTTGAAGGCCAGAAGTATGTGCTCCGTTCCATTCCTTCGGGGATTTTTCAAGGAGACAAAGTAAACATCATAGGTAATGGCGTGGTGCTGGACCCGGCTTTGTTCAAGGCTGAGGCCGAAGCGCTGGAGGCGTCGGGGCATCCGCTGAAGGAGCGTCTGCACATTTCCAAGAAGGCGCACCTCATTCTGCCTACGCACCGCATTCTGGACGCTGCATACGAAGCTGCCAAGGGAGACGCCAAAGTGGGCACTACCGGCAAGGGCATCGGTCCGACTTATACCGACAAGGTAAGCCGAAACGGTGTACGTGTGGGCGACATCCTGCACGACTTCGACAAGAAGTATGCCGCTGCCAAGGCGCGTCATGAGCAGATACTGAAGAGCTTGAACTACGAATACGACCTGACTGAGCTGGAGAAGGCTTGGATGGAAGGCATCGAATACCTGAAGCAATTCCAATTGGTGGATAGCGAACACGAGATTAACGGTCTGCTTGCTCAAGGCAAGTCCGTCTTGTGCGAGGGTGCTCAAGGCACGATGCTCGACATCGACTTCGGTTCTTATCCGTTTGTCACTTCCTCCAACACCATCTGTGCAGGAGCCTGCACGGGCTTGGGCGTAGCTCCCAACAAGATAGGCGATGTATATGGCATCTTCAAGGCCTATTGCACGCGCGTAGGTGCAGGACCCTTCCCCACAGAACTGTTCGACGAGACGGGCGACAAGATTGGCGCACTGGGTCATGAGTTCGGTGCCGTTACGGGTCGCAAACGCCGTTGTGGTTGGATTGACTTGGTGGCTCTGAAATATTCCGTGATGATAAACGGTGTGACGAAGCTGATTATGATGAAGAGCGATGTGCTCGACACTTTCGACACCATCAAGGCTTGCGTGGCCTACCGGATGAATGGCGAGGAGATAGACTACTTCCCGTACGACATTACGGAAGGCGTAGAGCCTATCTATGCCGAGTTGCCCGGCTGGAAGACCGATATGACAAAGATGCAGAGCGAAGACGAATTCCCCGAAGAATTCAATGCTTATCTGTCCTTCCTGGAAGAGCAGTTGGGCGTACCCGTGAAGATTGTATCAGTGGGTCCCGACCGCGAGCAGACCATCGAGCGTTATACGGAAGAAGCATAACCACTATTCAAGATATAAAATTAATAATTCTATTCTGATACGGAATACTCGAATTTCGTGGAGTAGCTGAAGAAGAGTCTCCCGTTGTTCGTGTATTCCGTTTTTTGTGTAGTAAGAGTCATTTCTAAAAAAAACAATTATCGTATGAAAACACTGCTTATCTCTCTTCTTACTATGTTTCTGTTGACCTCTTCCTTGCGTGCGCAGACCTATCAGCCGACGGAAGAAAACCTGAAGGCGCGTCAGGAATTTCGGGATGCCAAGTTCGGCATCTTCCTCCATTGGGGGCTGTATTGTATGCTGGCTACGGGCGAATGGACCATGACAAACAAGAATCTGAACTATAAGGAGTATGCCAAATTGGCGGGAGGATTCTATCCCTCCAAGTTCGATGCGGCCAAGTGGGTAGCGGCTATCAAGGCCTCCGGTGCCAAGTACATCTGCCTCACCAGCCGTCATCACGAAGGCTTCTCCATGTTCCACACCCGCTATTCGGATTATAACATCGTAGATGCCACGCCTTTTAAACGCGACATCCTGAAGGAGCTGGCCGACGAATGCCACAAGCAAGGCATCCGCCTGCACCTCTACTACTCGCACATCGACTGGTATCGCGAAGATGCTCCGTGGGGGCGTACGGGCCGTGGCACCGGACGTCCGAATCCCCAAGGCGACTGGAAGAGCTATTACGCCTTTATGAACAATCAGCTGACGGAGCTGCTGACCAACTACGGCAAGATAGGTGCCATCTGGTTCGACGGATGGTGGGACCAAGACCAGAATCCCGATTTCGACTGGCAGCTGCCCGAACAATATGCCCTGATACACCGCTTGCAGCCTGCCTGCTTGGTGGGCAACAACCATCATCAGGTGCCTTTCGAGGGCGAGGATATTCAAATCTTCGAGCGCGACCTTCCCGGCGAGAACCGTGCCGGAATGTCGGGGCAGGACATCAGCTCCTTGCCGCTGGAGACTTGCGAGACCATGAATGGTATGTGGGGCTACAAGATTACCGACCAGAACTATAAGTCGACTAAAACCTTGATTCACTACCTTGTGAAGGCAGCCGGCAAAGATGCCAACCTGCTGATGAACATCGGTCCGCAACCCGACGGCGAACTGCCTGCCGTGGCTCTTGAACGCCTTGCCGAGGTGGGCGAGTGGATGAAGACCTACGGCGAAAGCATCTACGGAACACGTGGCGGCTGCATCGCTCCGCATCCTTGGGGAGTGACGACGCAGAAGGAGGACAAGCTTTACGTTCACATCCTCGACTTGCAGGACAACGTCCTTTTCCTGCCTCTGGGCGACAAGAAGGTGAAGAAAGCCGTTGACTTTGCCAATCGCACGACCTTGAAGTATCAGAAATGCCAAGGCGGAATCATGCTCTATCTGACGGAAGTGCCGACGGAGGTGGATACGGTGGTGGAAGTCACCTTTAAATGAAGACTGAAGAAGTACGAATGACGAATTTCTTGAAGGGGGGACTTTTTA
>JAUNJD010000202.1 GCA_030523205.1 Bacteroides sp.
TTTTTAAGTTTGTGAGTTCTTGAGCTTTTAGGTTTGTGGGGGAAGACTGTCTGAGAACTCATGATGTGTTTTCTTTTAGGCACGGATGACACGGATAAACATTGTTTTTCTAAGAATTTTCCGTGAACCGAAGGTCTGCGAAGCTAAAATCCGTGTAGTCCGTGCCTAAAAATGTTTTTTTTGAATGTACTCTTTAAAGAGTATCCGCTATTTGCCCAGATACCATTTATACATTCTGTCCACTCCCTCTTCGATGTCTATCTTGTGGTGCCAGCCCAAGGCATGGAGCTTGGAAGGGTCGGTCAGTTTGCGCATGGTGCCGTCCGGTTTGCTACTGTCGAAGGTCAGTTTACCTTGATAGCCTACGGTGGTAACAATGAGTTCGGCCAGTTGGCGGATGGTGATTTCCTTTCCGGTGCCGATGTTGATGTGGCAGTTGCGAATATCCTTGTCGCCGGGCTTGAAGGTATCCTTGAAATCTACGTGCTCCATTACGAACACACTGGCGTCGGCCATCTCTTCGCTCCAGAGGAATTCACGTAGCGGTGTGCCGGTGCCCCACAGCTTCACTTCTTCTTCGCTGATGCCATATTTCCGAAGGATGTTCAGTATGTCTTCGCGGCTGCTCTCACCGTTGATGCCTTCTACGGGGCGCAGGTTCATGTCGTGTTTGACGGCCTCCCAATCGCCCTGCTTCAAGCAATGAGCCAAGTGGATTTTTCGTATCATGGCAGGGAGCACGTGGCTACGTTCGAGGTCGAAGTTATCGTTCGGCCCATAGAGGTTGGTCGGCATCACGGCTATGTAGTTTGTACCGTATTGCAAGTTGAAGCTTTCACACATCTTCAGTCCTGCAATCTTGGAGATGGCATACGGTTCGTTGGTATATTCCAGCGGGGAGGTGAGTAGAACATCCTCCTTCATGGGCTGTTCGGCATCGCGCGGATAGATGCAGGTGCTGCCCAGGAAGAGTAGCTTCTTTACGTTGTGGCGGAAGCTTTCACCAATCACGTTCTGCTGTATTTGCAGATTCTTGTAGATGAAGTCGGCCCGATAGATGCTGTTGGCCATGATGCCTCCTACGAAGGCGGCGGCAAGGAATACGTATTCCGGCTGTTCTTCGTCGAAGAAGCGGCGCACGGCCACTCCGTCCAGCAGGTCGAGTTCTTTGTGAGTCTTGCCAATTAAGTTGGTATAACCTTTTGCTTGCAGGTTCTTCCAGATAGCCGAACCTACCAGGCCGCGATGTCCGGCCACATAAATTTTGGCATTTTTTTCCATTGTGACAAATTTTGATTGTTGTTTTCGGCGGCAAAATTCGTCATTTTCTGCGATATGAACAAGCGGCAGGTGTGTCAAAACTAAAAGATTGTATCTTTCAATCCTGACACACCCGCTTGTTTTCATTTCTTTTGCATCTCGGCTATCCGTTTGCGCAGGGATACCAATGCCTTTTCGGCATCGTTTATACCTTCTACCGATTGCTCCAGCGGACAAAGCCCGTCCATCTTTCTGTTCAGTATCCGGTGAACCAGTTTGGTGTAGCTGGTGGTTATCCCGTTGTTGTTCAGATATTCGATGGCATCCTCGCTCATCAGTTCCCCGTGCACGTGCTTCACCTTTCCGCAAATGGCGATGGAAGCTGCTGCGCGGCCTATTACTTTATCTACTAATGTTGCGTTGGCCATGGCCTCTTTGCGCTCGTCGTACATCACCAACAGCGGACTTACTCCGTGTCCCCGTTCCTGTGCATAGATGGTGTCACCCTTTATCAAAACACATTCGGCCTTACCCTCTTGAATCAATTTCTTTGCTTCCTCCATCTTCGATTGTGCCATTGCTTCGATGCTGCACAGAAGGAGGACGGCAAGCATCATGGCAGAAGTTACTAGCTTATTCATTTTTTAATGGATAATGTTAATTGTCATATGCAAAGATGCTATGTTTTTCTGAAAAGAAGCTTAGATATTCTACGGAAATTCTAACCTTAATTACAGATTTAACTTATCTATTCTTCCGAACGGAAGCCTTATTGCCCTTTCCCTTCCTTTTTCAAAAAACATTCGGGCTGACGCCTAGCAATTGCTTGAACACACGAGTAAAGTTGTTGGGCGAGTTGAATCCCACTTCATAGGCTATTTCTTGCAAAGTCTTGTCGCGGGCGGCAAACAGTTCGATGGCTCTTGTGATGCGTTGGTAGTTGAGGTAGGTGTTGAAGCGTATATTCTCGTTGCGGAACAGACGGCTGAGGTTGCGTACCGAGAAGCCAAACTCGGTAGCCACTTGCTCAAAGGTTAGTTCGCTTCCTATGTGTTCGGTGATGTAGCGTAGCACAGGACGCAAGCGGCTGTCGCCCGGCACGATGAGCGATTGCAGCGGTATCTCGTACTTGTGGCTGATGGTGGGTATCAGCCGGAAGAAGCTGAAGGCAAAGTCGTATAGATTGGGCTGTTCCCTTCGGCTGATGACTTCACCGGACGAGGCGATGAATTTCAGATTCTCTATCATAAATGCGTCGATGTTGTAGATGGAGAATGTTTTCAGGCTGTCCGTCTCGGC
Organism: Bacteroides sp.; assembly: GCA_030523205.1. GTDB lineage: Bacteria > Bacteroidota > Bacteroidia > Bacteroidales > Bacteroidaceae > Bacteroides. Next base: position 2,560 of record JAUNJD010000202.1, read on the forward strand.
ATCGGGAGTTGCGTCGCAGTAGAAGATGACCAAGGATATCTGCCTGTTGTTGCTGGACAACTCGTGCTCCATGCCTACCGGTATCCATGCAAGGTGATGCTCGGGCACGAAATAGCTGATGTTTGTCGTTTGCACGTGGAGCGTCCCGGACAGGGTATATACAATCTGGTGTTTGCCATGCTGGTGGGTGGGGAGGCTGATGCCTTCGCGTCCTGTATGCTTGATGCGTATTTCTCCGCTCACCGAGGTGTTGAGCGAAGAAATATACGTTTGCTGTTCCTGATTCATTTTGGCGTAAATTGGTAATTTTATTGCGTAATATGAAAATTCGGTCTAAAGATAAGCAATTATCTTTGCACCGTTCAAATCAAAAGGAAATAATATGGATAAATTTATTGGTTCCCATTTCATCTATACGTATGCAAATGGGTGGATGTACGAATTTTATGTAATCAGTGAGAGATTGTGAGTTTAACAGATATAAAAGCAAAAGAAAATGATGAGAAAATTCTTATGGGTTCTTATGGCTGTGATAGGCAGTCTTCCTATGAACGCTCAGACACAAGGAAATATGAATAGCAAGAAAGAAACCATGAAGGTAGAAATTACCGAAGGACAGATTGACGTGATAAGTGGAGTGGTCTATTCGCAAATCACGACCCTCCGTGCCAATCGGTCGTTGCGGATGACCTTGCTCATTCCGAGAAGCAAGGAACTTAAGCCCGCCGTTATCTACTTCCCGGGCGGAGGTTTTACTTCGGCCGATCACGAAAAGTACATTGAAATGCGTATGGCACTGGCCAAAGCCGGTTTTGTGGTTGCGGCAGCCGAATATCGAGTAGTACCCGATAGATTTCCGGCTTTGGTGGTCGATGCCAAGTCGGCAGTTCGCTACTTGCGTGCCCATGCCAAGGAATTGGGTATTGATTCCAATCGTATCGGTGTGATAGGCGATTCTGCCGGAGGTTATGTCGCACAAATGCTAGGCACCACCAACGGAGAGAAAGAGTTTGACCAAGGCGATTTCCTCGAACAGTCCTCCGACGTGCAAGCTGCCGTCACTATCTATGGCATCAGCAATTTGCTGAATATCGGTGAGGGCTATTCCGATGAGATACAGGCTGTTCATGCTTCTCCGGCTGTCACCGAAGCCTTGTTGGTCAATGGTCCTGCTTTTGCCGAGTTTGCCGGAAGCAGCATTATGAGCGATAAGGAGAAAGCCCTCTATGCCAGTCCGATGGGTCATGTCAAGAGCGGTTTGCCTCCCTTCCTGGTGATGCATGGTTCTAACGACCGTTTGGTCTCACCCAAGCAGAGCGAACAGTTGTACGAAGCCCTGAAAGAGAAGGGTAATTCGGTGGACTACGTGATAGTGGACGGAGCCGACCACGGAGACCTATATTGGTTTCAGCAGCCTGTTATCGAAAAAGTTGTTGCATGGTTTCAGCATAATTTGAAATGAAAAAAGAAGAATTGATGCGCCGCTATGTGGTTTTCCTTGCGGCCTTATTTGTCAGTGCCCTGGGTGTGAGCGTCATTACGCGCTCCGTCCTGGGCACTTCGCCTATATCCAGTATCCCATACGTGCTCAGCCTGAACACACCACTTTCCATGGGTACTTATATCTTTATTCTGAATATGTTCCTGATAGCCGGACAGATGTTGATGTTGGGCAAAGCAGGCATCCGCCAACGGCGTATCGACCTGCTGATGCAGATACCTATATCCGTGCTGTTCGGTTTCTTCATCGACCTGACAATGGCCCTGCTGGGCAACTATCTTCCTACGGCCTATGCGCTGAAGATTGTTTCCTTGGTGGTGGGATGCGCCATTCTGGCGGTGGGCATCTGCCTCGAAGTAGTGGCCGATGTCACCATGGTCAGCGGAGAATATTTCGTACAGATCGCGTCGCGACGATTCCGGAAGGAGTTCGGCATGGTGAAAATCATGTTCGACGTGTCATTGGTGATTCTTGCGGCTGCCTTCTCCTTGCTGTTGGCCGGTCGCATCGACGGCTTGCGCGAGGGTACCGTGATAGCTGCCTTGCTGACGGGACCTTTCGTCCGTCTGTTTAGTCCTTTCCTGGCCTTCTTGAAGCAGTGGGAAGTTGGCAAGGAAGCCGTGCAGACAGCTACCGAGTCTGTATTGCCCGAAGGCACTCATACGTCGGTCATCATCACCATCTCGCGCGAATATGGCAGCGGTGGTCACCTCATTGGCGAACAGATAGCCAAGAAGCTCGGCATCCCATTCTACGACAACGAACTGATACGCTTGGCCGCCGAAGAAAGTGGTCTCAGCGAGCAGTTTGTCAGTGAGAAAGAACAGCACTTGCCCAGTAGCCTGCTCTATCAGATGGTGATGCAGGACTACGAAGCCCCTATCGAGAAAAGTCTTTCACCCGAAGATGCCTTGTTCGTGGCCCAGAACCGTGTGGTTCGTCGGTTGGCCTCCCAAGGTTCCTGTGTCATTGTCGGACGTTGTGCCGACTACACCCTTCGCGACTTTCCGCATTGCATCCGTGTCTTCCTTCATGCCGATATGTCTTATAAGATAGAAAGAGCTGTCAAGGAATACGGACTGAATCCGGATACGGCTGCCGAAGAAATCAACCGCATCAACCGGGCACGCCGCACGCACTATTATCACTTCACCGGACGTCATTGGGACGACATCCGCAACTATCATCTGACTTGCGACACGGGCATGATGGGCAACGAGCAGGTTTGTTCGATGATTGAGTTGCTCTATGCGAAAGCCATGAAGGAGTTATAAGGAGTTAGAAGCCGATAGTCATCACAATTTTGAATTTTAAATTTTAAATTTAGAATTGTTGAAGAATCTTCAATATTTATGAAGTGAATTCACTATCTTTGCCGCGCAATGCAGTAGTTAAGACACTAATTATATATATTGATTCATGAGAAAAGTAGCATTGATTACCGGTATTACCGGACAGGACGGCTCTTATTTAGCCGAGTTTTTAATAGAGAAGGGATACGAAGTCCATGGCATTCTCCGTCGTTCTTCTTCATTCAACACTGCCCGCATCGAGCATCTGTATTTGGATGAGTGGGTACGCGACATGAAGAAGAGCCGTTTGGTCAACCTCCATTGGGGCGACATGACGGACAGCAGTTCGTTGATTCGCATCATTGCCGACATCCATCCCACGGAGATTTACAACTTGGCCGCACAGAGTCATGTGAAGGTATCTTTCGACGTACCGGAATATACAGCCGAAGCCGATGCTGTCGGTACACTTCGTCTGCTGGAGGCGGTCCGCATCTGTGGCCTCGAAAAGACTTGTCGCATCTATCAGGCTTCCACTTCCGAGCTTTTCGGTAAAGTGCAGGAAGTTCCGCAGAAGGAGACCACACCTTTCTATCCCCGCAGCCCTTACGGTGTAGCCAAGCAATATGGCTTCTGGATTACGAAGAACTATCGCGAAAGCTACGGAATGTTTGCCGTCAACGGCATCCTGTTCAATCACGAGAGCGAACGCCGTGGCGAAACCTTCGTAACCCGCAAGATTACCTTGGCCGCTGCCCGCATCAAGCAAGGTTTTCAGGACAAACTCTATTTGGGTAACCTCGATTCTCTTCGCGACTGGGGTTATGCCAAGGATTATGTAGAATGTATGTGGCTGATACTTCAGCACGAAACACCCGAAGACTTTGTCATTGCCACGGGACAGATGCACACCGTCCGCGAGTTTGCCACGCTGGCCTTTGCTCATCTGGGCATTGAGCTGAAGTGGGAAGGTTCCGGCGTTGACGAAAAAGGTATTGACGTGGCCACAGGCAGAGTATTGGTCGAAGTCGATCCGAAGTATTTCCGTCCGTGCGAAGTCGAGCAATTGTTGGGCGACCCCACCAAGGCAAAGACACTCTTGGGCTGGAATCCCACCAAAACCCCGTTTGAGGAATTGGTAAAGATTATGGTTGACCACGATATGAAATTCGTAAAGAAGCTGTATCTGAAGTCCCAAATGGATAAAGAGGAATAACTTTCCTACGAGGGTGCATCAAGATAATAAGCAGCCTTACAAATTGAATTATATAGACGCGGGTTGAGCGGATTAGGCGGATTTCTTAATTGTTTATCCGCTAAATCCGTTTAATCCGCGTCTAAAATATATACGGGCATGAGTTCTCGTACAATTCCCCCCTCGCGCTAGATTCCCATACACATACAACACCTTTCTTACTACCACAGGGGGTAATAAGCTTCAACAATAAGAATAAATGTTACGGAAAAAAGACGGAATTTGTTAAGAATGTAAAGCGGTTCATCTCTTACTAAGAGATCGACAAACTCGCCGCAAAGATATGCTTTTTTCTGAAAATGAACAATTTTACCTATTCCTTTTTTTGAGTTTTGTTTTACTTTTCCTTGATAGCGGTCATTTCTCGTCGAACCTCCCTTTTCTGAAACATCTGAAAGCTACGGGCTTATACATTTTGTTGATCTCTTAGTAAGAGAAGGGCAAAAATTGTGGGCATAAACGCCCTGCGTTCAGAAATGTTATTTTATTCTCACTTTTAA
>JAUNJD010000010.1 GCA_030523205.1 Bacteroides sp.
AATTCAAAATTCATAATTAAAAAAATCCGTGTTTATCCGTAACATCTGTCTCATCTGTGTGCCAATGATACAAACATCTGAAGCGTTTACTGAGGTTTTGACATTCCCCTCAGAATAAATCTTTTGAGAAGGAACGTAAGGAAATACGGGAATATGTAGAATTTCCCATTGAACCCGATATTCTTGTAACCCAATTTTATTCCATATTTCACATCCGGATACTTATCATCCTTAAGCAGATTGTTCAAAGAAACCGTAGCGCCATCTACAGCTTTCACCTCGACAGGAATAAGAGAATCTGCATCCCTCAAGAAAAAGTCCATTTCCAACGAAGGCTTGTCACTACTGTAATAGAAAAGGTTATATCCCTGTTTTACAAGCATATCACCCACGATATTCTCATAGATTGCTCCTTTATAAGTGCCCAGATTCTTATTCGCTCTCAAGTCTTCCTGCGCCTCCTCGTCAAGAGACGCAATCAATAATCCGGTATCTTTAAAATAAATCTTGTACAGTTTAGGGTCATAATTCCCCTTCAAAGGAAGTTCCGGATAATTCATGCAATAGCAGATATTTACCACACCGGCATCGGCCAACCACTCCACACAGCCAATATAATCGCGATTACGAGCATTGCGGGCGATTTTGGTAATCTGAAACCGTTTGTTCTCTTTGGCCAAGAATGTGGAAATATGATTATAAATAGCCTTCACTTTTGCCTTATCAAGGCCTTCCACATATTTGGTAATGTCTTCCTCGTAATCTGCAAGCAATTGGCGCTGTATGCCAAGGGTTCCGCTAAAATTCTTGTTTTGTATATACGTATTGACGACTTCGGGCATTCCTCCCAAGGTCACATAGTCACGGAAAAGTTCAAAAAGGACATCCAACTGCAACTGAGTGAAGGGTCTTATTTCCGACATGTGGAGATAAAGGTCTTCAATAAAGTCATCCGCATAGCCTTTGGCCCAAAGAAATTCTTCAAAGTCCATGGCATGCATCTCATAATCTTCCTTGTAGCCCACACTGTTGGACTCTATCTCCCTGTAATTGATTCCCATGAGCGAGCCCGAACAAATTACGTCATAACGTCCGTCCAACTTAAAGAATTTCAAGGCAGTTGCACAATTGGGACATGCTTGCAGTTCGTCAAAAAAGAAAAGCGTATCATGAGGTACGAAAGTGAAATCAGGATTCAAAAGGGATATGTTCTTCAGAATCCTATCCACCTCAAACCCATCGTCAAAAATACTCTTGTATTTAGGCTGTTCCACAAAATTGATTTGTACGACACTCGCGTAATTGCCATTGGCAAACCATTCTATAGAACGGGTCTTACCAATCTGTCTTGCCCCCTTCACTATCAAAGGCTTCTTATCAGCATCAGCCTTCCAATTCAGCAGAAAGGAGTCTATCTTTCTTTTCAACAACTTATCCATAACTCCTTGCAAATTATAGAGCAAAGATAAGCATTTTCACATTATCCGCCCACTAAAGACCCACATATTTCACATTATCCGACACGTTTTACTCGAAGATTTCACAAAATCCCGATTTAGATTCTTCTGACTTCACGCCTGAACAGCCCCATTCTTCATTCTTCGTTCTTCATTAAAACCTATTTCCCCTTCACAATCCTCTTTATATCATTCAACTTATTCAGCGCCTCCAGCGGCGTCAGATTGTTGACGTCGAGGTTCAGAATCTCGTCGCGTATTTGGCAAAGCACAGGGTCGTCCAATTGGAAGAAGCTGAGCTGCATACCACCGGCTGAGGAGGCACCTTCGGTAATCTTCTTCCCGGTGACGGCACCCGTCTGACGATTCTCCGTTTCCAACTGCTTCAGTATCTCGTCAGCACGCTTTACGATGCTCTTGGGCATACCGGCCATTTTGGCCACGTGAATACCGAAGGAGTGCTCACTGCCGCCACGCTCCAGCTTGCGCAGGAAGATGACTTTGTTGTCTATTTCCTTCACTGCCACATTGTAGTTCTTGATGCGCTTGAAGCTCTTCTCCATTTCGTTCAGTTCGTGGTAGTGGGTGGCGAAAAGCGTGCGGGCCTTGGCGCGTGGATGTTCGTGAATGTACTCCACAATGGCCCAGGCAATGGAGATGCCGTCGTAGGTGGATGTACCGCGCCCTAGCTCGTCGAAGAGCACCAAGCTGCGCGGAGAGAGATTGTTGAGGATGTCGGCAGCCTCGTTCATCTCTACCATGAAGGTGGATTCGCCTACGGAGATGTTGTCGCTGGCACCCACGCGAGTGAATATCTTGTCCACCAAGCCGATGTGGGCACTCTCGGCAGGCACGAAACTGCCTATCTGGGCCAATAGCGTAATCAGGGCCGTCTGACGCAATAAGGCCGACTTACCGGCCATGTTGGGACCGGTGATGATGATAATCTGCTGCGTATGGCTGTCCAGCATCACGTCGTTGGCAATGTATTTCTCGCCAATGGGCAGCTGTTTCTCGATGACGGGGTGACGGCCTTGATGAATCTCCAGCACGTCGTTGTCCTCGATGACGGGACGGATATAGTTGTTCTCGCGTGCCACATTGGCAAAGGCTAACAGGCAGTCGAGGCGGGCTATCTGATTGGCGTTAATCTGGATAGCGGGGATAAACTCGTTGAGCGACTGCACCAAGTCGGTGTAGAGCTGTGTCTCCAGAATGGCTATCTTGTCTTCCGCACCCAAGATTTTCTCTTCGTATTCCTTCAGCTCCTGCGTGATGTAACGCTCGGCATTGGCCAATGTCTGCTTGCGTATCCACTCGGCAGGCACCTTGTCCTTATGCGTATTGCGCACCTCGATGTAGTAGCCGAACACATTGTTGTAGCCTATTTTCAGGCTGGGGATATCCGTCAGTTCGCTTTCGCGCTGCTGCAATTGTAGCAGGTAGTCCTTGCCCGAATAGGCGATGTCGCGCAGTTCGTCCAGCTCGGCATTGACGCCGCGCTTGATGACGCTTCCCTTGTTCACCATCAGCGGAGGGTCATTCACTATCTCGCGATCGATGCGGTCGCGGATGGACTGACAGATGTTCAGCTGCTCCCCTATCCTGTTCAGACTGGCGTTGTCGGCTTCCTCGCAGGCTGCCTTGATAGGCTCGATAGCTTGCAAAGCCACCTTCAGCGCCACCACCTCACGTGGAGAAACACGTCCTACGGCCACTTTGGAGATGATACGCTCCAAATCTCCTATCAAGTGAAGCTGTTCCTCAATCAAGTCCCGAAAGTCCGGCTGACGGAAGAAATACTCCACTACGTCCAGTCGCTCGTTGATGGGCTTCACGTCCTTCAACGGAAAGACAAGCCAACGCTTCAGCAGGCGGGCACCCATGGGACTAATGGTCTTGTCTATCACACTGAGCAGACTGCTGCCACCGTCGTTCATGCTGCCTATCAGCTCCAGACTGCGCACGGTGAACTTATCGAGCCGCACATACTTGTCTTCCTCGATGCGCGCCAACGAGGTGATATGCCCTATCTGCGTGTGTTGCGTCATGACAAGGTATTGCAGGATGGCGCCGGAAGCGATGATACCGTTCTTCAGATGCTCCACGCCGAAGCCTTTCAGGTTCTTCACCTCGAAGTGCTTCAACAGTTTCTCGCGGGCAGAAGTGTCGGTAAATACCCAATCGTCCAGCTCGAAGGTAAAGAACTTACTGCCGAAATTACCCTCGAACATACCGCGCTTGCCACGCTCGAAGAGCACTTCCTTCGGGGCAAAGTTGTTCAGTAGCTTATCCACGTAGTCGAAGGGGCCTTCGGCTGTCAGGAACTCACCCGTAGATATGTCCAAGAAGGCCACGCCACAGGCAGCTTTGCCAAAGTGTACGGCGGCCAGGAAATTGTTCTCCCGATAGTTCAGCACATTGTCGTTGATGGAAACACCGGGGGTTACCAACTCCGTAATACCGCGCTTCACCAACTTCTTGGTCAACTTAGGGTCTTCCAGTTGGTCGCAGATGGCCACGCGCTTGCCGGCACGAATCAGCTTGGGCAGATAGGTGTCGAGTGCATGATGAGGAAATCCTGCCATTTCGATGGTCTTCCCCTTGCCATTGGCTCGCTTGGTGAGGGTGATGCCCAATATTTCGGAGGCAACGACGGCATCGGTGGAATAAGTTTCGTAGAAGTCACCGCAACGGAACAGCATGACGGCATCGGGATGCTTGGCCTTGAGGTCAAGAAACTGCTTCATCATCGGGGTAAGGACAATATCTTCGTGGCTCATGTGGGTTTTTAAGTTTATGAGTTTTAAGTTGAACGCAGAGACACGGAGACACAGAGATTTCTTTTTTTGAGAAAGGCGATTTCATCGCTGAGGGCACGGAGAAAGAAGTTTGAAAACTCTGTGAACTCTCCTTGCGACGCAGTCACCACTCATCACTTCTTATAAAAGCCTCTGTGTCTCTGTGCCTCTGTGTTCATTATAACTTGGGCAAAGATAATTCTTTTTTAGAAAATGTGCGTTGCAGACATTTAAATCCTTAGTAAGCCTTAACAAAGTCATCGATATTGCTAAAACGTGTTATAAAACACACTTTTTTATTTGGTTTATTTGCTAGTTTCGCAAAAGTCCGTACCTTTGCAGTGTGTTTTTCATAGTATTAGATTTAAGGTTAACAAAGGTTGGAGTACAGCGGTACTCCTTTTTTTATGCCCATACCCCAAGTTCAGTTGACGAGGGAACAAGTGAACAAGACTATAAGATCTTTCTATTGGTTCATCGACATTTGGAGTGATGGATATAATCATACAACATCTTGAATGAATCATTACATAGTCCATCAAAGACTTGACCGCCCGAGAATCGCGTATTTCCGGCCGAGGACGTGGGCGATGGATTTTTTTGAGGCGAAAAACGGTTAGTGAGCTATCGGTCAACGCAATAGCGAAATATCAACAAATATTTTAGCGGAAAACAGAGCCGGAAAGTGAGGAAAAACACAGTCCATCCGCCGGAAAGCCCACTTCTCGAACGGAAAGACCTAAAAAAAGCGACGGTTGACAAGGCTGATACATGGCGCATATACATCTGACCTGTGGCGCATATACATCCAGCATGTCAAATCAATAGACCTGACTTGTCAGATCAGTATGCCTGACACGTGGGATATATATGCCGCTCACGCGGGATAGCAAAGGGTTCCCCCGCTTTAGCCTACCTTTCCCCACGGGTTTGCGGGGCAAATGCCACAGATTTTGCAGCCAAACGCGTGGACTTTTGGGTGAAAACTCCACGCGTTTTACCTAAAAACTCATAGAGTTTCGGACGAAAACTCACGGTTTTTTCCCTGGTCTCATCGTAGCTGAAATAAAAGATACGGATATTCCGGACGAAAGAAGCGGACACAGCCGTCTGTCACTCCAAATGTCAGAAGACTCTTTCTATTGCTTTCTTTAGTATTTGCGCAAACAACATCTATGAGATGCCATTTCGTTCACTTTACCACTAAGTCTTACCGTAGAATTTGGTATATAATCCGTTGTTTTTCGTAATCGGCTCATCCTTTGCTTCCACTATCTTTGCACCACAGACTAAAATCGGTGAATAGCTGTCAAACAAGCAATTATTTAACAATTTACTATTATGAAACTACTGACTACACTCGTGATGGCGATGTGCATGACACTGTCGCTGTCGGCTTGCGCCTCAGACGCAATCATTGACGAACAGCTCATTCCGGAAACCACAACTAGTACAGAAGACAGTGGCAACGGCAGTGATAACCAATCAAACAATGATAGCAATATGACAACTAAAATGAGAATTACGGTAAACGGCCATACATTGACCGCCACCTTGCAGGACAACGCAACGGCCCGAGCCATTGCCGAACGACTACCTATGACATTGCCCATGATGGACTTGTACGGACGTGAAATGTGCTACCGTTTTTCGGAATCCTTGCCTACGGACAACGTAAGTACGCGCGGATATAGCGTTGGCGAGATAATCTACTACCCACCCATGCACAGCTTTGTGATTATGTACGAACAGAACGGCGAGAACTTCCAAATGCAACACATCGGACAGATAGATTCCGGTGTGGAGATTTTCAGCGGTATTGGTGATGTGGACGTTCTATTTGAAGCCGTAGAACAATAACCGAAAAAGAAAAAATATATGGAACTTAAAAATCGAATAACAGGATTAGTCGCATTCGTTCTGCTCTGTGTGTCAAGCATTACGCAGGCCGATGCACAAGTAAGTGTACAAGAAATGGATTCATTGAGCAAAAGACAACAAGCCATTGTCCCCATTGCCGCATTTACAGCCAAGGGAGACATGACCGGACTTCGGACAGCACTTGCCGAAGGGTTGGAAGCCGGTCTGACAATCAGCGAAGTAAAGGAGGTATTGACACACCTCTATGCCTATACAGGCTTCCCACGCAGCCTCAATGCACTAACGGCTTTCATGGGAGTGCTCGAAACACGCAAGGCGGCCGGCATACAAGATTCGGAAGGCGTGGAAGCCGCTCCACTGCCCCAAGATAAGACTTCGTTGGAGCTGGGTACTGCTGTGCAGACCCGCGTGTCGGGTCGCCCTGTGCAAGGTGGCGTGATGGCTTTTGCTCCGGCTATCGACTATTACCTAAAGGCTCATCTTTTTGGAGACATCTTCGGACGCGACAATTTGGGCGAAACAGACCGCGAAATAGCAACGTTGTCAGCCTTGGCTTCATTGGAAGGCACGGAGAGCCAGTTTAAGTCGCACGTACGCATTGCAACGAACGTTGGGCTGTCGGGCAATCAGATATGGCAGATAGCGCAGATACTGAAAGACAGGGTCGGGCTTCGCGAAGCATGGCGTGCCAATCAGGTGTTGAGTAGCCTCTTCGAGCGCAAATATCCCATGCCCGAACCCATCGACGACGTATTTCCTCGCGGTCGTCTCTCTACGTTCAACTACTTCACCGGCGATGTTTACAACAGTCGTCTTGTGTCTACCGACAGCACTACGCCTTGTCAGGCAAGCAATGTCACTTTCTCGGCCGGGGCACGTACACGTTGGCACACTCATACGGGCACGCAGATTTTGCTTTGCACGGCCGGTCGTGGCTGGTATCAGGAGAAAGGAAAGCCGGCACAACCGCTGGAGGCCGGTGTCAGCATCGTTATCCGCCCGGGTGTAGTGCATTGGCATGGGGCAGCCTACGATAGCGAGTTCAGCCATATATCCGTCATACCCAATCCGGCGCAAAACAAAGATACATGGTTGGAAGCTGTCAGCGAAGAAGAGTATATGGGATTGATGATAAAATAAAAAAGAAGTATTTATCCAAACAGAAGATACAATGGAAAAGAACTTATTGCCCGAAGTCGAATATCGTCCTTGGGAGAAAGAACAACTGGATGAGCGCAGCCGCATGGGAACGTTGATGTTGGCATTCAACACCACCGGGAAGAAAGAAATATTGGAGGAAGCATTTGGCCGAAAGCTGGACGACGTGACGATACTTGCTCCCCTGCATTGCAACTATGGCAAACATTACGTGCAGTTCGGACACCGCGTATTCATAAACTTCAACTGTACTTTTCAACCGGCAGGTGGTGTAGAGATAGGCGATGATGTATTTGTGGGGTCGGATGTCCGTTTCTATACCACCATTCATCCGCTCGACCCGCAGGAACGTGCCGAAGGGAAAGCCAGCGTACGTCCCATCAAGATAGGTGCACGGGTATGGATAGGCGGTGGAGCTGTTATCCTGCCCGGTGTGGAGATAGGCGAAGGAAGCACTATCGGCGCAGGCAGCGTAGTGACACGTAGCATTCCGCCCCGTAGTGTGGCAGTGGGCAACCCTTGCAGGGTGATTAAGCAGGTGTGATAGTTGTTCTGAAGCTATATCCAAGTCCTTTGGCTAAAGCTTCAGAGCCGCAACATACTCCCGCGGAGTCATACCTGTAGCTTTCTTGAAAAGTCTGCTTAGGTGATGAGCGTAGTTAAAGCCCAGGTCGTAGGCTATTTCAGTGACATTTCTGTGGCCTGTCGCAAGTTCTTTCTTCACCCGCTCGATGAGAAAACGCTGGATATGTTCATGGGGTGTCTCGCCCGTTTCCCGCTTCACCAAGTCGCCGAAGTAGTTGGGCGATAGGGCAAGCCGTTCGGCACACGTCTGTACGTTGGGCAGTCCGTACCGATATTGTTCTCCTTGTTCAAAATACTCCGTCAGTATGCGTTCGAAGCGTGCCAATATATCCCTGCCGGCTTGCTTTCGGGTGACAAACTGACGGCTATAAAAGCGCATACAATAGTTCAGCAGCACTTCGATGTAAGCTACAAGGATGGCTTGGCTACACTCGTCCTGTGTTTCGCCCAACTCCTTTCGTATGCTCTTCAGACAGTCCACAATGGTCTCCCGTTCGGCATCCTGCATGTGCAGAGCTTCGTTCACTTCGTAGGAGAAGAAAGAATACCGATGAATCTTCTGCGCGAGCGACGTGCCACGTAGTAATTCGGCATCAAACAGCAGTGCCCACCCACGTCGCTGCACAGGTTCTCCTATATCCATAGCCCCACCAATTTGTCCCGGAGCAATGGCAATGAGCGTACCTCCCAAGAAGTCGTACTTACTTGTGCCATACACCACGTTCTGCGGTTCGTCCTCGCGGATATAGATGCCATACACCCCCAGCAGCGCACGAAACAGCGGTCGCGGTGGGTAAGCCGAGAAATCAATGACGCTGACCAGCGGATGTTGATCTTCAACGCTTAGCCGTTGGTTGAAGTCGTGTACGGTGCTTATTTTTACGATGTCGCTCATGCCTTTGTTCTTGACGGTTGCTTACAAATATAAGGTTTTTCTTGAAATGCGGCAATAGGAAAACACAGAAAGCCTAACCGGCATCATAAAATCATGGATAATGTCCTATAAAGAACTTACGTTAAAATACAAACCAATTGAATCCCTATTTTGAAAAAATCATCGAATCGAGGTTAATCTATGTTATAGAACATACTTTTTTCTTTGGAAAGTTTGCAAATATCCCAGAAGTCCGTACCTTTGCACTGTGTTTTTCATAGTATTAGATTTAAGGTTAACAAAGGTTGGAGTACAGCGGTACTCCTTTTTTTTGCCCATAACTCATCTAAATCATACCCAACGCCTAAGGTTTTCTATTATCTTCTCCTCCTCTCCACTTCCAATAGTTGAAAGTCGCAAAAGAGGGACTTCGTATAGTGCAAGGATATGATCCTTTTTTATATCCCTTTGATATTGTGCAGTTTCTTTGTTATGAAATGAATATCCATCCGTTTCTACTGCCAAGACAGGTTTCTTACTGACATGATTGATAATGAGGAAATCAACATGGGTACTATAATTGGCAGCATAGATTCTTTCTTCATCAGTCAGCAAACTAGTCTCTTTGACGATATGTCGCAAAGGAATATGACACAACACACCTAAATGATGAAACTCTTGATGTTCCTTCAATACCTTCCGCAAAAGAGCAAACGTCAAGTTTTCCGAATCGTATTCTGAAACTTTCGGATTCATTTGTAGAAGCATTAAACGTTGCTGGGTATACTGACTATACATATAATCGAAAATAGAATAAATTTTACTTTTCGTAACAGTAAAATTGTTATATTCAATATAAGACAGCAATTCGGCAATATTTCCCTTTAACGCCTGTTCATTGCCCGAAACGACCAAACAAAATCGCGCCTTAGCTCTTGATATGGCAACATTCAGCAGATTAGGGTCATCGCTGAATTCTGTTATCTGATCATCGACTACACTCATAATGATAGTATCCTTCTCACGTCCTTGAAACTTATGGACAGTAGCCGATTCCACATTCGGTATCTGATACAGCAATTCCTTAACCTGTGCATTATATGGAGCTATAATGCCAACCTCTGCCTGTTCCGGCAAACAAGATAAGACTTCCTTACGTATTACATCAATCTCTCGTTGATTATAATGCCCACGGGCATGATTTCCCTCTTTAGTCTTAATGGCATACATCGTATCGGATTTCCCATCGTCTTCTGTCATGATTATTAAATTTCCTCCATAGAATTTCTGATTACAGAAATTTATAATGCGAGGATGGCAACGATAATGTTCGCGAAGCAAGGTTTGCGGAGCATTAGGAAGAATATTGCAAACAGACTGCAAAAAGCTATTTCGAGCGCAATCATAATCCGATGGTATATTAAATTCACTTATTATAGTATCAAGTTTCTTCTTATCTTCATCGGTCACAACGTTCGGAAGTTGCATAGTATCTCCTACAACAACAGCATTCCGCGCACACATTAAGGCTAAAGCACCGGTCTCAATTGATACCTGCGAAGCCTCGTCCATAATTAAATAATCGAATTTTGCTTTGCTTGACAGGCATATCCGCGACGAAAAAGTAGTGCTCAAAATTACCGGATATTGCGCTAGCACTTCTTCATATTTTGCCTTTAAGTCTGCGAAAAGAAATTTCCTACGCTTCTCTTTACCGTATTTAGTTGCCAAAGCAGCCTTAAATAATGCCATTGAGGTTTCTGTCAACTTACGTGATTCTGTTGGGGCATCATACCTAGTCAGTTCTGTCTGCATATTGGTAATTTGCTCCCGCAATTCTTCTATTTTCCGTTGATAATACAAGGCTTGCAGTTCGGTAACAACGGCAGACAAGTTGCGCTTATCAAATTTTGAATTCAGTCCTAAACGACGCCTTCCCATAAAATTCATCCACATCCATCTAAGGCTTTCCAAGAGTTCATTCCACCAGCCCACAGGTGCCATCACATCTTTTTCGCTATATGCCTGAAACTGCAACCAAAGCTCCAAAAAACGTGATGAAGGAACAGGTTTGGAAAGCCGACACGGCAAACCTTCGACATTCATGTCGTGAGAGAAATGATTCCACTCCAGTTCTATCGCTTGGAGTTCCTGCTTAGACAGTGCCAGTTTTTCTTGTATTTCGAAAATTCGATCAAGTTTCTGCAACGCATTCTCTACATCTATCAGTTTTTGACTTTTGTCTGCCGCATCACAAATCCAACTCTGAAGTTCATCCGGCACAAGTGGTTGATTCTCAATAAATGCCTCTTTATTTTCTTTCCGCCCCAATGGAGCCACAATAAAGCCCAGTCCAACTTTGTTCAGCTTGTCAAGCACATTGGTGGTAGCAGAATTGTTATTGGAAACCACCAATACAGTTTTCCCATTCCGCACGATGTTAGCGATGATATTGAGAATCGTTTGCGTTTTTCCTGTTCCGGGAGGTCCTTGAATGATGCTAATCTGATTCTCGAAAGCACGAACAACCGCTTGCTTCTGACTGGCATTACACCCAAAAGGAAAGATAAGCTGCCCGGCTTTGCCGGATGTCATTCTCCTTTCAGAATTTAGATAAGGACTAATAGCCATATCCGCATCAATGAAATCCACAGCTTCATAAAGCATGGAAAGAAGTCCTTGATTGTCTTTGCCTTCTTCTTTGCCTAAAATATTTGTAGAGGCTACTGCCTTTAAATAACTGAATACATCGTTCGATTTTTGGCCACTAAGGCACGAATGCTTGATTATCAAATCGGCATCAACAAGGTATTGCACATAGTCATTAGCATATACAACGTGCCAATAAGTTTTATCTTCATGCTTAAAACAATATACCCCTTTTAAATCATAAACTCTCTGATTATGAATAAATATACGACAATGTTCAAGGTCAACAGGTTCAGGGTCGGTAAGCCATGCAATCTTCTCACCTCCATACCTATAAACTTTCGAGGACCCATGAAACTTCACATAAAACCAACCATATCCATCACGGCTGATTTCATCAACTTGTGAAGTCTTATTTTCTCCCCCTATTAAAATAAGGTTCTGAGTAACATCAATCATAAAAATATTATTCTGTCATCAACTTGAAGCAAAAATACAAAAATTTGCATCACAACCTCAAGAATCTCAAACCAAAAAGATTAGATAATAAGACTATCCACTAAAAATAAAATGTACTTTTATCGGATAAGTCGGTATTCGGTCGGGTAACAAGTCTGCCGGATAAGACAAGACAGCGATTTATTTTCTGTTTTTTGTCATATAAGCATTGAAATAATCATATACCATAATACACTCACTGAATCATCCCCATTCACTCCCGTCAGAAGGCCTTCTGAGCGGGATTTTTGAGGAAAATCGGGAAAAATCAAGATATTTTTCAAAACAATACATATTTATAAATAAACAGAATTTGGATGACAAAATCCGGAAACGAAATCATTAATAGAATCCATTCTGGGGAAACCTGCACGACGGAAATAAAAAAGGGGACGCTGCATCACGCGGTGTCCCCATTTATTTTAGTTAGTTTTTTATAAGATTTGAGAGAATTGAAACTTCACAGCCTCGAATTTTTCGTTTTAATAAAGCACACTAACTATTATGTTTAAAGCAAATGAAAATGTTATTTTAAAAAGCAAATGAAAATGTTCTATTCCTTCATCTCGACTTTATCGGCACGTTGCAAGCTGTCTATGCGCTGCTTTTCGTGCGTCACCGTCGCATTGTCGCCCGAAAGGGCAACGGACGGAGCCGAAATCTGTTTGCCGATGGTATCGGCAGCGGCTACTTCTTCCATGCCTGTAAAGAACGAATGTTGCATCACGTTGCCTAGCGAAAGCACCACGGCTACCACGGCCGCAGCCTTGAACAAAGGCATAAAGCGCGAAACCAACGTCATGCGACGTGCCTTCACCACCGGCACTTCTACCTCGGCAAGCACCCGGGCATCGAAATCGTCGTCCAAGTGGGCGTCTTGCAGAAGTTGCTGATATACAAACAAATCTTTATAGCGAAGCAAGTGTTCGGGAACAGCTTCCTCCGTAAAGTAAGTACGCAACCGAGCTTCTTCGTCCAACGAAGTTTCGCACTTCCAGTAGCGTTCCAAGAGTTGTTCAATATATTTAGAGTCCATAACCTTCTATATTTAGAAAACGTTGTTTTACTTTTTGCCGTGCCCTGAAGAGGTTCACTTTCACCTGTTCCTCGGTCAAACTCAGAAGCACCGCTATTTCTTTGTAACTCTTACCTTCGATGTCCCTCAACTGCATGATTTGCCGTTGCTTATCGGGAAGTTCGTTCATCAGGCGGTGTACCAAGGTCAATCGCTCCTTGTTGACCAGCCTGTCGTAAGGGCTCGATGCATCGGGTGTATCCTGCTCCATGTCCGACGTCAGTTCCACGGTTTGCGCGTCCTTCTTTTCGCTTCGGTCTATTGCCAGGTTGCGGGCAACCGTGGTGCAATAGGCTTCGATAGAACCAAACTGTGGCCATTCGTCTCGCTTGTTCCAGACCCTAATCAGTGTTTCCTGCACAATGTCTTCTGCCTCTGCCCTGTCGAACGTAATTCGGAGAGCCAGCCGAAAGAGTTGGTCTTTCAGCGGAAGAACATCCTTGCGAAAACTGATTTCTTGCATCTCTACTTATATTGACGGTTGGGCAGACTGAAAGTTACAGCCTGCCCAAACTTTTTTTATTATTTTCTATTTGCTTATCGGATAATGTGTGTGCCACCTTGTTGCCCGATGGCCGAAGCCAAGGTGATGACGACTTCGGAAACGCCTGCATTCAAGGCCTCAAACGAGTTTTCCAGTTTCGGTATCATGCCGCCCTGAATGACTCCGGCCGACACCAGTTGCTTGAATTCTTCGGAAGTGATTTGGGGAATGACGCTGTCATCGTCGTTCTCGTCGCGGAGCACGCCTTTCTTTTCGAAACAATACACCAGCGTCACGTCGAACAGAGCCGCCAATGCCTTGGCCGTCTCGCCGGCAATGGTGTCGGCATTGGTGTTCAGCATATTTCCTTGCCCGTCGTGCGTCAGGGGGGCCATGACAGGAACAATGCCCTTATGGATGAGGTCGCCCAAGAAGGTAGCATCCACCTGCTTCACGTCGCCCACAAAGCCGTAATCTACATCCTTCACGGGACGCTTCACCGAACGGATGACGTCCATGTCGGCACCCGTCAGCCCCAAGGCATTTACCCCACGGGCTTGCAGACCTGCCACGATATTCTTGTTCACTAGTCCGCCATAGACCATCGTAACGACCTTCAGCGTTTCGGCATCCGTGATGCGACGTCCGTTCACCATCTTGCTTTCAATACCCAGTTGGGCAGCCAGCTTCGTAGCCGAACGTCCACCGCCGTGCACCAGCACTTTGTAGCCTTCGATGGCAGCAAAGTCGTCCAGCAGTTTGTGCAGGGTAGCTTCTTCTTCCACAATCTTGCCACCCACCTTTATTACAGTCAGTTTCTCTTTCATATTGTATAAATTTAGTTGACAAGTTAACGAGTTAACGAGACTACGAGGACATGCCTTGTTGACTCGTCCCCTTGTTAACTTGTCAACTATTAATTCATTATTCCAAATAGGTATATCCATACAAGCCCGAACGGTAGTTGGAGAGGAATTCCTTTCCTTCTTCCAGCGTGATGCGGCCTTCCTTGACGGATTGGGTCACCCAAGTCTCCAATGTGCGCACCAGCTTCTTCGGATTGTATTGCACGTAGTCCAGCACTTCAGCCACAGTCTCACCGTCAATCAATTGGTCAATGGTATATCCTCTGGAGTTGACAGATACGTGTACGGCATTCGTATCGCCAAACAGATTGTGCATATCGCCCAATATCTCTTGATAGGCTCCCACCAAGAAGACTGCCAGGTAATAGTGCTCCTTATCGCGCAAAGAATGCAGAGGCAAGGTCGTAGCATCGGGACGCGAAGTAACGAAATTGGCTACCTTACCATCCGAATCGCAGGTCATGTCCTGAATGGTTGCTTCGCGGTCGGGGCGTTCGTCCAGACGCTGGATAGGCATGATGGGAAACATTTGGTCGATGGCCCAAGAGTCGGGCAGCGACTGAAAGAGTGAGAAGTTGCAGAAATATTTGTCGGCCAACAGCTTGCTCAGCTTGCGGAACTCCTCGGGGCAATGCTTCATGTTGCTGGCGATGGAATTGATTTCGCGGCAGATGCTCCAATAGAGTTTCTCTATCTGTGCACGGGTATTCAAATCTACGATGCCATGACTGAAAAGGTCGAGCGCCTCTTCGCGAATCTGCTGTGCATCGTGCCAAGGCTCCAGCATACTGCGTTGGTTCAGGTTATCCCAGATGGCATAAAGCTCCTTCACCAGTTCGTGTGCATTCTCGTCAGGCTCCCAGTTATCGTCCATTTCGGGCAGGGAAGCAGTCTCCAGCACTTCGAATATAAGCACAGAGTGATGGGCCGTCAAGCTACGTCCGGTTTCGGTGATGATGTTAGGATGTGGGAAATTATGCTTGTCGGCTACATCAACAAAAGTTGACACTACGTCGTTTACATATTCTTGGATGGAATAGTTGACAGAGCTTTCGCTGTTCGAAGAGCGGGTACCGTCATAATCTACTCCCATGCCACCGCCTGTATCCACAAACTCGATGTTGAAGCCCATCTTGTGCAGTTGTGCATAGAACTGCGACGCTTCACGCAAGGCGTTCTTGATGCGGCGTATCTTAGTAATCTGACTGCCGATGTGGAAATGAATCAGCTTCAGGCAGTCCTTCATATCTTTCTTTTCGAGGAAATCGAGGGCTTCGAGCAGTTCACTGGAAGTCAGACCGAACTTGCTGGCATCTCCCCCACTCTCTTCCCACTTGCCGCTTCCGCTGGAAGCCAGCTTGATACGGATGCCGATGTTGGGACGCACCTTCAGTTGCTTGGCCATCTTGGCTATCAGATTCAGTTCGTTCAGCTTCTCCACCACAAGATAGATGCGCTTGCCCATCTTCTGTGCAAGCAAAGCCAATTCTATGAAACTTTCGTCTTTGTATCCGTTGCACACCACCAACGAATCGGGGTCGGTGTTCACACCAATCACGGCATGCAGTTCGGGCTTGGAACCGGCTTCCAACCCCAGATTGAACTTCTTTCCGTGATTAATCATCTCCTCCACGACGGGACGCATCTGATTCACCTTAATGGGGTAAATAATGAAGTTCTCTGCCTTGTAACCATATTCTTCGGCAGCCTTCTTGAAACAGCAGGACACTTTCTCGATGCGGTTATCCAAGATGTCGGGAAAGCGCACCAGCATGGGGGCCGTCACATCACGCAGCTGCAATTCATCTACCAACTCCTTCAGGTCAACGGCTACTCCGTCTTTGCGCGGTGTCACTACTACATGTCCTTTTTCATTGATACTAAAGTACGAAGTGCCCCAACCCGTGATGTTGTACAGCTCTTCTGAATCTTCAATACGCCATTTTCTCATCGATTCATCTACAAATTAGACTTTTTACAATTTACTATTTAACACTCAATTTCTTTTAGTTTATATCTGCCTTGTTCAGGAGACTTTGCATCCGTAGCATAAAACGCAGATGCACGCAAAGATAGAAAAAAAGGAAGATACACACAAAGCTAAGACTAGTTTATGCGTACAACCGCCCTCTTCGCACCTTAATTTGCACGAAAACAGAAGGAAGAGCAGGCTTAAACGCCCAATATATTACGTAATTGTTGCACGGATTCGGCTATCTGCTGACGACTTTCCAAATGCCCGGCATCAAACCGATAGCGTGCCTGCGAATAGTAAGGATTTCGCTTTTCAAGATTCTCTACAATGAAGGCACGCAGTTCTTCGTCGGTCCTGCCTTGCAGGACGGGACGTTGCTGTGTAGCCACTTGCAGACGGCGGAAAAGAATATCGGGATGAACATCCAAGAAAACAGTCTGCCCCTGACTGTTCATATACTGTATGTTGTCGAAAAAACAAGGCGTGCCGCCACCGGTAGAAATAACCACGTCTTCAAACTCGCCTACTTCGTGCAGCATTGTCTTCTCCAGTTCGCGGAAGGCATCTTCTCCACGTTCTGCAAAGAGCTGACGGATGGATTTGTGAAAACGTTCCTCTATATACCAGTCCAAGTCGATGAACGGCACATTCAGCGCACGGGCAAAAGCCTTGCCCAAAGTTGTTTTACCGGCTCCCATATAGCCGGTCAAGAAAATACGTATCATAATTTTTGCTTACCATATTAAGCCCCGTAGAGCTTTGGCAGCAAAGGTAATGCAAAGCAGGGGCAGTACAAAATAAGCGTGGAGATTTTTGCAAATAGATAAGCAAGAAAAGTAATTCGCCCATAACTTCGCAAACTAATACAGAATATTGAATTTATCATCGTATCTTTGCAACTCTACTTAAAAAAGAGTAAGAATGAAAAAAGAAAAGTTCTACGTAGTTTGGGAAGGTTTTTCGACAGGCATTTACAATAGCTGGACAGCCTGTCAGCAGCAAGTCAAGGGATATGCCGGAGCCAAATACAAATCGTTCGACACCTTGCAGGAAGCACAAGATGCTTTTGCCGCCTCTCCATACGAATATATAGGCCATTCGGCAAACAACAAGAGCAACAGAAAGCCGACGGCACCAACCATCCTACCCGCCTCCGTCATAGACAATAGTTTGGCCGTAGATGCGGCTTGTAGCGGTAATCCGGGACAAATGGAATATCGTGGTGTATACGTAGCTAGCCGTCAAGAGATATTCCACTTCGGCCCCATGTACGGCACCAACAACATCGGTGAATTTCTTGCCATTGTCCATGGACTGGCTTTGCTGAAACAAAAAGGGTTCGATATGCCCATTTACAGCGACAGCGTCAATGCCATCAGCTGGATACGACAAAAGAAATGCAAGACCAAATTGCCGCGCAACGACAAAAGCGAACCTCTCTTCCAGCTGATAGAACGTGCAGAAAAATGGTTGCGTGAGAATACATACACCACCAAAATCATGAAATGGGAAACCAAAGAATGGGGAGAAATACCGGCAGACTTTGGAAGAAAATAAAAAGAAAAAGCTATGTTTTCCACTCACGAAAACACTGTTTTACGGAGAAGAAAACATAGCTTTCTTATTTACAACTTACAGATACTTGTTTCACTTCAGCTTATTGAACAAGTCCCAAATCACAATACCCGCCGTCACTGATACATTCAATGAATGTTTAGTACCGTATTGTGGAATTTCAATGCAACCGTCCGAATGGTCGATGACTTCCTGTTGCACGCCTTTCACTTCATTGCCCATCACTACGGCATACTTCTTTCCATGCTCCAGTGTCAGTTCGTTCAGCATGATGCTGCCTTCGGCCTGCTCCACGGAATAGACCATATATCCTTCTTTTCGGAGGTTATCAACAGCTTCCACCGCGTTATTAACATACTTCCAATCTACGGTGAATTCTGCACCTAAAGCCGTCTTGTGCATCTCAGGATGTGGCGGAACAGCCGTAATGCCACACAGGTAGATGCACTCGATACGAAAAGCATCCGAAGTGCGGAATACCGAACCAATGTTGTGCAAGCTACGTATATTGTCCAGCACCACCACCAAAGGCAACTTTTCGGCTTCCTTAAATTCTTCTGTACTTATGCGATTTAACTCGGTAATCTTCAGTTTACGATGCATATACTTGAGTTTTTAAGTTTATAAGTTTGTGAGTTCTTGAGTTTATAAGTTCTTAAGCTCATGAGTTTGAAGAATCAACACACACTATCTATTGCGCAGCCAAATTCTTCATTCTTCATTTAAAAAAGTTCTTCATTTAAAGGCAAAGATACTTCTTTCCGTTCAAATCCCGGTTAATAACCGTTGAAAAGGTGTCAATACAGGCGGGAAAGATTTTCAGAAATTTTTCTTGCATTATTCAAAACTCTGCATATTACAACTGTGTAACGAACATTACAAAAAAGTTAAGAAGAATTTTCCAAGCTTATATAAACACATTTTTCAGCATCATATAGACGGTTTATAACACGAAAGTTATTAACTTTGCGGCTTATTAACAGGCTGTTGATGAATGAAGGATAATCTGAAGCAGAAAGCTTATTATCAAGGAAGAACATTTATCTGCATACGTTGATAACTGTATGCGTAAAATTCGGCTTGATACTAATAACTTCATAGACAAGAAAAAGCCACTTTATTTATCCACACTATTAACCGCCTATCATTACTATCAAAGAGATTTTTTTCTAAAAAGAGAAATTAAAAAATATAATTATGGATAATCTGATTGAAGCTATCAAGCAGCTGAAGAAAGAGAAGAATGCAATCATTCTGGGCCACTACTACCAGAAGGGAGAAATACAGGACATAGCCGACTACGTGGGCGACAGTCTGGCCTTGGCACAATGGGCTGCCAAGACAGAAGCAGACATCATCGTGATGTGCGGTGTTCACTTCATGGGTGAAACAGCCAAAGTGCTTTGTCCTGACAAGAAGGTGCTGGTGCCCGACATGGAAGCAGGCTGTTCGTTGGCCGACAGTTGTCCTGCCGACAAGTTCGCTCAGTTTGTGAGTGAGCACCCCGGGCATACGGTGATATCCTACGTCAACACCACGGCAGCCGTCAAGGCAGTGACCGACGTGGTGGTGACTTCCACCAATGCCCGTCAGATAGTGGAAAGCTTCCCCAAAGATGAGAAAATAATCTTTGGTCCCGACAGAAATCTTGGTAATTATATCAACTCCATCACCGGTCGGAATATGTTATTATGGGACGGCGCTTGCCATGTACACGAGAAATTCTCGGTTGAAAAGATTGTTGAATTAAAAGCTGAGAATCCCGATGCCCTCGTCTTGGCTCACCCCGAATGCAAGGGTGCTTTGCTGAAGTTGGCTGATGTGGTAGGTTCTACCGCTGCCTTGCTGAAGTATGCCGTTGCACATCCCGAAAAGAAGTACATCGTAGCTACTGAATCCGGCATTCTTCACGAGATGCAGAAGAAGTGTCCGCAGACTACCTTCATCCCTGCCCCACCCAACGACAGCACCTGTGCCTGTAACGAATGCAGCTTCATGCGGCTCAACACAATGGAGAAGTTGTACAACTGTCTGAAGAACGAATCTCCCGAAATAAAGGTAGATCCCGAAGTAGCCGAAAAGGCCGTAAAGCCCATCAAGCGAATGCTGGAGATTTCGGCAAAGCTGGGGCTTTAAACATTACAATCTTATCTTCTTATAAAATAAATGCTTATCTACGAGCAAGGACTAAATTGCTTGTAGATAAGCATCTTTTGTATTGAACTTATTGAAGCATTTCTTCTTTACTTCAGCAAGAACTTACATAGCTTTTTTGTGGCTACGGCGCGGTGGCTGATTTTGTTCTTCTCTTCGTTGCCCATCTCGGCAAAAGTCTGTGTGTAACCTTCGGGAACAAATATGGGGTCGTAGCCGAAGCCCGATGTCCCTCTCCTATTCTTGATGATTTCACCCTTCACAATGCCTTCGAATAGATGTTCCTTTCCGTCGATAATCAAGGCAAAGACGGTGCGGAATCGGGCTTTACGGTTCTCTACGCCTTCGAGGTCGTGCAGTAGTTTGCGCATATTGGCTTCCGAGTTGTGTGCATCGCCTGCATAACGGGCCGAATATACACCGGGGGCACCGTTCAGTGCTTCTACTTCCAAGCCCGTATCGTCGGCAAAGCAATCTTTGTGGTAATGCTCGTAGATGTAACGGGCTTTCAACAGTGCATTTCCTTCCAATGTATCGGCTGTCTCGGGGATGTCGTCGTAGCAGTCGATGTCCTTCATGCTGTACAACTCGACCTTGTCACCCAAGATGGCAGATACTTCTTCCAACTTATGCGCATTGTTGGTAGCAAAAACGAATTTCTTTCTCATATTTACAAACTCACAAACTTATAAAGTAAATAACTTATAAACTCACAAATTCACCAACTTATAAACTCATAAACTTATGAACTTACAACCACACAAACTTACTTTCCTTTCAGTTTGTTGAATCCTTCGCCATACACACCGATGACCGAACTTTGAGATACAAAGGCATTGGGGTCAATGTCTTTCACCAGACGGAATATCTCCACCGATTGACGTTTGTATGCCAGCACCACCAGCACTTTTACATTGCCCTTGCTGTACCAGCCTGTGCCGTCGAGCACGGTGACGCCTCGGTGGGTCTCCTTGGTGATTCGGTCGGCAATCTTATCATATTCCTTTGAGAAGATGAAGAACTGAACCGACTGTCGGGTACTGTTCACGATGTAGTCTAGTACATAACCGATGACGAACAGCGTAACAAAACCAAAGATGACCCGTCGCCAGTCGTGGAAGACAAAGTAGCACGAACTGATAATCACCACATCACAAGCCATAATCATGCGGCCCAACGTGACGTCGCGGTATTTGTTGATGATGGCGGCAATGATGTCCGTTCCTCCTGTACTTCCGTTACAGTTGAACACGATGCCCAGTCCAACACCACACATGGTGGCACCTATCAGACAGGCCATGAAGTCTTCGCCGGCACCGAGGATGAGCGGGAAAGTACCGTCAGGGTTCTTTATCAGCATCTGAAAGAAACCGAGCAGAAACGTAAGCATGAAGATGGCGTACGTAGTCTTGATGCTGAATCGGGGACCCAGAATCTTGATGGCAAACGTCATCAGTACCGCATTGATAATGAAGTACGAGTATTGGATGGGAAAACCGGTGGAGTAATAAATGATGGCACCGATACCCGTCGTTCCGCCCGTCGTGATCTGGTAAGGGATGAGGAAAGCCGCCCATCCCAGCGCATAACTGACAAGTCCCAACGTGATGAGCACGTAGTCTTTCAGTTCCCTGCTTATTTCAGCCTTTGTCGGTCTCTTGATATGATTCATATATTTGAGTTTTGAGTTATTTCACCACCACGTTCACAATCTTCTTCGGCACTACGATGACCTTGTTGATAGATTTGCCTTCTATCCACTTGGCCGAACGCTCATCGGTCAATACGGCGGCCTGAATGTCTTCTGACGTAGCATCGGCGGCAAACTCCATGTTGAAGCGTGCCTTTCCGTTGAAGGAGATGGTGTAGTTTACGGTATTCTCTACCAAGTATTCTTCGTTGTAAGTGGGCCAAGCAGCATCGCAAACTAGTCCTTCGCCTCCCAGTGCTTCCCAAAGTTCCTCGCATACGTGGGGAGCAAACGGGTCGAGCACGATGAGCAACTTGCTCAGAATCTCCTTCTTGCTGCACTTCAAGGCAACCAACTCGTTGACGCAAATCATGAATGCGCTGACCGATGTGTTGTAGGAGAACTGTTCAATGTCCGACGTCACCTTCTTAATCAGTTTGTGCAGTGATTTCAGTTCATCCTTCGTGGCAGGTTCATCCTTGACAAGGAAGTTTCCACTACGGTCGTAGAACAACGTCCAGAACTTCTTGATGAAGCGGTGTACGCCGTCGATGCCGTTTGTATCCCAAGGTTTTGATTGTTCTACGGGGCCCAGGAACATTTCGTACATACGCAATGTGTCGGCACCATACTTCTCGACAATCATGTCCGGATTCACTACGTTGAACATGGACTTACTCATCTTTTCCACAGCCCATCCGCAGATGTATTTGCCATCTTCGAGGATGAACTCAGCCGTAGCATATTCAGGACGCCATGCCTTAAAGGCTTCTACGTCCAGTACGTCGTTCGATACGATATTCACATCCACGTGGAGTGGGGTAGTGTCGTACTTATCCTTCAGATTCAGCGAGACAAACGTATTGGTATCCTTGATGCGATATACAAAGTTGCTTCGTCCTTGAATCATACCTTGGTTCACCAGCTTTTGGAACGGTTCTTCCACGCACGATACGCCGAGGTCGTGCAGGAACTTGTTCCAGAAACGGGAATAGATAAGGTGTCCCGTAGCGTGCTCCGTACCACCTACGTAGAGGTCCACGCTCTTCCAGTATTCATCTATTTTCTTGTCGATGAGGGCTGTGTGGTTACGCGGATCCATGTAGCGTAGATAGTAGGCACTGGAGCCTGCAAAACCCGGCATGGTGTTCAGTTCCAAGGGGAAGATGGTGATGTTGTCTATCTTTTCATTTTCTGTTACGCAGTTGTTCACGGTGTCCCATGCCCACTTTGTGGCGTGGCCCAAGGGAGGTTCACCCGTCTCTGTCGGCAAGAATTTGGCTACCTCGGGCAATTCCAACGGCAGACAGCTTTCGGGAATCATGTAGGGCATATTGTCTTTATAATATACCGGGAAAGGCTCGCCCCAATAACGCTGACGCGAGAAGATGGCATCGCGCAAACGGAAATTCACCTTGACGCGACCTAAATGGTGTTCTTTGACGTATTTTTTGGTAGCTGCAATGGCTTCTTTAATGGTCAAACCGTTCAGATTCAAAGAAGAGTAGGGGGTAGAGTTACCGTCCAACTTCGGTGAGTTGCAAACGATTCCTTCCTTGGCATCGAAGCTCTCTTCGCTTACATCGCAACCTTCCACCAGTGGAATGATGGGCAGATTGAAATGCTTGGCAAAGGCGTAGTCGCGGCTATCGTGTGCAGGTACAGCCATGATGGCACCCGTACCATATCCGGCTAATACATAGTCGCTAATCCAGATGGGCACTGCATCGCCCGTGAAGGGGTTGATGGCGTAGCTGCCCGAGAATACGCCCGTCACGCTGCGGTCGGCAATGCGTTCGCGCTCGGTACGCTTCTTGGTGCGGTCTAAGTAAGCTTCTACTTCGGCTTTCTGTGCTTCGGTAGTTAGGCTGGGTACCAATTCGCTTTCGGGAGCCAATACCATGAAGGTAACACCAAACATGGTGTCGGCACGGGTGGTGAAGATGGTAAACTCCAAATCGCTGTCTTTTACTTTGAACTGTACTTCGGTACCTTCGCTACGGCCTATCCAGTTCTTTTGTGTTTCTTTCAACGATTCGGTCCAGTCGATGGTGTCCAGTCCGTCCAACAAACGTTGAGCGTAGGCCGACACACGCAAGCACCATTGGCGCATCTTCTTCTGAACCACGGGATAACCGCCGCGTGCGCTGACACCGTCTATCACTTCATCGTTGGCAAGCACCGTGCCCAGCTCCGGACACCAGTTCACCATCGTTTCGCCCAAGTAAGCGATGCGGTAGTTCATCAGTGTTTCCTGCTTCTCCTTTTCGCTCTTGGCGTTCCATTCATCGGCTGTGAAGCTCAGCTCTTCGCTACAAGCCACATCCAGACCTTCGGTGCCCGTCTTGCTGAAGGCTTCAATCAGTTCTTCGATAGGGCGTGCTTGGCAGGCCTTGTTGCAATAGTAGCTACCGAACATCTTCTGGAAAGCCCATTGCGTCCATTGGTAGTATTCGGGGTCGCAAGTACGCACTTCGCGGTTCCAATCGAAGGAGAAACCTATCTTGTCCAACTGTTCGCGGTAGCGGTTGATATTGTTGACGGTGGTAATTGCAGGGTGCTGACCGGTCTGTATGGCATACTGCTCGGCGGGTAGTCCGTAAGCATCATATCCCATGGGGTTCAGCACGTTGAAACCTTGCAGGCGTTTATAGCGGGCGTAGATGTCCGAAGCAATGTAGCCCAAGGGATGACCTACGTGAAGTCCCGCACCGCTGGGGTAGGGGAACATATTCAGTACGTAGTATTTCTGTTTTGTTTCGTCTTCTGTCACTTGGTAGGTTTTCTCGTCCACCCACCTTTTCTGCCATTTCTTTTCAATCTCCCTGAAATTGTATTCCATATTTTAAGTTTTTAAGTTTTTGAGTTTTGAGTTAGTTGACAGGGAACGAGTTAACCAGACTACGAAGACATACTTGTTGCCTTGCGGGCTTGTCCCTTGTCAACTTCATTATTTTAAGTTTCTTGTTGAAAACTTGTTGATATGCTTTGTTTATTGGTTGAAATCCTTGTTAATAATCGGTGCAAATTTACAGTTTATTTTCTGATTTATACGTTTGTTGGGGTGTATTTCTATAATAAGGTGTTTGTTTCAACCTGTTTATTCAGATTTTTGGTTTTACTTGTCCACCAATCCTTGTTCATTATTCGTATATTTGCCCCCACATTATTCTTTGAACTGCAACCGATGAACACCGAGCGCAATTACATATACCATCTGTTGGCCATCGTCATTGTGGCCATCTGGGGACTGACTTTTATCTCGACCAAGAAACTGATAGCTGACGGGCTTACCCCGCAGGAGATATTCCTGCTACGCTTTCTGATAGCTTATATAGGTATATGGCTGGTATCTCCGAAAAAATTGTTTGCCGATAGTTGGGCGGACGAACTCTGGATGCTGGCCCTTGGCGTGACGGGCGGTTCGATGTACTTCCTGACGGAGAATACGGCATTGGGCATTACGTTGGCCACCAACGTGTCGTTCATTGTCTGCACCACTCCGTTGATAACAGCCTTGCTTTCGCTGCTCTTTTACAAAAACGAGAAGGCCGGTCGTGGGCTGATTGTCGGTTCGCTGACGGCACTTGTCGGCATGGGACTGGTGGTGTATAACGGCAGTTTTGTGCTGAAGATTTCTCCGCTGGGCGATTTCCTTTCGTTGTTGGCATCGTTGTCGTGGGCATTTTATAGTTTGATAATGAAGAGGGTAGGAGAGCGTTACAGTACGGTGTTCATCACCCGCAAAGTGTTCTTCTACGGACTGCTTACCATCCTTCCGGCTTTCATTGTCCATCCGTGGCAGTTTCCGTTGACGGCTTTTGCTGATGTCAGCGTATGGGGCAACCTCTTGTTTTTGGGTGTGGTGGCTTCCCTGCTTTGTTTTGGCGGATGGAATCTGGTAATGAAGCGGCTGGGTATGCTTCGGTCTTCAAATTACATCTACCTGAATCCGCTGTTCACATTGGTGGGTGCCGTCATATTCTTGGACGAACGACTGACATGGATGGCACTTCTGGGTTCCGTCCTGCTGCTAGGAGGTGTCTATTTGGCTGAGAAAAAATGAGTATAAAACAGTATTATTTGTAATGATATATTAATATGATTTATCCGATGAAAAGAATCTGTTTCGTTTCTTTGTTGCTCCCTCTGTTGCTAGTGTCTTGTAGCGACGACAAGGAGGCAACGGTGGAAGAAGAATCCGCCGAAGTAAGCTACCGACAAGTGACACTTACGGAAGTGATGACAAGCGACGCACAGCCTGTCACCAACACGCAAACCTACCTGTATGCCGACGACCTTCTTACCTCCTATACCATGCTTCAGAGTTTCGAGGCAAACGGCGAGGAGATGAGCATGGAAAGCACAACAAGCGTGACATATAGTGGAAATCAAGTCCTTGTGTCCGACGATTCGGGCAATGAACTGACCTATACGCTGGATACCGACCACGGCTGTGCCACTGCTTGCGTGTGGCAACAGGGTGGGGGAAGCGTTCGTCAATACACCTTCTCCTATACCGATACGTCTGCCGGCAAACATCTGCTTTCCTATCTGACGGAGACGCTAGAAGATGCCAGTACCCCTTATTCCACCGTCAGCATTGACTATACCGACGAACAAGCCCCAATCATCAGCATCCGGATAGATACGTACGAACAGAGTTATCAACTGACAGTACCCACTTCTTCAGCAGGTACTGCCAATGTTTCTCATCTTCCTTGTTTGTTCTTCACCGAATCCTATCCGCTTTCCGTCCATGCCGTAGCCCTGTACGGAGGCTTGCTGGGCGATGCCTTCGATACGCTTGTCACCGCTCTTCAGCCTACGAACAATAGCGAGAGTGAAGAAATCACCACTTACACCTATACCACTGATAGCGACGATATACTGACTTCTTGCGTGGCGAAGACCGTCAGCTATGGGAGTACATATCGCCGCACCATCAATTACGAGATAGGGGAGGTGGAGACGGAAGAATAAATCTTGTCATCTGCTTTATTTTTTATTCGGATTATTCTGCTTGTCGTAGTTGAGCAAGAAGCGCACGAGAGCCGGATTACGATGCGACCATTGGAAGTCCTGCGGTTGGTCCAGTGGGCGGATACTTTCCATTTCGGCAGCAGTCAGTTCGAAGTTGAAGACATCTAAGTTCTGTATCATGCGTTCCCGATGCGTGGACTTGGGAATAGCAATGATATTGCGCTGAACGAGGTAGCGGAGTGCCACTTGTGTAGGCGTCTTGCCGTGGTTGTTGGCAATGGCTTTTATCGTCGGATTTTCAAAAAGTGCTTCGTTGGCCTGTGCAATCGGTGCCCATGCCATGATGTGCGTGCCGTATTTCGTCATTTCGACTTCCGAATCCCATTGCTGACTGAATACGTTGGTGCGCAGCTGATTGACAGCAGGTTTAATTTCTACGTTCTCTGCCAGATCGACGAAGCGGTCAGGATAGAAGTTGCTTACTCCGATAGCACGTACTTTTCCGGCTTTGTATGCCTGCTCCATGGCACGATATGTGCCGTAATAATCGGAGAACGGCTGATGAATGAGCAAGAGGTCGATGTAGTCGGTACGTAGTTTTCGCAACGATTCGTCAATGCTGGCAGCCGCTTTCTTTTCGCCGGCATTGGTTATCCATACCTTGGTCGTGATGAACAGTTCGTTGCGGGGTACACCACACTTGACAATGGCGGCTCCCACTCCTTCTTCGTTATAATAAGCCTGTGCCGTGTCGATGCTGCGATAACCTACACTAATTGCATCCGACACGCAACGTTCACACTCCTCGGGAGTAACCAAATAGACACCATAGCCCAACAGAGGCATTTCGACACCATTGTTTAATTTTACAGATTTCATATTTGTTTCTTTTTAATTAGATGATTAAGTTTTACCAATACAAAAATAGGTAGCCGCATGAGAAAAATGAGTGAATAAATCACTGATATTTCAACCATAATTACCTGTCAACTAGATGTATTCTTACATTACTGTATATCCACCGTCCATTTCCCACGTCTGTCCGATGGCGAAGCCGGCATAGTCACTGCATAGCAATAGCACCATTGCGGCAATCTCTTCGGGCTTGCCCACGCGGCCCAGTGGGATAGCGTCGATGACACGTGCCATGTGGTCGGGCGACATCTCGCAGGCGTGGCGCACCATGGGCGTATCGCACGTGCCGGGACAAATGGCGTTGATGCGAATGCCTAAACGTGCATACTCTAAGGCGGTAGATTTGGTCAGTCCCAATATGGCGTGCTTTGATGCGGTATAGGCACCGATATATGGAATACCCACTACACCCCCTTGCGAAGAGCAATTGACAATGGCACCGCTGCTTTGCTTCTTCATTTCCATCAGTTCGTACTTCATGCAGTTCCAGATGCCACGCAGATTGACGGCCATCACGTGGTCGAAGTCCCAACCTTCGGTATCGGCCAGTTCTTCGCGCACGGCGGCATGGATGCCTGCATTGTTGTAGGCGGCGTCTATGCGGCCAAAGGTGGCTACGGCTTGTTCGATGACGGCTTTTACCTCTTCTTCTTTCGACACATCACAGGCCAAGCCAATGGCCTGATGCCCGGAGGCAATCAGTTCATTGGCCCGTTCTTCTACCTGTTGTTTGTTCATGTCAATCAATACGACGGATGCACCTGCCTCGGCAAACATACGTGCCGCTGTCCATCCGATTCCTACTGCCGCTCCTGTGACGAGGGCTACTTTATCTTTGAATGTTATTTCCATCTTTGTTTTGGTTTTAATAATGTTTTTATTGAATTGAATTGTAGGGAGTTAATTACCGCGTCGCCTCTGTATGAAACCATTTTACGTCTTCGGGCGAGCGGTGGTTTTTTGCTATGGTGTGTCCTTTGTCGAGTTTGGATAGTTGCGTCATATCCTCCACAGAGAGCTTGAAGTCGAGACTTTCCAAGTTCTCTATCATGCGTTCGGGGCGCTCCGTCTTGCAGATGGTGACAACGCCCTGTTGCGTCAGCCAGCGCAGGATGACTTGGGCAGGGGTCTTGCCGTACTTCTTCCCTATTTCGACAAGGGTAGGCTCTTGCAACAATTCAGGGCGCATACCCGAGCAAAGCGGTCCCCACGATTCTACCTGTACACCATATTCGTCGTTCACCCGTTTGTCTGCCCAACGCTGAAAGTAAGGGCTGAATTCTATCTGATTGACAGCCGGACGCACCCGGTTTACGAACGCAAAATCCACCACACGGTCGGGATAGAAATTGCTGATGCCTATGGCACGGATGCGCCCGGCTTCGTAAAGCTCCTCCAACGCCCGCCATGCACCGTACACGTCGCCGAAGGGTTGGTGCAACAGGTAGAGGTCGAGATAATCCAGCTGCAAGCGGCGGAGCGTAGCTTCAAAAGCCACTTTTGCCTGCTCGTAGCCATAATCCTTGAGCCAAAGCTTGGAGGTAACGAACAGCTCCTTGCGGTCTATCCCGCTACGGCGGATGCCTTCGCCCACCATCACCTCGTTGGCATAGTTCTTGGCTGTGTCGAGCAGTCGCCATCCGCTGCGGATAGCTTGCGACACACAGTCGGCACATTTATCGGCCGGAATCCTCAGCGTGCCATAGCCCAAGATTGGCATCTGCACGCCATTGTTCAGTGTTACATAGTCCATTGTCATATGCTTTTGATTGTTATTTAATCCATTGCCTGACAGTCCGTCCGCATACAAAGCCGGAGCCGCCATCATTCCACCTGCGGCCCACAACGAC
Source organism: Bacteroides sp. (assembly GCA_030523205.1). Classification (GTDB taxonomy): domain Bacteria; phylum Bacteroidota; class Bacteroidia; order Bacteroidales; family Bacteroidaceae; genus Bacteroides. The sequence goes on from JAUNJD010000010.1 coordinate 29,471, forward strand.
CGCTTTATAAAACTACGTCTGTCCATTATGCTTTCTGTTTTTTATTGGTTTCTGCGACAAAGGTACTCGGTTGGTGTTAGCGGAAAGGGGGCAAAATCATCGTTGTTTCTACCATATTTTCTGATTTTGTTCTTCGTCATTGCTTGCTGTGCTGACGAAAATGTTATCTTTGCGGATGCAGCGAATGCTGCCCCTCCCTAAAAACTTGAAGCGTATGGAGAACATATTAACCGTAAAGAGCGTACACGACTACAACGCCTTCGTCGGCCACCCCGACCAGCATCCGTTGGTTAGCGTAGTGGAGTATGCCAAGGTTTCTCCCATACTGCACACCAAGGTAAATTTCTCCATTTACGCCCTTTTCCTATTAGACGATACGCTGGAGGACCTGACATACGGGCAAGGCATCTACGACTACAAGGAAGGAACGCTGGTCTGCGTATCGCCCGGACAGATAGGGGGCGTGGACTACAACGGACGGCGGTTCGAGCGTCGGGGCTGGGCTTTGTTATTCCATCCCGACTTGTTGCGCGGCACGTCGTTGGAGGAAACGATAGGGGAGTGTACCTTCTTTGAGTATCACATCAACGAGGCTCTGCACATGACGCACAGCGAGCGCGAGATTTACCTTTCCCTCCTCACTCAGCTGCAAGGCATATTAGCCGAGGACGACAAACTGTATCAGGATCAGATACTTGCTTCCTACATCAAACTGATACTGCAATATTGCAGGCGCTTCTATAACCGTCAGTTTGCCGCAATGAAGCGGAGTGGCAACAACCTGCTAGAGCGTTTCGACGCCTTGATAGCCTCCTACCTTACAAGCGACAAACCCGTTCAGCAAGGCCTCCCCACCGTGACGTGGTGTGCACAAGAGCTATGCCTCTCGCCCAACTACTTCTCCGACATCGTAAAGAAATGGACCGGGCAAGCAGCCATGGAGCACATCCATCAAGCCGTGGTGCGGATGATAAAGAACAAGCTGATGGCCGGCATCCCCACCAAGCAGATAGCCTATGACCTGGGCCTTGACCGTTCGCAAGACCTAAGCCGATTATTTAAGCGATACACGGGAGAGACGTTGGCGGCGTATTTGGAGGGGATACGCAAAGGTACAAAGTAAGTAAATTGTGTTTTCCCAACCGATATGTGTTAAATGCATTAATAGAAAGTTAATGTTTATACCGATATAACTTCATTGTATATTCATTTATGAGATTGTTCCTATTTTTGAGTAAATTTTTTGTATAGTGTTGATATGTTTATGAAAAAAGTATTGTTGCTTCTGTCGGTTCTATTCTGCACAGTTAATCTATCTGCTGAATCTGTAAAGTGGTATTATTTATTCGTCTATTTTACAGGCAACTCCACTGTCCAGCAACAAATCTGCTATGCCGTCAGCGACGATGGGCTTGACTTTGTGCCGCTCAACGATGGCAGTCCGGTCATTGCATCCGATACCATCTCGTTGATGGGAGGTGTGCGCGACCCGCACATCTTGCGTGGCGACGACGGTTGGTTCTATATGGTGGCGACGGATATGGACTTCAGCAAAGGCAAATGGTCCAACCACGGAATCGTGATGATGCGTTCGCGCAACCTGATTGACTGGGAGCATCATGCCATCGACTTTCACCGTCGTTTTGCCGGTGAGGATGCCGCCAAGGCCAATGCCGTATGGGCACCACAGACCATTTGGGACCCTTCGGTACGGAAGTACATGATATACTTCTCCCTGCATTCCGCGAAGGAAGGCCCTTATCCGCAGGATGCCGTCTATTATACCTATGCCAACGATGATTTTTCGGATGTGACGTGCCCGCCTCAGTCACTTTTCAGCTATCCGTATCCTACCATTGATACCGACATCGTGCAAGATGAATCGGGCCAGTATCATCTTTTCTTCAACACATGGGGTTCGGCAGACGGATTGATGCGTCGTCAGTATGTATTTACCGACCTGCATAAGTCGGACGAATGGACGTTGGTCGAAGGGCGTATGCAGCCCAACGACATTGCCTCTGAAGGTTCGTGTGCCTATCCTTTGGCCGAGGGTGGCTGGATGCTGGTATATGATTGTTTCAAGTCAGGCTTTTGCCAGTTCTGCCGCAGCAGCGACCTGCTTCATTTCGAGTGGGTGAAGAGTACGCCTACAACCGGAACGTTTACCCCCCGTCACGGTACCGTCATTCGCATTTCGCAGGACGAATACGAATCATTGAAAAAGAAGTATCGGTAATATGTAGGATAAACGGTTGATTTTTTTGCTTTGATAGTTGTCCGCTGTCCGCTTTTGTGCGGACACTTGTCCGAAAACGAACACCTCGTTATTTTTAATTGTTATTGATTATCAGTAGATTAAATGTTTGGCACGGCATTTGACTTATAATAGGCGAAAGCGTTCGAGAAAAAGATTGCTGGAATTGCAACTTTTGAATCGTCGCCTTCGTCTGACTAATAAACAAGTAATAATAACAATAAAAAATAACGATTATGAAGACAACAGTATTTTTCAAAGCATTGGTAGTAATGGCAGTGGTAATGGTAAGCGGAATAAACTTCACGGCAAGTGCCGCCAACCCTACCGAGTATGTAAAGAATGAAGTGATGGATGGCAACCGTGTTGCACAGAGGACCATTTACAAGAATAACGAAGGTTATCTGACCCGTCATCTGCTCTACACCTTCACGTACGATGATGAGAATCGCGTCACCATCAAACAAGCTTCCAAATGGGACAGCATAAACGAAGCTTGGGTGCCTTACTTCAAGATGGAAGTGAATTATTCTGCTGATTCAGTAACTGTGGATTATGCCCTTTGGGATGCCCGCAGCAAGACTTACAACCTGAATGAAGAAACCATGGTGTATGACCTGACCGATGGCAGTGCTTCACGATTGCTGGCAAGTGCAAATTAAATAAAACAGTATAAATATGATAATATGATATATTATAATATGATAAAATACGAATAAATGCAATATGCGTAAAAAGGATATGAACTATAATACGAAAACTGAATACGGTTAACGATAATTAGCATAAGTAT
>JAUNJD010000203.1 GCA_030523205.1 Bacteroides sp.
TGAATTACATTTCAGACATTCTTTTCTGGATTTCCACGGGACTTCTGGTTCCGGATATCGTACTATTGATTGTACTCTTCGTACGTTCCCTTCTGCTCATTGGCAACTTCTTCGGGCAGTATCTTTCCATCCGCAAGACCGAGGCCTTGCTCCACAAGGAGATGGACTCGCTCACGGTCGATGCCATCCCGCAGTTGGAGGAACATCTTCCGGCCAAAAGCAGCTCGCTGGTCATCACCTACCTGCGCCGTATCTTGGCGGTAAAGGATAGTCCTGCCCACGTACAACGCCTGTTGGCCGAGTTTGAGATTGCAGCCGACAAAGACCTGGCCGTATCCAAGACCCTCACGAAGATGGGCCCGATGCTGGGACTGATGGGTACGTTGATACCGATGGGACCTGCTTTGGTAGGACTTTCTACGGGCGACATATCTTCCATGGCCTACAATATGCAGGTGGCTTTTGCCACGACCGTAGTCGGCTTGTTTGCCAGTGCCATCGGCTTCATCACTCAGCAGGTGAAGCAACGTTGGTACTTGCAGGACATGACCCAGCTGGATTTCCTGGCCGAATTGTTGAACGAAAAACGTAAACAGGCATGAGAAGACATTTGTTGAAGAAAGAAGAAGACAACGACCCGATGAGCGTGGTGGGCAACCTCTTCGACGTGGCCATGGTGTTTGCCGTAGCCTTGATGGTGGCGTTGGTAACCCGTTACAACATGACGGAGATGTTCAGTCAGGAAGATTTCACCATGGTGAAGAACCCCGGCAAGGAGAATATGGAAATCATCACCAAGGAAGGGCAGAAGATAAACCGTTACACTCCGTCGGAAGACCAAGATGCCAAGAGTGGAAAGAGGGGCAAGAAGGTGGGCATCGCCTACGAACTGGAGAACGGCGAAATCATTTACGTTCCCGAATAGCATGGTATATAGAGAAAATCGTTACTTTTGTGCCCAATATATGAACACAGAGGCACAGAGACACAGAGTTTATAAAATAAAAAATGTGAGGGACGACTGCATTGCGGAGTGCACAGAGTTTCTGCTCAGTGTCCTCGGTGATGAGGCAACCCTTTCAAAGAAATATCTCTGTGTCTTCGTGTCTCTGTGTTCTAAACTTTAAAACCCAAAGAATAGAACAATGTTATTACCCGAATTAAAGACAAGACGCGATAAAATTCGCGTTCTGATGGCTCAGAAAGGCATTGATGCCGCTCTTTTCACTTGCAATGTGAACTTAATCTATACGTATGGTCGTGTGGTCAGCGGTTATCTGTATCTGCCGCTGGACGCTCCGGTACGTTTGTTTATCAAGCGCCCCAACGATATTGAAGGGGAACATATCCATCCCATCCGCAAACCCGAACAGTTGCCCGACTTGATTAAGGAATGCGGGCTGCCATTGCCCACCAAGTTGATGCTCGAAGGCGACGAACTCTCTTTTACGGAATACAAGCGTTTGGCGGCTTGCTTCCCCGATGCTGAGGTGCTGCCTTGCGGCACGGCCTTGATACGTCAGGCACGCAGCATCAAGACGGAGATGGAGATTGAAATCTTCCGTCGTTCGGGTTTGGCACATGCCAAGGCATACGAGCAGATTCCTTCCGTCTATCTGCCGGGCATGACGGACCGTCAGTTGTCCATTGAGATAGAACGCTTGATGCGCTTGGAGGGGAACCTCGGCATTTTCCGCGTGTTCGGTCAGAGCATGGAAATCTTCATGGGTAGCCTATTGGCCGGCGACAATGCCGCCGTACCTTCTCCCTACGACTTCGCTTTGGGTGGCGAGGGCCTCGACCCCTCTTTGCCCGGGGGCGTCAACGGCACTTTGCTGCAAGCCGGACAGAGCCTGATGGTGGATATGGGAGGAAACTTCTACGGATACATGGGTGATATGAGCCGTGTGTTCTCCATTGGCAAACTGCCCGATAAGGCGTATGCTGCCCATCAGACTTGCTTGGAGATTCAGGAAGCCATCGTTGAGCGTGCCAAGCCGGGTACCGTCTGCGAGGACCTCTATAACCTTGCCATCGACATTGTGACCAAGGCCGGTTTCGCCGATTACTTCATGGGGGTAGGCCAGAAGGCTAAGTTCATCGGTCATGGCATCGGATTGGAGATTAACGAAATGCCTGTGATTGCTCCGCGCATGAAGCAGGAACTGGAGCCGGGCATGGTCTTTGCCCTCGAACCGAAGATTGTGTTGCCGGGCATAGGCCCCGTAGGCATTGAAAACTCGTGGGCTGTAACGTCCGAAGGGTTGGAAAAACTGACGGTTTGCAAGGAAGAGATTATCGAGCTGTAAAGTTTACGAAGACCGAATAAGCAGGCTTCACCGTAAAAGAGAATGGAGGAATCTTTTCTTCCCCTCTTTTATGGTGAAGCCTTTTTAGTATGAAACTTTCATTTCGTTCATCCGTATTTTTTATTTCTGTCCGAAAAAGGCTTCCTGAAAGACTGCGAATCTGCGTCCGAAATCGCAGGGATTATCGCCGGAAATGCGTGGGATAACCTCGGCTGAGGCGTGGACTTTTGCTTGCAAATTCGTGGGAAAAGGGACGGAAAATCAAGGCAAATGGTCTGCAAACTCGTGGGAAAAGGGACGACGATGCGAGGCATCTATATGCGGAACAGGAGGCGTCTATATCTCCAATGTGCGGGAAATAGAGATGAAACACGTGGCATCTATATCTCCAACACGCGGGATATATATGTCCGACCTCTTCATCGTGTCCGATTCGTTCGTCAAGTGGCTGTGGGCAAGGTGAAAATCTTCGTTCCGGCCTTCATGCCTTTCTGTTTTTCTGGAATATTTGTTGATATTTTGATAACGGTTTAATCTGTAACTGATTAACCTGTTTCCGTTTCAAAAAAATCCATCACCCTTGCCTCGGGGCAGAAAGAAACGATTCTCAGACGTTTGATGATTAGAGTAAGATGTAAGATTTGTTTTCGGATTCTGTGTCGGTCTTTTACTGTTTTCCGTTGGTGCGGCAAAATAAAGCGCGATTCGGCTTGTTGGTGAATGGGGCTTTTTATACTTTTGCAGCAGATGTGAGGAGACAAACAGAATAAACAAACAGTAGGAAAACAGATTATGAAACAGAATGTCGAGATAAAGGGTATGCTGATGGTGGGCGTATGGTTTGCGCTTGTCATAGGCTACGTGAACTTCCTGCAAGCTTCGCGTTACAGCACTGCCTGCATCATCGCTGCCGTCCTGTTGCTCATGGCATCGGTCTTTTGGATTTGGCGCAATGCCAACAACAGGCAGTTTGCAAGAATCATGAAGAAGGTAGGGGGCAAGGACTTCCTCTACGTGGCGCGTGGAGTTGCGGCCGTAGAGATTGACGGCTTTACCCTGTATTACGAACTGAAACACAATAAGTCCGACTGGTCTCAGCGGGGAATCAATCATGTCACCATCTACTTCTTTTGCGCCCTGCCCACGGAAGGCCAGCCGCAGGAGGCATTCCAGGAGATAAAGGCCGAACTGGGAGCATCGCTGGACAGGGCTATGGAGGGTATCTGTCCCATTGTATATGATTGCAAGCCGGAGTATCAGCAAGCCTATTTCAGTTTCGGCCTGAAGATACATACCAAGTATGCCACTGTCCGGACTTTGCAGAAGATACAGCAGTGCATCGTTTCCGCTATGATGGAAAAGCGTCAGCTTCACAAAGTGAAGCGATACTTCGCCTCTTCCCGTAACTCCTATTGGGAATTTGTCGGGTTCAATGCCGTCCGCTCGGTATCCTATGATCCAAAAACAGATAAGTGGTGTTGTGATGACAAGGACGTCAACTTCTGCTTATCCGATTTGAACAAGAATGCGGTCAGCATGACGGAAGAGGAGTTTGAAGCCCTCTATCGGAAAGGTGGGGGATTGTCCGAGAATTACTTCCCTTCGTAATAATCCTTCAGATAATAGAGAGTGATGAAGTCCCAGTTCTGTTGCAGCACCTCTTTCCCTCGGGGAAAGGGAAATTGCACATCGGGCAAAAGGCCTTGCGTCATGCCATACTTCAACAAGTCGAACGGGCAAATGGAGGGAAGGACAAACATTTGGTAGCCTTCATCCGTGGCCCGCCGGGCATTGTATAGCGGATTCCGCTCATCGCAGAAATAAGCCGCCACATTATAGGCAATAAGCATTCCTTTGGCATTGGCATAAATCACAAATTCTGTCTCTTTTTCCAATTCGGGTAAGCAGTCTTCTTTTTCCCATCCCAACACGTTTATAAGGAAATCACACAGCGCTTTGTAGTCGGCAAAATAGAGCAGGGGATGTCCTTTGCTGTATGCCAGACAACGTTGGACGTCTTCCGTCAGGTGGGTTTCCGGAGTGATTATCGGAAGTGGTTCGGACGGTGTTTCTAAAGGGGCATTGAACATGAACCATACGGTGGTGGGCTCTTCGCAGATGGGGGCTTCTTCGAAAACGGCATCCATCATGTCGTACAATTTACTGCTTAGAGCGAGAAGTTCTTTGTCCAATGGGTTGAGAAAAGAATAATCCTTGTTGATGGTGGGCCAAAGGAGTAGGATATATTTCGGCGCAAACTGAGGACCGGACTGAAAAGCCCAATAAATAAGGGCAAGGTCCTCTCGGTTGATTTCATCGGGAATATAACCTTCTGTCTGTGTGTTGTAAAAGGGTAAGTAGCTGCCATATCGGTCATGGTAAGCTTGAGTAAAGCTTTTCCAGTCTCCTTCTTGTGCAATGACATCTTGCAGATAAAGGCTAGCCGCTAATGCTGCTTTTACTTGCACGCCGTTTCCGCTATTGGCAAACAAGGGCGATTGCTTGATGACGGGCAGTACCCGGATGGCAAAGTCAAGATACCATTTGTCACTGGGATATATGCGTGTGCGTCGGTTGGCCTGCAACCAGTCCTTCATATAAATAGGAGCCTTCTTCATAACCGCTTCAAGGCTAATTTAATGACTTGCTCTACCGGAGCATTGGGGTCTTCCTTTTGGATGGCCAATACCACTTTCTGTGAGGCGGCTTGTGCAAAGCCCAGCATGGTGAGGGCTGCGATAGCTTCTTCCTGCACTTGTGCTCCGGCTACTGATAATGCGGGCGATGCGTTGATGCTTCCGGCTGTGGTCATGCCTCCGGTCTTTATCTTGTCCTTCAAATCAACAATGATGCGTTGGGCCGTCTTCAGCCCGATGCCCTTTACGGCTTTCAGCAAGGTGGCGTTTTCGGTACTGATGGCGTTGACCAGCTCGGATGCGGAGAGGGCGGAAAGAATCATGCGGGCCGTGTTGCCGCCGATGCCCGATACGGTAATCAGCAGCAGAAACAGTTCGCGTTCCTGCTTGTCGGCAAAGCCATACAGCAGATAAGCGTCTTCGCGGATGGCCTCGTAGATATATAGTTTGCACTCTTTCTTGCCTTGGATGGCGGCATACGTGTTGAGGGAGATGCTGATGGCATATCCCAGTCCGTTACAGTCTATTATGGCGGTGGCAGGACTTAGCTCAGCCAGTTCGCCTCGGATGTATTCTATCATAATGCTCTGTTATCAGGGACGAAAGTAGGAATAATAAATGACTTTTAGTCTCTAAAAAAAGAAAAATCTATGAAACTACGGTCGCCTTTCTATCGAGATGTTAATGAAAATGCTTATTTTTGTCCCGCTTAAAGCAGAAATTTGATCATTAAATCCAATAAAAGAATGAAAAAAGTAAGAGCTGCCATCGTTGGTTATGGCAACATCGGACATTACGTACTGGAGGCCTTACAGGCTGCACCGGACTTTGAAATTGCCGGCGTTGTACGTCGTGCAGGAGCCGAAAACCGTCCTGCCGAACTGAGTGAATATCCCGTAGTGAAGGACATCAAGGAGCTGGAGGGCGTGGACGTAGCCGTTCTCTGCACCCCGACACGTAGCGTTGAGAAATATGCAAAGGAAATTCTGGCTTTGGGAATCAATACGGTAGATAGCTTTGATATCCATACCGGTATCGTTGACTTGCGCCGTACGCTCGATGCCGAGGCCAAAGCACACGGTGCTGTGTCTGTCATCTCTGCCGGTTGGGATCCGGGAAGCGACTCTGTAGTTCGTACATTGTTGGAGGCTATTGCCCCGAAGGGCATCACTTATACCAACTTTGGTCCGGGCATGAGCATGGGACACACTGTTGCCGTCAAGGCCGTAGAGGGTGTAAAGGCTGCCCTTTCCATGACTATCCCCACGGGTACAGGTATTCATCGCCGTATGGTCTATATCGAACTGAAGGATGGCTACGACTTCGACAAGGTGGCTGCCACCATCAAGGCCGACCCTTATTTCGTGAATGATGAAACGCACGTGAAGCTGGTGCCGAGTGTAGATGCTCTGCTCGATATGGGGCATGGCGTAAACCTCACTCGCAAGGGCGTTTCGGGAAAGACACAGAATCAGCTGTTCGAGTTCAATATGCGCATCAACAATCCGGCCCTGACGGCTCAGGTGTTGGTTGGCGTGGCTCGCGCTTCCATGCGTCAGCAACCGGGATGCTACACCATGGTTGAAATCCCCGTGATAGACTTGCTGCCGGGGGACCGTGAGGAGTGGATTGGACACCTTGTTTAAATGAAGAACGAAGAATGAAGAATTGGGCTGCGGATGTGTGTTGATAAACATTATGATTTAGAGCTTTTACAATGTCTTGCAAAATTCTGACTTCTTTATTCTACTGATGTTTAGTCTTAAATAACTGTGATACTTATTGAGTACCTGTTGAATAATAATACAAAGAGGATGTATCGTTTGATACACCCTCTTTTTGTATGTGGGCATTTTAGGTCTTCACATCATTTATTTGGCTTTATTCGGAGACGCTGGGTTCGTCACCATAGTATGTGATTTCACGTCTCAATTGTTCTCGGGTGCCTTCTCGTATTTCCTTCTCATGACTAAAATCGGAGAGCTCTAAATCAGGCAACGCTAAGCTGTGAGAGAGAATTTGATCTT
>JAUNJD010000204.1:0-3776 GCA_030523205.1 Bacteroides sp.
TGTCAATTGTTAATTGTCAATTGCTTACGCTTTCTTCAGCTTGTTCACCAATGCAATGAGATAGCCCAATGCGATGAAGGCACCCGGAGCAAGCACAAACAGCAGCATACCGTAGTCTTCGGGGAAGATGGTCAGACCGAAAATCTTGCCTGTTCCCAAAATCTCACGGACAGCACCCAGCGTAGTCAGACCCAGCGTGAAGCCCAGTCCCATGCCGAGACCGTCGAACATGGAGGACAAAGGACCATTCTTGGCAGCAAAGGCTTCGGCACGGCCCAGCAAGATACAGTTCACCACAATCAGCGGAATGAACAGACCCAGCGTAGCATACAGGGCAGGCACGTAGGCTTGCATGATCATCTGAAGCAAGGTTACGAAAGAGGCGATGACTACTACGAATGCAGGAATACGCACCATGTCGGGAATCAGGTTCTTGATGGCCGAAATAGCTATATTGGAGCAAACCAACACGAAGGCCGTAGCCAATCCCATACCCATACCGTTGATGGCCGAGGAAGTGGTACCCAACGTAGGACACATACCAAGCAGAAGCACAAACGTAGGATTTTCTTTGATGATACCGTTCATCAATACTTTAAAGTTATTCATATCTTCTACTCCTTTCTTTATTTAGCACTGATGGAGTCTGCGGCAGCGGGTGCAGCAGCATCAGCAGGTTCAACATTCTTTTGCGTAGCTCCGGTGGCACCGTCAGCCTTCTCCTGTCCGGCGTATGCGGCATAAGCGGCATTCACAGCATTCAAGAAGGCACGCGACGTGATGGTGGAAGCCGTGATGGCATCTACCTGACCACCGTCTTTGCTTACGGTCAGCGGAGTCTCACCCGGGTTCATGCCGATGATGTCTCCCTTGCCGCCTTTCTTGAACCAATCGGCAGCCTTAGAGCCCAATCCCGGAGTCTCTGCATGAGACAGCAAGGAGTAATCCAGAATCTTGCCTTCGGCATCGAAGCCTACCAATATCTTCAGTTCGCCACCGAAGCCCATGGCAGCAGCCTCTACGGCAGCACCGATGTATTCACCGCCCTTGGTGGCCGGATATACGGAGTATGCCACACCGTTCACTTCTTGAGTTTTCTTCTCGGCAATCGGGTCGTTGTCGAAACCCGGTACCACAGCACTGACAGCATCGCTCAGCGTCTTGGCATTGGCCTGTGCGATAGGTTCTTTCGTCAGTTCATTTACGTATGCCAGCAACGCCACGGTGATCACTGTTACACCTGTGAGTACCAGCAACATATTCTTCAAGGATGATTCTAACTTTTTCATTTCTTCTTCGCTACCTCCCCAAAGCGTTTAGGTTTAACATACGTGTTAATCAGCGGAGTGAATGCATTCATCACCAAGATGGCGAACGACATACCTTCGGGATATGCACCGAACAGACGGATAACCACCGTCAATATGCCAATGCAGACACCATAAACCAACATACCTCTGTGATTCATCGGAGAAGTCACATAGTCCGTTGCCATGAAGATAGCACCCAGCATCAGACCACCGGAAAGCAAATGGGTCAGCGGAGAGGCATAAAGCTCAGGATTCACCAGGTGCATGATACCGGCAAATACGAATACCGTCACCAAGATGGATACCGGAATGTGCCAAGAAATAATCTTCTTCCACAACATATAAGCCAGACCTATCAGCAGAGCCAAAGCACTGACTTCACCAATACAACCACCATTCTGACCAACCAACAGTTGGAAAGAGCTAGGCAACTGGTCGATGGAGAAGCCCGGAGCACCATTGATGACGCCCTTCATGATGGCCAAGGGCGTGGCAGCCGTCGTAGCATCGGTGTAAGCCGTCAGCTGACCTACCACCGGCCAACTGGTCATCTGCACCGGGAAAGACAGCAACAGGAACGCACGTCCTGCCAATGCGGGGTTGAAAGGATTGCAACCCAGTCCGCCAAACGACATCTTGCTGACACCGATGGCGAACAATGCACCGATGATGATAATCCAAATAGGCAGATTGGAGGGAACGTTGAATGCCAACAGCACACCGGTGATGATAGCCGAACCGTCCGTGATAGTAGTTGTTTCTTTTTTCATCAGGTACTTGCCGATGGCCCACTCAAAGAACACGCACGCAGCCACCGAAGTGAGCGTGACAATCAGCGCACCCAGTCCGAAAAAGTATAGCGATACAAGAAATGCCGGAATCAGTGCAATGAGCACGCCGTACATATTCTTCTTTACGCTGTCACCCCCATGAACGTGAGGTGAAAGGGATACGATTAATTTATTCATAGGATAATGCTATTTATTTTTTTGCTTGACGTGCGCGTATCATGGCTCCTACCTTACCCTTACCCAAACGGATGTAGTCCAACAGTGTACGGTTGGAAGGACAAGTGAACTGGCACGAACCGCATTCAATGCACGACATGATATCTTCTTTTTCCACTCTTTCAAAATCTCCATGAGCCGACACAGTTGCCAACAAGAAAGGCTCCAGACCCATCGGGCAGGCGCTTACGCACTTGGCGCAACGGATACAGGGCTGAACTTCGCCACGCTTGGCTTCCTTGTCATTCATAATCAGAATGCCGGAGCTACCCTTGGCGGTCGGAACATCGGTATTGACCAATGCCTTACCCATCATGGGGCCACCACCGATAATCTTACCCGTATCTTCGGGCAGACCACCACAAGCATCAATCAGCTGCTTCATCGGCGTACCGATACGTGCCAAGAAGTTGGAAGGCTTGGCCAGTGATTTTCCGGTGACACTGATGACACGCTCGAACAACGGCTTGTTCTTCTGCACAGCCTGATAAACGGCAAACGCAGTACCTACATTCTGCACCACGGCACCCGTAGAGATGGGCAGTGCACCCGCAGCCACCTGACGGTTGATGATGGCGTCAATCAATTGCTTCTCACCACCTTGCGGATATTGTACCTTCAGAGGAACTACCTCTATACCGGCGTAGCTGGAAGCGACTTTCGTCATCAGCTGAATAGCGTCGGGTTTATTGTTCTCGATGCCGATAAATGCCTTGTTCACCTTCACGGCTTTCATCAGGATGGATACACCCACCATGATTTCTTCGGCGTGTTCCAGCATCAGCTGATGGTCGGCAGTCAAGTAAGGTTCACATTCTACGGCATTGATAATCACACATTCGGCCTTGAAAGCGGGAGGAGGACACAGCTTCACTTGCGTGGGGAAGCAGGCGCCACCCATACCTACGATACCGGCATCAGCAATCTTCTTAACGATTTCTTCGGCAGAGAGGTTGCATTCCTTGACCAACGTGTCGCTACGGTCAATGCTCTCTTCCCATTCATCTCCTACGACATCGATGAAAATGGCCGGTTTCGCATAACCGCTGGCATCGACAATCGTATCAATTTTGGCCACTTTTCCGCTGACAGAAGAATGGATGGCAGCAGATACGAAGCCGCCCGGTTCAGCGATTTTTGTGCCAACCTTCACCATATCGCCTTTGGCAACAATAGGCTTTGCCGGAGCACCGATGTGCTGTCCCAGCAATATAACGGCCTTGGCCGGTATTTCCGCCTTGATGATGGGCTGATGTGCTGAAAGTTTATTTTCGTGTGGATGTACTCCACCTATTGAAAATGTCTTCAACATACAATTCTGTATTTTATTCGTTTATTTTCGGGTTAATTATGCCTCGGCCTTAGGAGTTTCTACGGCCTTCGGTGCTTCGGCTGCTTTCGGAGCCTCTGCCTTGGGAGCTTCAGCCTTCGGGGTTTCCGGCTTCGGTGCTTCGGCTTT
>JAUNJD010000204.1:3786-6942 GCA_030523205.1 Bacteroides sp.
TCTACTGCCTTCGGAGTCTCTACTGCCTTGGGAGCCGCAGGCTTCGGAGCTGCATCCTCCGTCTTAGGCTTACGCGGCGGGAAGTTGAGCGCAATGATAGTGCCTTGCGGGCAAGCTTCCTCACACTTACGGCAGGATTTACACTTGGCGGCATCGATATAGGCCAAGTTGCTGTCCAGCGTGATGGCTTCGAACGGACAGGTCTTCACGCACTTTCCGCAACCGATACAAGCCACGGAGCAAGCCTTGCGAGCCACAGCGCCCTTGTCCTTGTTCACACACTGCACGTACACACGACGCGACTTCTTGCCCTGCGGACGAATCTCGATAATGTTCTTCGGACAAGCCTTTGCACAAGCCCCGCAGGCCGTACACTTGGCTTCGTCCACTTCGGGAAGTCCGGTTTCGGCATTCATCTGAATGGCACCAAACTGACAGGCTGCCACACAGTCTCCACAGCCCAAGCAACCGTAGCTACATCCTGTCTCGCCACCATAAAGCGAAGCAGCAATGGCACAGCTCTTGGCTCCATCATACTGATTGATACGCGGACGGTTAGCACACGTACCATTACATCTCACAACAGCCACCATCGGTTCGGAGGCTACGGCATCAAGTCCCAAAATTCCGGCCACCTTTGCCATGACAGGCTGTCCGCCCACCGGACAAAGCTTGCCATCCAGCGATCCGGCTTTCACGCAGGCATCAGCAAATCCGCTACAACCCGGGTAACCACATCCACCGCAATTCGCCTGAGGCAACACAGCCGCCACTTCGGCAATCCGCGGATCTTCATACACGGCAAATTTCTTGGAAGCTACGTAAAGGATAACCGCTGAAACCAGCGCTATAACCCCCAAAGAAATCACTGCAATCAGAATTACATTCATAAATTAGTTGTTTATTAATTATTTGTTATGTATTAATTAGTTAGTTCATTGGTTTTATCGAGAAAGAGAATTTCTTCCTCATCCGAGATTTATTGAGCCATAATATATAATAATAAGGTATTAGCAATGCCATTGAGCAAAGTGCGGACGTAAGTTCATTGTCCCAAACAGCCATAAAGATAAAGAGAGAGATAACCAAAACCAGAAAAGGAAGGATAAAGGCATATACCACAGCCATAGCCCCCATAGACAAGCCTCCGACCACCCATACCCGGTCGCCCGGCTGATAGGCAGCAGCATTTACATCCATCACGTCGATGAGCTTTTCTTTTGTATCGGCAGACGTACAATGCCCTTTAGCACTACACGCCGCACAAGCCGAAGTTTGGATGATTCTTACTTGAAGGTGGGAACCTTTTATGTTTTCCACAATACCTTGATGTTTTATAGTATTCGTCATTTTGTAAAGTGTGCATTACAAATCGCCGCAAATTTAAGCATTATTTGTGAACTGCAAGAGATTAAAAGGTTTTTTCTGTGTTCGATAACGTTCTTTTTTCTCTTTTTTACAATTTGACCCCGTTTTTTCTATTATAAAACATAAAAAACGCCCCATCGTCTCTGCGATGGAGCGTTTTGTTTATCTTTTACAGTCAGTTATATCACCACTTATAGTTGATACCAAAGCTCAAAAGTTCTTTCAACTGGAAATAGCTGCTACCCGTAGTCGGTGCAGAGCTATCATCATAGCGGGCATATATATAGAGCTTGGTAGAAAGATAGTTATTCAGAACAAAATTGAAGGTGTTCTCCCACTCGATACGTACCCAATTATAACTGGTCAGATAGTCGAGGCGGGAGTCGAGCGTAATGGCTGATGTAATCTTCCACGATAAGGTGGGCTGAATCTCCGAACCGAAACTGTGGCTTACGCTTTTGCCTTCGTCCAAACCGAAGCTCGTCTCATCTACCCCACTATTACCCACATAGCGCATACTATATGTCAACGGAGCGATAAAAACGGAAAGGGTGAATTTACTCTTCTTCAGCTTGTAGTCCATACCGATACTGGTCGCCCAATCGGCCGGAGCAAAGAAGGCGGAAACCAAATCGGGATCGTTGGCATTGTAGCCATGACAGAACTGCGTCTTAAATTCTGTTGAAATCGTATAATACCATTTGGTAGCAGCCTGAATACCTAACTTACTATACAGACGGAGTTGGTCGGTGCTGACCAAGAAATCGTGGTATTCATCCGAAGGAGCAGAGCCAAAGCCCAACTTCGCGTCCAGCAGGTTTTCCCATTGGATTTTTTCCTTATCATTATAGTTGGCCGTCAGCTGCACATTGGCAAGCATCGAAATGGTGCTTTCTCCACCTTTGTACCAGTTGTTCGAAATAAAGTTTTGGGTCATTTGCAACGAAGCGCTTCCTCCCGTCGTCCACCAATTGGGTTTATGGATAACAACGTCGGCATCCTCGGTCACCGTCGCAGCCTTCTTGATTTTGGCCACCTCAAGCACCGAAGGCGTAGAAGAAGCCTCCTTGGCTATATTGTCTTGATACAGCCTACCCTCATCTATTTCGTCTTCCGTAGAAACCACCAATCGCGGACAGCCTACGTATGCTTGCAGCATCGTGCGGTCCACCACTTCATCGGCACGGCTCATGGAAGTAAATCCGGAATCGTCATACGGCAGCAGCTCATTGGTCATCGAAGGGATGGTATCCGGCTCCTGAAACTTCCATTCCAATTGAGAATAGCGATTCAGCGGGGCACGATAATAGGTGAACGGCACAAACATCCGGTAGTATTCCGGACTTAAGGAAATGTATCGTTCCGGTGTGGCAGGGTCGTTCAGATAATCCAGCACACCCAAATATTCTTCATACAAGACAGACACCGTATCCGTCTTATAGTGAAGGGAATCCTGCTTGTCCAATTTCAAAATCCAATTCTCTTTCAAAATGCTCGACAGGGTATCTATTTTCACGCTATCCTGCCCTTCGACCTCAGCAGACAATGGCTGCACGTTCTGCGACATCAGCAATGACGGAGAAAACATGGCGGCTATCATCAGCAATGAAAAGTGTCTATTCTTCATAATGCCTTAATATTTGTGTTTTGACCGCAAAAATAAATTAAATTCGCAAATGAAGCAACTCCTAGAAAGATTTATTTGGCAGCATCCCATTTTTCATCACCAATCGCCGCAAACCGACGCAAGCCCCCACTTGATTTTCCGATTGCCACATTGCCACGTTG
>JAUNJD010000205.1 GCA_030523205.1 Bacteroides sp.
AAGATAGTGGGGCAGAGATGCTTCCTATTATAATCCTACCATCTCAATCATCAACAGCAGATTGCCTCTATCATCTCACAATGCTTAGATTTTATATATTATAAATTTCCGCATTTTCATTTATCATAATCACCCTATCATCCATAATCTTATAATTTTATCATCTTACCCCATAATGGCTAGAAGAGTCGTAATAACAGGCATGGGAATTTGGTCATGCTTAGGAGTTGATATAGAGACAGTGAAGGAATCACTGTACAACGGAAAATCCGGTATAGGATTGGACAACGAACGTTTGGGCTACGGCTACCGTTCCGGACTGACCGGCATCGTAGAGAAGCCCGTAATCACCAAGAAAGATATAGACCGACACACCCGCGCTGGTATGTCGGAAGAAGCCGAATATGCCTATATGGCCAGCCGACAGGCCTTCGCCATGGCTAAGGTGGACAACGAATATCTGCTGAACAACGAAGTGGGCTGCATCTTTGGCAATGACTCATCGGCCAAGCCGGTAGTGGAATCGTCGCGCATCATGGACGAGAAGCACGACACGGCCATGCTGGGATACGGTCTGATATTCCAGTCGATGAACTCCACGGTGAACATGAACCTCAGCACCATCTTCCACCTGCGCGGCATCAACTTCACCATCAGTTCGGCTTGTGCCAGCGGCAGCCACTCGATAGGCATCGGCTACATGATGATAAAGCAAGGCTTACAGGACATGGTGCTGTGTGGCGGTGCGCAGGAGACCAACTACTACTCGATGGCCTCCTTCGATGCCCTCGGTGCCTTCTCCGTCCGCATGGACGAGCCGACGAAGGCCAGCCGCCCCTTCGACAAGAGCCGCGACGGACTGATACCAAGCGGCGGCGCGGCAGCCCTTGTGCTCGAAGACTATGACCACGCCGTGGCACGCGGCGCCAACATACTGTGCGAAGTGACGGGCTACGGATTCTCCAGCAACGGCGGTGGCATATCGCAACCCAGCGACGAAGGCTGCATCGTGGCCATGACGCGAGCCATGAAGGATGCCGGCATCACCCCCGACGACGTGGACTACATCAACGCACATGCCACATCGACCAAACAAGGAGATATGTACGAAGCCCGTGCCCTGCAACGCCTGTTCGAAGGCCGGCACGCGCTCATCAGCTCCACCAAGTCCATGACGGGACACGAGTGCTGGATGGCCGGTGCCAGCGAATTGGTCTATTCCATCATCATGATGCAGAACAACTTCGTAGCGCCCAACATCAACCTCGAAGAGCCGGACGAATATGCCGACAAGCTGAACCTGACGGCAAAGACCGTAGATACGGAGCTGAAGACCATTCTGAGCAACAGCTTCGGATTCGGTGGTACCAACAGTGCATTAGTCATTCAATCCATATCCTAAAAAACCCGAAAAGCCATGAAGAAAACTATTTTATTGTTTGTGCTCCTCGTGAGTGTGGTTGCCCTGCAAGCAGCCAACCCCGTCAAGCTGACAAGCGGAGACAAAGCCGTCTTTACGGAAAGTGTAGTCACCAACGTCGTCATCGACGACCATAAGACCATGATTGACGGCCGCGACCAGACTGCCGATGTGTATTATGGCGAAAAAAGCGCTGCCGAGTACGAGAAGTTTGTAGATGACGTGGACCGCGGTCACGAAAGCTTCATCACCTACTTCAACGAAAAGAAAAAGAGCAAGATAAAGATGACCATAGCCGACCAATACAAGCAAGCGGCCTATACGCTGAAGGTCAACGTGACGTCCATGAACGTGGGCAATGCGGGTGGCATCATCTGGGGGCTGAGCCGCAAGGCCGGCGGCGCCCTCATCAACGGAAATATGCAGCTGGTGAGCAACGAGACCGGTGAAGTGGTCTGCGAATTTCAGTTCGAGGACGTGAAAGGACTGATGGCTCCAGTGTTCAGGGCACGGGTCATCAGCGTATATCGATACCTAGCCGACGGACTTCTTAAAGCTGTACAAGAATGAAACTCTCTCCCAACTTACAGAAAGCCTTCACCAACGACCGTCTGTCGGCCCACGAAGCACAGCTACGGGCACAGTTCATAGCCTGGGGACCGGTTGTCTTCCAAGCCACACGCATCATGCTGAAGCATGGCATCCTGCAAATGCTGCGCGACCACACGGACGGTCTGACACGTGAAGAAATCTGTACTGGTTGCGGACTGAGCGACTATGCCGTGAAATGCCTGCTGGAAGCATCGCTCTGCATCGGAACGGTGCTGATTGACCCGGAGATCGACCGCTACACGCTGGCCAAGACGGGATGGTTCCTGCTCATCGACGAGGCCACCAAGACGGATATCGACTTCAACCACGACGTCAACTACGAAGGGTGGTTCCGGCTGGAAGAATCGCTGCTGGAGGGGAAACCCGAAGGCCTGCGCCATTTCGGTCCTTGGCCTACGGTCTATGAGGGCCTTTCGTCCCTGCCCCCGCAGGCACAAAAGTCTTGGTTTGCCTTCGACCACTTTTACAGCGACCATTCCTTTGAGCAAGCGTTGCACATCGTATTCGATACCCACAAACCGCGCACGCTTTTCGACGTAGGCGGCAACACCGGCCGATGGGCCTTGCGCTGCGTGGCCTACGACAAGGACGTACGGGTCACCATCCTCGACCTGCCTCAGCAAATCGGCCTAATGCAACAACAAATAGAAGGAAAGCCGGGAGCCGACCGCATCGACGGATACGGCATCAACCTGCTGGACACCACCCGGCACTTCCCGCCCGAACGCAAGGCAGACGCCATCTGGATGAGTCAGTTCCTCGACTGCTTCAGCATGGAGGAGATAGTGAACATCCTCCGAAAAGCACGCGAAGCCATGAACGCCGACACCCGCCTCTACATCATGGAGACCCTGTGGGATCGCCAAAAGTACGAGCCGGCAGCCATGGCACTCACCATGACCTCGCTTTACTTCACCGCCATTGCCAACGGAAACAGCAAGATGTACAACACCGAAGACTTGCAGCAATGCATCGAAACTGCCGGACTCTGCATCGAACATATATACGACGGGCTGGGGCACGGGCACAGCATACTGGTGTGCAGAATGAAAAACAAAACATTATAAACAATAAATTAATATATTCATTAAGTTATGACAAGAACAGAAATAGAGGAGAAGGTGAGAAACTTTCTCATTGAAGATCTTGAAATCGACGAAGAAAAGATTACGCCCGACGCCAAACTGAAAGACGATATGGGCATCGACTCGCTGGACTTCGTTGACATCGTAGTGATTGTAGATAAGAATTTCGGCTTCAAGATTAAGCCCGAAGAGATGCAGGGAGTGGATACTTTCAGCAAATTCTGCGACTATATCGAGAGCAAGGTTGGTTAAGTACAGTCAACAAGAGAACGAGTTGACAAGCCCACAAGGGAGTTATGGCTTATAGCCCTTGTTGCCTTGTTCACTCGTCACTTAGGGAAAAAGACTCATATTCATGCTGGAGCACGATAACTGGAAAGGTACTACCGGCGGAACACCGTGGATGCAAAGAGTTATGATACGGTGGTTCCGCTACACCCCTCTCTGCATACCCTACTGGTGTATGGGATGGATTGTTCCGTTCTATATGCTTTTCAGCCACCAAGGGTATCTGGCCAGTTATCGGTTCTACCGACAACGGTTCGGCATGAACCCGCTGAAGGCCTTCGGCTATGTTTACCTCAACCACTTCCGCTTCGGGCAGATTATCATCGACCGCTTTGCCATGTATGCCGGACACCGATTTCGGTTCGAGGTGGAAGGACAGGAGACCTTCGACCGTCTGGAATGCGACACGAGCGGATTCATACAGCTCAGCTCGCACGTGGGCAATTATGAATTGGCGGGATATTCGCTGAAGCCGGAGCACAAGACCTTCAACGCTCTTGTATTTGGCGGCGAGACGGAAACGGTGATGGCATCGCGTTCGCGGCTGTTTGCCGGTCATGGCATCCGGATGGTGCCGGTCAGCAAGGACCTGTCGCACATCTTTGCCCTCAACGAGGCGTTGCGCACAGGCAATATCGTCAGTATGCCCGGCGACCGCATCTTTGGATCGCCACGCAGCATACGGTGCGACTTCTTAGGAGAGAAAGCCCGTTTTCCCCTCGGTCCGTTCGCCATGCAGAGGCAATATGAGGTACCCATGTTGGCAGTTTTCGTCATGAAGACCGGCATAAAGTCCTATAAGATATACGTTCGTCCGCTGGTCGGCGAGAACAGAGAAGCCCTCTGCCAATGCTTCGCCACGGAACTGGAAACAATCATCAAAAAATATCCGACACAATGGTTCAACTTCTACAATTTCTGGAAATAAGTCCGTTGGACATCCTGCCACAACGACCTCCCTTCGTCATGATCGACAATCTGACCCACTACGACGAGGAGACGACAAGCACGCGGTTGACCATCCGTGAAGACAACCTGTTTGTTTCTGCCGGAAGGCTGCTGGCTTCGGGACTGATTGAAAACATTGCGCAGACGTGTGCCGCACGCCTCGGTTACTTCAACCTGGTCAGTGGGCTGCCGGTCAAGATTGGATTTATCGGAGCCATCAGCAACCTGCACGTGCATCGCACACCGCAAGTAGGCGAAACACTCAATACAACCATTCATCTGCTGGAGGAAGTGCTGGGCATGACGCTTGTCAGTGCCGAGGTCTGCGTAGGTGACGAAATACTGGCAACAGCCGAAATGAAAATAGCCATACAATGAAAGAGCTTGCAGAAACAATCGAATTTGAGATACGCTTCAGCGAGGTTGACTCGATGAACATCGTCTGGCACGGGTCCTATCCGCTGTACTTTGAGGATGCCCGCGAAGCCTTCGGGCGGAAATACGGATTGGGATACATGACGATATTCCACAACGGATATTACGCTCCCTTGGTCGAGCTCAGCTTTCAGTATAAGAAGCCATTGGTTTACGAGATGCACCCCGCCATCACCATCAAGTACCGACCGACGGATGCCGCCAAGATTGTGTTCGACTACGAGATACACGACACCGCCGATGGCAGCCTTGTAGCTACCGGGCATTCCGTACAAGTGTTTATGGACAGCCAATATCAATTAGTATGGTTCAACCCTCCTTTTTATGAGGAATGGAAAAAACAATGGCTGAGCGAGGACAACTAAAAAACTTAAAAACTAAAGAACTCAAGAACTTAAAAACTCAAAATGATAAAGGTATCGGACTACATCGTTTCGCCACTCGCCCTAGGCACACACGCCAACTACGAGTGCGTAAAGGCCGGCAAGACCCAGATTCACCAATATGTGGGGAAATGGGGATTGCCCGAACCTTTCATGGCTTCGATGATGGACGATAGCCTGCTGGACGAAGCCTGCCGAGAGACGGGTATCTCACCCGTACACTACACCCGATTTGAGCGGATGGCCATCCTTGCAGCGGCACGAGCCTTGCAGGGTACACACATAAGGCCGGAAAACGAAAAGGTGATGTTCATCATAGCTACCACCAAAGGAAACGTGGAACTGCTGAACGAAAAAGCACAGTCGGCTCACCCTGCTCCCCACCTGCTACTGACGGAAGCGGCACGACACGTGACGGCATGGTTCCGCAATCCGAACAATCCGCTTGTGGTATGCAATGCCTGCATATCCGGATTGAGCGCACAGTTGGAAGCCAAGCGTATGCTGGATTCGGGTGTCTGCGACTATGCCATCGTTATTGGTGCCGATGTGCTGTCTCCGTTCATTGTCAGTGGCTTCCAGTCGTTCAAGGCCACTTCCGACAGTCAGTGCCGTCCGTTCGATGAAGACAGGAACGGGTTGAACTTGGGCGAGGCAGCAGCCTGCATCATCTATAGTCGTACGAACGACCACTGCACAGGGGCACTTGCCGCAACAACCGAAAAATGGTATTTGGCAGACGGTGCCGTGCGCAACGATGCCTTCCACATATCCGGCCCATCGAGAACAGCCGAAGGAGCCTACCGTGCCTTGAAATACCTGTTCGACCACTGCGACACGTCGGACCTTGCCTTTGTCAATGTGCATGGCACCGCTACCCTGTTCAACGATGAGATGGAAGCCATTGCCTTGGGCCGGATGGGGCTGAACGAATTGCCTGCATGGGGACTGAAAGGATATTACGGACACACTTTAGGAGCCGCCGGCGTACTCGAAACATTGCTTTCGATGGAGGCGGCAGACGACCATACCTTGCCTGCTACCAAGGGTTTTGAACACATCGGCGTAAGCCGCAAGATAGGCATTGCCGATACGCCCCGCCAGATTCAGGGCACTTCTTTCATCAAGATGATGTCAGGATTCGGAGGTTGCAACGCCAGCCTACTGTTCCGCAAAGGGAAGGAGGCTTCTCCGGCTTCACCAACTCCTGCCAATCGCCGAAGCGAACGTACCCTGCATACGGTACATATAACGGAGCGGGAAGCCATAATAGACGGCACGAAGATACAGACAGATGGATATGGCCTCGCCCTGCTGAAATCGTTGTATCATACGCAGGTGGGCGACTATCCCAAGTTTCACAAAATGGATATACTGTGCAAGCTGGGATTCATTGCTTCCGAACTATTGCTGAATGCCGAAGCCAAGTCGGAAGGCAAAACCCGCTTCACACCTTGCGAAGACCGAGCCTTGCTGTTCGTAGGACGGAGCGCTTCCATCTGCGCGGATAAGGCTTATCAGCAGACGATAGAGAATCCGGATGACTATTATCCCAGCCCATCGTCCTTCATCTATACCCTGCCCAACATTCTGCCGGGTGAAATTGCCCTGCGCAACAAATACTACGGCGAGACGTCTTACTTGGCGCAGGAATCACCGGAGTGCGTGGAACACCTCATCGGACAACTGCTTCGCTGCACAGGTGTGCATAGTGTGTTGGGCGGATGGATAGACGCAAGTAGTACAGAAAGATTTGAAACAACATTATAT
>JAUNJD010000206.1 GCA_030523205.1 Bacteroides sp.
TTTTTGAGTTCTTTAGTTTTTAAGTTTTTGAGTTAATCTTCTCCCCGATGCGAAGCTTTGCGCTCCTCGACCTCGGGTTCCGTTCTATCTCGTCCTCGTCGGGCACGATGACCTTGTTGTTCACCAGCCGGAAGGGGGCCTTCACGTTTCCGAAGAAGTCCTGCTCGGCCTTGCCTTCGATGTTGCCCGTCTTCAGCACGTTCTTCACCATGCGGTCCTCCAGCGAGTGGTAGGTGATGACCACCAACCGACCGCCGGGACGCAGGGCCTCGGTAGCGGCGTAGAGCATCTCCTTCAGTGCCTCCATCTCTTGGTTCACCTCGATGCGCAGGGCTTGGAACACCTTGGCCAGCTCCTTCTTCTCGCGTTCGCGACCGAAGAGGGGCTTCACAGTGTCCAGAAACTCGCCGATGGTGGCGATGCGCTGCGAAGCACGAGCCTTGACGATGACCGAAGCCAGCTTACGGCTGTTCTTCAGCTCGCCGTACAGGTAGAAGATGTCGGCCAGCCGCTCTTCGTCGTAGGTGTTCACCACGTCGGCGGCGGTGATGCCTGCCCGCTTGTTCATGCGCATATCCAGCACACCGTCGAAGCGGAAGGAAAATCCGCGCTCGCTGTCGTCGAAGTGGTGGGACGATACGCCGAGGTCGGCCAGTATGGCGTCCACCTGCTCGATGCCGTGGTAGCGCAGGAAGTTGTGCAGGTAGCGGAAGTTGCTGCGCACGAAGGTGAAGTGCGGGTCGTCCACGATGTTGCGCTCGGCATCCTCGTCTTGGTCGAAGCCTAGCAGCCGCCCTCCGTCACCCAGCCGCGACAGGATTTCGCGCGAGTGTCCGCCTCCGCCGAAGGTGACGTCCACGTACGTCCCATCAGGGCGGATGTCCATTCCGTCCACCGCCTGCTTCAGCAGCACCGGCACATGATATATTGTTTCTTCGTTATTCTTCATTCTTCGTTCTTCATTCTTCATTCATAAAAATCCCCTCGTCCCCCAGCATCTCCTCCAGTGCCGCGCTGAATTCCTGCGCATCCATGAAGGGTTGTTCCGCCCGCTCCTTCGCCCAAATCTCGATGGTATTGTCCATGCCGATGAAGCGCACGTCGCTCTGTATGCCCACCATCTGCAAATATCGTTTGGGGATGAGGATGCGTCCGTTTCCGTCGGGCACCACCACCTCCGCGTCGCTCACAAACTGGCGGAATACGTTCTGCTGCTTGGGGTTCCACCGGTTCAGGCGTTGGCGCAGGCTGGCCTGCATCTTGAACCACACGCTTTCGGGGTAGAGCACAAGGCAGTCCTGATACACGTCCTTACGCAGCACAAGGCTTTCTTCGGAGGCCGCTTGCAGCTGCTTCCGGAAGACGGCGGGGATGAAAACACGTCCCTTGGCGTCCGTCTTTGCCTCGATATTACCCAAAAAACACGTCATGACCACATTATTATATAAGCGACTGTAAAAGTACACAATTCCCCACAATCCCCCACCATGTTTTGCCCAAAACTTTCAAAGAAGTTTTCAACACCCTGTTGATTACTTATCTTTCTGAATATTAACAGCATTCCGAAACCCTTTATTGGTGGGGAATTGTGTGGGTCGAACAGAATTTTCCGCACGAGGGAAATATATATCCGACGCGAGGGAGATATATGCCCATCGCGAGGAGGATATATGCCTGTCGCGAGGGAAATATATCGCCCGCAAGCGGCATCTATATGACCAAAAATTTCCGGATTGCCGACAAAAAGATTATATTTGCACCATCGGAACAACGTATCAACCCATGAACCCCATGAAGAAAGAAACGAACACCGCCTCCACCACCCTCTACCTCCTGCGCCACGGCGAAACCGAAGAGAACGCCGCCGGCATCTTCCAAGGACAACGCCCGGGCCACCTCAGCCTGCGGGGCAAGCAGCAGGCACAGGCACGCCACGGGGAAGTGACGTCGATGCACTTCGACGCCATACTGTGCAGCGACCTTCAACGCTGCAAGGACACCGCCGCCATCGTGCTGCAAGGCAGCAACGCCACCCCCATCTACACCCCGCTCCTGCGCGAGCGCGACATGGGCAACCTGACCGGAATGCGCATAGCCGGCACCCCGCTGAACGAGACGGTGGAGAACGCCGAACAAGTAGCCACCCGCGCCCGGGCCTTCCTCCGACTGGTAGAAGAAACGTACAAAGGCCAAACGTTGCTCGTCATCAGCCACGGCTATTTCTGCCGAATACTGCAAGCCGTCATCGAGCAGAAAAGCTACCGCGAAGTACCCAAGATGGAGAATTGCGAGCTGCGGAGGATTGTTGTTTAGAAGTAGCCGCACGGGCGCTTCGCCCACCAGCCATGCGCTATTATCTTGTATTGATGTTTTCCGCACCTCGCCCTCCGATTGTTACATTTCGATTACATTTCAATTACCGTCACTGAAAATATAGATTCTGCCCTTCAGAAGCACATCAAGCACTTCACTAGCACGATTTCTGCGAACTTTTCACAACGAAAGTCCCTAAAACAAGTTATCAATTCCCGTTAACGGAGTCCGTTAAGAACTTCCACCCGTCAGATGATATCGACCGCCAAGCAAACCAATCATTTTCGGTTCAAAGGCTTCACAGTTCTACCCCTATACTCCTCACTATTTATTCCAAATAAAAGTATCAATTATTCAACGGCTGCAAAAGAGAGTATAATCCCCAGCGCCTTCAGCGCACCCACCAATCAATGATATTTCACCCCAAAACAAGAAGAGACCTCAACGTAATTAGGAATAGTCATGATTAATAAACGTTAAAAATACAGAGAAGAATAATTAATGTAAAATTAAATCAATACTTTTATGCCGTAAAAATTAAAAAAAGCGGAACGAACAGGCAGAATGGGTTCTCCTGAACTTACCGGAATGCTAACAACGAACCCTCCTTCATCCAGATTTACGAAACAGACAGTACCCATCAACCCGTGAGGAATGCTTCTATTGGCGAAGATTCTTCTATCTACCATTCTAAAATATCCAAAAGTATTCTACCTTATTTAAGATTGGAAACTTTAGTTATTCATTTACTAATGCTTAACCTTTATATCCCATTAAAGAATCAGACACAGCGAATATACTACGTAGGATATAAATTATTATAACAATTTATACCACAACTGATACAAATAATGATAAAAGTTTAAAATCATGCGTTAGCTGTTCTTACTTGATACAAAAATGAGCTTTTAGATTTTTTTATTCTCTCAATCTTCAATGCCACCAATATCCGCAACATGAGGATAAGCAGACGGGGGTTCGCACTCAAAGACATGAATCATCTCAACGTTTGTTTTATCAGATCATCCGGCAGTAATCTAAAGTGAAACAAGTAAACGAACGGTTACGTTCTTTTCAAATACCAAATAAATGAAAAAGATTTTCTCATTATTACTTGCAATTGCGACCATTATGGCAATTTACTCTTGCAAGTCTGACGATGATGCTTTATCGGCAGAAATAGACAATAATTCAACGTATTATTCACAGGCCAATGTGATAAACATACTGAAAGAAAATACTGTGCAATTTATTGAAGATTGCCCTGACAACGATTCTGTCCTCGTGTTCAGTTCTTCTATACCAGATGAAGCACTGCCCAAAGTAGGTTCTATCATTTTTGTACCAATTTCGGAAAAGACACCATATGGCTATCTCGGTAAAGTCGCATCAATAGACGAAGGAGAACAAATAAAAGTACATACGACAACCGTTGCACTGGAAGAGGCTTTCGACAATCTATCGGTTGACACAATAATGAACGTATTCAACAACATTGAGAGCGTACTTGATGCAGAAGGCAACTCCGTAGAGTATGAGGTAATAGACTCCACCTTGACAGAATCAAACGATGCAAACACCAGAGCTGGTGGATATTGGCAGGGAGGTGTTATAAAGTTCCCTTTTACGATTGGCGAAAGGGAAGATGGACACGAACTTGTCGGTGCCATTTATGCTGAGATTAAAAACTTTGACTTCAATATTGATATTGTAAACAATGAGATTCGCTACATTGACGTAAAAGCAGACCCGACAATAAAACTTTCGTTAGCAGATGAAATAAACATAGAGAAATCTGTTGAGAAAAGCACATTAATCGGCACAGTCAACTGTGCTCCAATAACTATCCCAACTCCCATAGCTGTACCTATTATTCTTCGTCCCAAATTTTACCTTTATCTTATTTACGGTGCAAAAGGCGAAATAACAGCATCCATGTCATTACAGTACCAAAAGAGTTTTGAGACAGAAATGCACTGGCGTAGCGGTCAATGGGCCAATAAGTTTTATTGCAAGGATTTGAATAATGAAAACCCTTGGGGTGTCACTGAATTTGACGTGAGCGGAGAGTTATATGTTGGTAGCAAGATGGGCTTGCTTGTGGGCTTATATTCAGCCACGACGGGAATTGGTATCAATGTAACACCTAAAATAAGCCTTAGCGCCGATGCAAAGCTTTCAACGGAGAATCTTTTGGATATAAATCCACAAGTAGAACTTGCGGCAAAATGGTCAGGAGATTTGTATTTTACAGCATCCCTATTCAAAAGACCTATAGCCCATTATTCTTTCTCTAGTCCGGAATATGTGGCTTGGTCGGAGAAACTATATCTTTTTCCACAGTTCAGCGACTTTGAGGCCATCGGATCATCATCATCCGGTGAAGTTAGCTATAAAACAGATTCTCACTATTTTTTGGCTGCACTTGGACTTAAGACAGGTGCAAGAGTGTATGAATCCGACAAAAAAACCGAGGTAAATACATTCTTTCCAAGTGAAACGAATACAGACAATAAAGGCTACCACTATTTCAACGTAAATGTTAACGGCCTAACCCCAGGCTCAACATATTATGCCGCACCCGTATGCTCTTGGCTTGGTTTCACTTGGCCTTCATCTAATAAAACAGAGTTCACAACGGAGTCTAATTATAAATTTGATTTTCGGTGCGAATCCCAAACCTACGATATAATATCTTTCACTTTTGACCTAAATGACAATAATTCGAATTCTTTTACAGTGAATGCTGAAGGGCAAGATTACAATAATGGGCCTTATTTTAACGCCATAGTTAAAGGTAATCTGAATAAATCCACTAATACTATTGACGGGACTGTCGAGATGAATTTTATTGGACTTCCGGATCAGCGACGCATAGACGCTTTCTCTATTTCTTTGTCTGACAACAGCTATGTCAAAACATCTAAGGTTTTGAGTAATGGAGCTTGTTACACTGCTATCAGAATTACCAACACTTCTGATAACGCAAAAATGATCAAAAACTATAAGGGTGTTAAAATTGTCGAACATTCAGATTGCAATGTTGGACTGTCTATTTATTAATTAAAAGTATGAAAAAGATAATTTATTTTCTGCTTTGCACAATCACCTTATGCGGTTGTACAAAAGAAGACGACGAGGTTGTATCGATGACCTTATCTACAACTGAGCTTACTTTCGATGTTGAAGGCGGCGAACAAGTAGTGGGCATAGAGACTGATGGTAATTATGACTGCCAATATAGCGAGAACTGGATTCTTGTAAGGCAATCTGTAGATAAAATGAGAGTTATAGTGGATGCAAATAACACCATGAGTACAAGAGAGGCTTATCTTTCGATGACTTGTAACGGTGAAGCTCGGCAACAGATACATATTTTACAAGATTGCATCCAATTTTCCACTGATGCAGAGGAATACAACGTGCAGGCACAAAGCGGCGAGTTGACAATCCCCATTACAGCCAATATAAAATACAGCGTTGACAATGAAAACGACTGGTTCGAAGTAGCCGTAACAGAAATGGGATTGGAAGTTGGTTACGCAAGAAACTATAAGATGCAAAGCCGATCGGGTACGATAACTCTACACATCGGTGAAACAGACAAAAATATAGTAATTAACCAAGAGGCTTGCGCTTGGTATGAAAGTTTTGAGATGGTGAATATCGAAGGTGGCACATTCTATATGGGCGCACAGAAAACCGACGCAAACAGTAACAATTACGATACCAACGCCTACGTCATTGAATCACCAGTTCACCAAGTACAGATTGACGATTTCAGTATCGGCAAGTTTGAAGTAACGCAAGAGCAATGGGAGGCTGCTATGGGCTACAATCCTTCGACTATCGTCGGAAAGGCCATGCCCGTGGATAGTGTTTCTTGGGAGGATGTACAGATATTCATCGAAACACTGAATTTGGCAAGTGGCTTGAATTATCGCCTACCAACCGAAGCCGAATGGGAGTTCGCTGCAAGGGGCGGTAATCTTTCAAAAGGCTATCTCTATAGCGGATATTCAGTTATCGGTGCTTGCGCATGGTACTATTCAAACAGCGAATCCACTACACATGATATCGGTACAAAAGAAGCTAACGAACTGGGCATTTATGATATGACCGGAAATGTTAGGGAATGGTGCAACGATTGGTTCGATTACTACGACTCAAATCTTGCTACCAACCCACAAGGGCCTTCGTCTGGAAGCATGAAAGTAAATCGCGGTGGAAGTTGGACTACTCCATCTGTGAATTGCCGTAACTCATACCGCCACACCGACTATCCAAACGAAGCTGCACAAGATTTGGGCTTTCGCTTGGTGCTAGTGGAGGAATAAGACCTCTGTTGCCAACGGATATACAAATGCCGGAAGCGAATGTGACGGCATAGAATTAGCATGGGTCAGCTCCAACTGGATTGACTTGCAGCAGGAAAAGCCTTCTTACGCTAAGGCGTATGCATATCGTTTGGTATGCATACGCCTTTCTTTTTTATCGATATAAATTAGCCGGATAAAAAAAGAAAAAAATCGTTGCCACGTTGCCTCGTTGCCACACCCCCTTGTCGTGGCAACGCGCTTTTTATCAGAAATCCGTGCCAATGCCGTGATCTATATACTGAAA
>JAUNJD010000011.1 GCA_030523205.1 Bacteroides sp.
GTAAATGATGTATATGATTTGTGGATTTCACTAAAACGCAATTTAAAGGATAATAGGGCTGTGTTCGAGCAGGTGTATGAGCACGAATGCCGTGTGTCTAAGATGATTGACGAACTTGTTGACGTTGCTTCGGCCGAGAAAGACAAGGCTACTCAGGATTTCTTGTGGGGCTTCGTCCGTGAGCAAGTAGAAGAAGAAGCTACTGCGTCGGGTATCGTTGATATGCTGAAGCGTGCCGGAGAAACGGGCGTTTACTATGTAGATTCCAAGTTGGGAGAACGTAAGTAACCCTCGGGTGTAACGAACTGATAACACAACGGAAGTGGCAGAGCGGGTAGGTTGATACCGTGCTCTGCCACTTCTTTTTTGAGGGGGAGCGCCCGAGAACTCCTTTCGGAATATCTTTCAGACGCGGATGACTATTTCAGCACTCCCAGTTCTTTTCCTACTTTGATAAAGGCTGCGATGCACTTGTCCAAGTGCTCCTTTTTGTGTCCTGCAGAGATTTGTACCCGGATGCGTGCCTGTCCTTTCGGTACGACGGGGTAGTAGAATCCGGTGACGTAGATGCCTTCTTCCTGCATACGGGCGGCATAGACTTGCGACAGCTTGGCATCGTATAGCATCACGGCGCAGATGGCGCTCTGTGTGGGTTTGATGTCGAAACCGGCTGCCGTCATTTGGTCGCGGAAGTAGCCGACGTTCTCTACCAGCTTATCGTGGAGGGCGTTGCTCTCTTTCAGCATCTTGAATACTTCGAGGCCTGCGCCGATAACCGCCGGTGCCACCGAGTTGGAGAACAGGTAAGGACGGCTGCGTTGGCGCAGCAGCTCTATAATCTCTTTGCGACCCGTTGTGAAGCCACCCATGGCACCGCCGAAAGCCTTTCCGAGCGTGCCGGTATAGATGTCTATGCGGCCATATGTCTGGTAAAGTTCACTGACTCCATGTCCCGTAGGGCCTACCACACCCGCCGAGTGCGACTCATCTACCATGACCAATGCGTCATATTTCTCGGCCAGGTCGCAAATCTTGTCCATCGGTGCCACGTTGCCGTCCATCGAAAATACGCCGTCGGTAACGACGATACGGAATCGTTGCGCCTGTGCTTCTTGCAGACATTTCTCCAATTCAGCCATGTCGGCGTTGGCGTAGCGGTAACGTTTAGCCTTGCAGAGGCGTACGCCGTCGATGATGGAAGCATGGTTCAGCGAGTCGGAGATGATGGCATCCTCTTCGGTAAAGAGAGGCTCGAACACACCGCCGTTGGCGTCGAAGCAGGCGGCATACAGAATGGTATCTTCCGTGTGGAAGTAGTCGGAGATGGCCGCTTCCAGTTCTTTGTGTATATCCTGCGTTCCGCAGATGAAGCGTACGGAAGACATTCCGTAGCCACGTCGTTCCATCATCTTTTGGGCGGCGGCAATCAGTCGCGGATGATTGGACAAGCCCAGATAGTTGTTGGCGCAGAAGTTCAGCACTTCCTGACCTTTTACCGTGATGGCCGCCTGTTGGGCACTTTCAATCAGCCGTTCTTCTTTGTAGAGGCCGGCTTCTTTGATTTCAGCAATCGTGTTGCTGAGATAGTCTTTCATTTTACCGTACATAGTTTTTTAGTTTTTGGGGAGTGACATATCTTTGTTACATTCTCTACAAAGGACATCATTTTTCTTTGAATAAACAATAGCAGGATGATAGAAACATGAAAAAAAAGTGTGTATATTTGCACTTTCATTATTAACGAATAGCTTATAGATTAAGTCGTATGAAGAATATTTTGGTAATAGGAGCTACCGGACAGATAGGTTCGGAACTCACATTGGAGCTGCGCAAACGTTACGGCGATGACAATGTAATAGCCGGATATATTCCCAGTGCCATGCCCAAAGGTGAGCTGAAAGCTTCCGGTCCGTCGGCCATTGCCGACGTTACCGACCGTCAATCGATAGAGGTAGTGGCACGTCAGTTCAAGGTTGATACGATTTACAATCTGGCAGCATTACTGTCCGTTGTCGCTGAAAGCCGTCCGGCCATGGCTTGGAAAATCGGCATCGATGGCTTGTGGAATGTGCTGGAGGTGGCTCGCGAATACGGTTGTGCTGTGTTCACCCCGAGTTCCATCGGTTCCTTCGGCGATACCACGCCCCATGTCAATACGCCGCAGGACACCACACAGCGTCCGCGCACCATGTATGGCGTGACGAAGGTGACTACCGAACTGCTGAGCGACTACTACTTCACGAAATACGGTGTAGATACGCGCTCCGTCCGTTTCCCGGGTATCATTTCCAATGTGACCCCTCCGGGCGGTGGTACCACGGACTATGCGGTCGATATATTCTATTCGGCCGTGAGAGGTGAGAAGTTTATCTGTCCACTGAAGGAAGGTACCTATATGGACATGATGTATATGCCCGATGCCATACATGCCGCCATTTCGCTGATGGAGGCCGACCCCGAACGGTTGGTGCATCGCAATGCATTCAACATCACTTCCATGAGTTTCTCGCCCGAAATCATATACGCTGCCATCAAGAAGCACATGCCCGACTTCGTGATGGAGTATAAGATAGACCCATTGAAACAGGCGATAGCCGACAGTTGGCCCGACTCGCTGGATGATTCGTGTGCCCGTCGCGAATGGGACTGGAAGCCCCTTTACAACCTGGAGACGATGACAGTAGATATGCTTGAAAAATTAAAAGCTAAATTAAATAAGTGATCTTGACGGTCCGCAGAAAATGAAAAAATTGTTTTTGGGATTCTTGTTTCTTGCCTTGTTTGTTTCCTGTGGAAACAAAAAGACAAAAATAGATCCTTTCTCTACTTTTACTGAGATGGTGGATTCGGCCTCGCATACAGGGGTGGCCGATACGTTGCAGGCGGCAGAGGTGCAAGAAGAACCGAAGCCGATGGAAGCCGATGAACTGTTTGACGATTTTGTTTTCAACTATGCATCCGATGAGGCCTTGCAACGGCAGAGAACCGAATTTCCTTTGCCTTTCTACAACGACGATACGCCTACTCGCATCGAGGAGAAAGATTGGAAACATGATTACCTGTTCACTCAGCAGAACTGCTACACCTTGCTCTTCGACAACGAAGAAGACATGGACATGGTGGGCGACACTACCTTGACTTCCGTGCAGGTGGAATGGATTTTTCTGGATACGCGCATGGTGAAGAAATACTACTTCGAGCGCAAGCGTGGAATGTGGATGCTGGAAGCCATCAACTTGCGACACATCGAAAAGGGTGAGAACGAGAATTTCGTGGAGTTCTACACAAATTTTGCGGCAGACA
Source organism: Bacteroides sp. (assembly GCA_030523205.1). Taxonomy (GTDB): domain Bacteria; phylum Bacteroidota; class Bacteroidia; order Bacteroidales; family Bacteroidaceae; genus Bacteroides. Next base: position 3,304 of record JAUNJD010000011.1, read on the forward strand.
GCCTCTATCAGAGCCGACACATCCACAATCCGCTTCAGTTCATAACGATTGACCCAGACGATGAGTTTTCCATCCTGGAGACGACGATGGACGTGAATCAGTGGTTTGCCTTCCGGCCTACCTTGCCGACCGACCGCCTGTCCAACATTAATTACGGACAGAAGAACGAAGACCTGTCCAATTCCAAAATACTGAAGGTGAACGGTATCGGAAACGGATATTCCAATGTGTTCTACTTCCGGAAACGGGGAGGGGAGTGGGAACTGTATAAATACGAAGATACAAGCATCTGAGGCCGGCGGAATGCAGATTCCTCCGGATAACCTTCTCCGTAAGATTAATAAAAAAACATTTGAAAGCATGACGATAGAAGAAAACAAAAGCATTCCCAATACATTCGGACTGGATGTAAAGGCTAAACTATGGTTGGAATACGAAAGCTCGAAAGAGTTGCGCGAAATAATTACCACCCAGAAAATCATTTTCCCTTATCTGCATGTGGGGGCATGTAGCAATATGCTGTTCTTGGGTGACTACGACGGAACTGTGTTGCACTCGGGCATCTGGTACATCGAGACGGCTGGGATGAACGGGAATACCGCTTTGGTGCGTGCCGGTGCTGGTACGTCTTGGGATGCTCTTGTGACCTATTGTGTGAAGAACAACTACTATGGTGCGGAGAACCTTTCGCACATTCCCGGTGAAGTAGGGTCGGCCGTTGTGCAGAACATCGGTGCGTATGGTGTAGAGGTGAAGGACCTGAAACCGTATGTAGAAACGATGGATATATACGGAAACACCCGTACTTACAGCTGGGAGGAATGTGAGTTCGGATACCGGCAGAGCATCTTCAAGCGTCCGGAGATGAAGAACGTCTTCATCACTTCTGTCACATTTCACTTGAGTCGTCACGAACAATATAAGTTGGACTACGGTGCCATTCGCGAGGAACTGAAGAAATACCCGAAGGTGAACTTACGCACGGTGCGCGAAGTGATTATAGAAATACGGGACAGCAAACTGCCCGATCCCGATAAGCTGGGCAATGCGGGCAGCTTCTTCATGAATCCTGTCATTCCGCGCGTCCGTTACGAAATTCTAAAACTGGATTTCCCCGACATCCCTTCCTATCCGGTGGACGAGGAGCGGGTGAAGGTTCCGGCTGCTTGGCTGATAGAGCAGTGCGGCTGGAAGGGGCGTTCGTGGGGACCGGCTGCCGTACACGACAAGCAGCCTTTGGTATTGGTGAATCGGGGCGGTGCCACGGGAAAAGACATTCTGGCGCTTTCCGATGCCATAAGGATGTCGGTACGCGAGAGATTCGGCATCGACATTCGTCCCGAAGTAAACATTATATAGAAATAACCTTCAGACTTCAACACTATGCGGTTAAGAATATTAGGAAGCGGAACTTCGACAGGTGTACCCGAGATAGGGTGTACCTGTCCGGTATGTACCTCAGCCGACCCGCGCGATCGTCGCTTGCGGGCTTCTTCCCTGATACACACGGGCGATGCCGTGATACTGATGGACTGCGGTCCCGACTTCAGGGAGCAGATGCTGCAAGTGTCCCCTTTCGAGAAGATAGATGGCGTGCTCATCTCTCATGAGCATTACGACCATGTGGGAGGCCTCGACGACTTGCGTCCGTTCTGTCGCTTTGGCGAGATTCCCATTTACTCGGATGTCTATACGGCCGACCATTTCCGGGTGCGTATGCCCTACTGCTTTGCCGAACGTAAGTATCCGGGTGTTCCCCGCATTTATTCGGTAGTGGTGGAAGCCGGGAAGCCCTTCTTCATTCGTCAGACCGAGGTGGTGCCCTTCTGTGTAATGCATGGCAGATTGCCCATCCTAGGCTACCGCATAGGCGGGCGCATGGCCTACATCACCGATATGCTGACTATGCCCGAAGAATCGTATGACCTGCTGAAGGACCTCGACCTGCTGATAATAAACGCTTTGCGAACGAAGCCACACAATACACATCAGACCATTCAGGAAGCCTTGCAGGCAGCCCGTCGCATCGGTGCCCGCGAAACCTACTTCATCCACATGAGCCATCATGCCGGACTTCATGCCGAGATTGATAGTCAACTTCCTCCGCACGTGCATTTTGCCTACGATGGAATGGAAATAGAATTTTAATTAGAAAATTTAAGCAGTTTATAAAGTTTCTGAACATTTATTTTGTTTTGTTAGGGGAAATGTTTATTTTTGCCAAAACTTGAAACAAGAATAACATGAGGCTCCGCTTGATTATACGAATAGCTATCATCGTGTCCGTAGTGTTGCTATGTACGGGGTTTGGCGTGTACTCTTTCTTGCGCCTCGATGCAGCAGACAGGCAGCGGGACTTCAATTTGTATGAGTTGGTGCCGCAGGATGCCGTAGCCCTCGTCGAAACAGACCGTATGGCCGAGTTGGTATCGGACATCGACGAACTTCATTGCAGCAAAGACAACCATTTTCTTCCCATTTCCGAACTGTTTGTTTATCTGAAGAAATACTTCTACACTTTTGTTGATGATACTCCCCACGGACTCAGTAAGCAGATGAACAAGATGTTGCTGAGCTTCCACGAACCGGACGATGCCTTGAACCAAGTGCTGTATTGCAGTTTGGGAGCCGATGACCCGCAATTGGTGGAAGCCTTCATACAGAAGTATAGTTCGAGCACATTCCCCTCAAGAACATTCGAGTACAAAGGTGAAGACATTCATATCTATCCGATGGCCGGCGGACGCTTCTTGGCCGCTTATTTCACTTCCGATTTTTTGGCTGTCAGTTTTCAGAAACGGTTGATAGAGCAGGTGATTGATGCTTACCGTTCCGATCGTTCCCTGATGCAGCTTCCTTCTTTCCGGGCAATGCATACGGAGAAGCGGACCAATGTGTCGGCTACGGTTTATGTTCGCATGAAGTCGGTGGATATGGGCAAGGGTAGTGACAGCCTCCAGACGACAGCCCTGCTGGGCAACTGGGCAGAATTCGACTTGAAACTGAGTGGTGAAGGTATCTATTGTTCTGGGATAAGCCATGAGGCAGACTCCATGCTTACCTTTATCAACATCTTGGGTAAGCAACGTCCGGTTGAAGAGTTCCCGGGGAAGCAACTTCCGGCCTCTACCTTCTTCTATGACTGTCTGTCTATATCGGACAAGGAAGCGATGTTCGGTTTTACGGCTTCTCAGGAATATGCCAAATCTTCCTATTCCGACTATATAAAAGACCGTGATAAGGAGTGGATAGACTTCGTAAGCGAACTGGGTGGTGAGCAGGCTATCTCCTGCCTGTTTCAATCGAAAGACACGACCGACAAACATCCGTGTGCCGTGCTGAGCCTGCCACTGAAGGATGCTGCGCAGGCCGAGAAAAAGTTGCAGTCGTTGCTTTATACGACTCCCAAAGAGAAAGACGCTCCCCCCTTGCCGAAGCTGTCTCCGGAGTATGCCCGCTATCCCAAAGCTCGCTGGTACCGACAGTATATTCTGCCACGTAACACTTTGTTGACCCAGTTGTCGGGTGTGGCCGAATCTTCGCTTTATTCATATGCCTGTTTCTATAAGGGAGCTATGCTGTTGGCTTCCGATGCCCGCAGCCTTTCGGCCTACATCGATGCAATGGAGAGGGGAGAGGTGCTGGAAGGTGTTTCGGCGTACGAAGAAGTAGTCAGCAGTTTGTCGCAATCCTATCGTTTTGTGATGATGGCCGACTTGGGTGAGGTATTCCGTCAGCCGGAAGCATACGTCCGATTGGTTCCCAATTTCTTCTTCCGTCAGGCCGATTTCTTCCGTCATTTTATGCTTTCCATCCAGTTCACGTGCAGTGAAGGAGTCGTTTATCCGAACATCGTCCTCCTCTATAAAGGCGATCCTAAACTCGTGGACTGAGCGTCCTAAACTCGTGGGTCGAACGTCCGAAATTGCAGGGCTAAGCAATCAAAACTCGTGGGATAATCAATGAAAACTCGTGGGGTGAGTGACGAAAACTCATGGAGTTTTGTTTGGCAGACCACGATAGCCTGAAAAAAGAAGCATCAGCCCGGGTCGATAGGACCATGGACTGATGCTCATCTCTTCTTATTGCTCATTCCGTCTTATCAGAAAGGCAGGTCGTCCTTTGCATCGCCGGCAAGGAAATCCGGAGCGGCGGTCGGTGCGGGAGGAGGAACAGGGGCGCCCGGTGCCGGGGCGGCGGCAGACACACGTTCTACTTTCCAAGCACGGATACTGTTGAACCAACGATCTTGCCATTGGCGGGCATCTACGTCGAAAGAGACGGTCAGCTCTTCGCCCATCTGGATGTTGAATTGTGCTATTTTATCAGCCCCGAACACGTCGAAACACATCTTACGGGGATATTGGCTGTGGTCTTCTATTACATATTCTTGTACTTTCCACTCGTTGCCAGTCCTTGAAACTCCGCCTCTTTCGGGGAGTACAGCAATAATTTTTCCTGTAAATTCCATTGTTCTCTATTTAAATGATGGGGCGAAGTTACAATTTTTTAGGAATATGCAAAGCATAATCTACTGTTTTTTCTTTGTATATTTCTTTGTCGTAGGAAATTCTTTTTCTAACTTTGTACGTTAGTTTATGTATATGCTAAATGCTGTCCGAAACAGACCTGACAGGCAGGAGAATGGGATGGACAAATAGATAAGTCTGATATAAAGAATATAAAAATTTAAATACACACAAGAATATGAAATTTATCGTTTCGAGTACGGCGCTCTCCAGTCATTTGCAGGCTATCAGCCGTGTGATTAACTCAAAAAATGCGCTGCCCATATTGGATTGTTTCCTCTTTGAATTGCAAGACGGAACTTTGTCTGTAACCGTATCCGATAGTGAAACGACCATGGTCACTACGCTTGAGGTGAACGAAAGCGATGCCGACGGACGTTTTGCCATTGCTGCCAGAACGCTGCTGGATGCCTTGAAGGAAATACCCGAACAGCCGTTGGCTTTTGACGTTAACACATCGTCGCTGGAAATCACAGTGCAGTATCAGAACGGTAAATACAGTCTGATGGGCCAAAATGCCGATGAGTTCCCGCAATCGGCCTCGCTGGGCGAAAATTCTGTCCGTGTAGAGATGGAGGCCGAAGTATTGCTGGGTGGAATCAACCGTGCCATCTTTGCTACCGCCGATGACGAACTTCGTCCGGTGATGAACGGTATCTACTTTGACATTACTACGGATGACATCACGATGGTTGCTTCCGACGGTCATAAGCTGGTGCGTTGCAAGACGTCGGCTGCCCGTGGCAATGAGCGTGCCGCATTCATCTTGCCCAAGAAGCCGGCTTCTCTGCTGAAGAACCTGCTGCCCAAGGAGGTAGGTACGGTTGTCGTAGAATTTGATGAACGGAATGCTGTGTTCACGCTCGAAAGCTATCGCATGGTATGTCGCCTTATTGAAGGTCGCTATCCGAACTACAATTCCGTCATACCGCAGAACAATCCTTATAAGGTAACAGTAGATCGCCAGCAGTTGGTCAGCGCCTTGCGCCGTGTGTCCATTTTCTCGTCGCAGGCTAGCAGCCTTATCAAGCTGCGTTTGCAGGAGAATCTGATTGTGATTTCGGCTCAGGACATAGACTTCTCCACTTCGGCCGAGGAAGTGCTGGTATGTCAGTATGCGGGCAATCCCATGAGCATCGGCTTCAAGTCAACTTTCCTAATTGATATATTGAACAACATTTCGGCCGACGAGGTAGTCATCGAGCTGGCCGACCCTTCGCGTGCGGGTGTCATCACTCCGGTAGAGCAGGAAGAAAACGAGAATCTTCTGATGCTGCTCATGCCAATGATGCTGAATGATTGAATATAAACTGAACGTTTGCAGGCAGACGAGTTGACAAGTAGGCGAGGCATTGATGGGAGTGGAACTCTTTTTTCCTGTCTGTCGCCTTGTTGTCAACTCGTTTCCATGTCCGCAGATAAACAAGAAAATACAATGAAATTAAATCTGAAGAATCCGATTGTCTTTTTCGATTTGGAGACAACCGGTACGAATATCAATACCGACCGAATCGTAGAAATCTGCTATCTTAAGGTTCATCCCAACGGAAACGAAGAGGCAAAGACCATGCGTATCAATCCCGAAATGCACATCCCCGCCGAGGCATCTGCCGTTCATGGCATTTACGATAAGGACGTGGCCGATTGTCCCACTTTCAAGGAAGTGGCACGCAGCATAGCCAACGATATTGAAGGGTGCGACTTGGCCGGCTTCAACTCCAACCGTTTCGACATTCCGGTGTTGGCCGAAGAATTCTTGCGTGCCGGGGTCGATATTGATATGAGCCGCCGTAAGTTTGTCGATGTACAGGTGATTTATCACAAACTGGAGCAGCGTACCCTCTCCGCTGCCTATAAATTCTATTGCGGCAAGAATCTGGAAGACGCGCACACTGCCGAAGCCGATACGCGAGCCACCTACGAAGTGCTGATGTCTCAGTTGGACCGTTATCCGGAATTGCAGAACGATGTGAACTTCCTCTCCGAGTATTCCAGCTTTACCAAGAATGTAGATTTTGCCGGACGCATGGTGTATGATGACAAGGGCGTGGAGATATTCAACTTTGGCAAATACAAAGGAATGTCTGTTGCCGAAGTGCTGAAGCGTGACCCGGGCTATTACAGTTGGATACTGAACAATGACTTTACACTGAACACGAAAGCCATGCTGACAAAAATCCGTCTGCGTGAAATGACCCAGAAATAGCCATGACCCATATACTCAAAGGAAAGAAAATCGTATTGGGCATTACGGGAAGTATTGCCGCCTACAAGGCTTGTCACATCATCCGTGGGCTGATAAAGAAAGGTGCAGAAGTGCAGGTTGTCATTACGCCGGCGGGAAAAGAATTTATCACGCCCATCACCCTTTCGGCACTGACCAGCAAACCCGTCATCAGCGAATTCTTCGCCCAGCGTGACGGAACGTGGAACAGCCATGTCGATTTGGGACTGTGGGCCGATGCCATGCTCATTGCTCCGGCCACGGCTTCTACCATCGGCAAGATGGCCAATGGCATAGCCGACAATATGTTGGTCACCACTTATCTTTCGGCCAAGGCTCCGGTGTTTGTGGCTCCTGCCATGGACCTGGATATGTATGCCCATCCTTCCACCCAACGGAACCTCGAAACACTTCGTTCCTACGGAAACCACATCATAGAACCGCAAACGGGTGAGTTGGCCAGCCATTTGGTGGGCAAAGGCCGTATGGAGGAACCGGAGAACATCATCCGCCATCTGGAGAAATACTTTGCCGACAAGGAAGGTGACCTTAAGGGACGTACCATCCTGATAACAGCCGGACCGACGTACGAGAAGATTGACCCCGTGCGTTTCATTGGCAACTATTCTTCCGGCAAGATGGGCTTTGCCCTTGCCGACGAATGTGCCGGACGTGGTGCAAAGGTGATCTTGGTGACGGGGCCGGTGCAGTTGCAGACATACTTCCCGGTGCAGCGTTACAACGTAGAGTCGGCTCAGCAGATGCACGACACCGTGCTCGGTCTTTTCGGTAATGTCGATGCCGTTATTCTGTCGGCTGCCGTGGCTGATTATACACCGGCACAGGTAGCCGAAGAGAAGATAAAGCGGGAAAAGACCGGAAACATGACGCTCGACCTGAAACCGACAGAAGACATCGCTGCCTGTCTGGGGCGGTTGAAGGCTGCCGATTCGCCTCGTACACTGTTGGTCGGCTTTGCCCTTGAAACCAATGACGAGCAGCATAATGCCGAAGACAAGCTGGAAAGGAAGAATTTGGATTTCATCGTCTTGAATTCGTTGAGAGACAAAGGGGCCGGATTCCGTTGCGATACCAATAAAATCAGCATCATCGACCGTGAAGGCAAGACCGACTATCCGCTGAAAGATAAGTCCGAAGTGGCCGCTGACATTGTTGACCACTTGGTAGAGGTGCTGAAGTCTAAGTAAACAAAGAAATCATGTTACGTTCGCTTTACATACAGAATTATGCCTTGATAGAGAAGTTGGATATAGACTTTAGCAGTGGCTTCTCTGTTATAACGGGCGAGACCGGTGCGGGTAAGTCCATCATTTTGGGAGCCATCGGTTTGCTGTTGGGACAACGTGCCGATGTGAAGTCCATTCGTGTGGGTACTTCAAAATGTGTCATCGAAGCCCGTTTTGAGATAGGTGCATACGCCATGCGTCCCTTCTTCGAGGAAAACGAACTGGAGTATGAGGACGAGTGCATACTCCGTCGGGAGTTGTATGCCTCGGGCAAGAGCCGTGCCTTCATCAACGATACTCCCGCTTCATTGGCACAGATGAAAGAACTGGGAGAGATGTTGATTGACGTTCATTCCCAGCATCAGAATCTGTTGCTGAACAAAGAGGGCTTCCAACTCAATGTTCTGGACCTTCTGGCGCACAATGAGGAAGTGCTGTCCGCGTATGGTGTCCTTTACCGTGAATGGAGACAAGCTCGGCAAGAACTGGACGAACTGATTGCTCAGGCTGCTCAGGCGAAAGCGGACGAAGACTATATTCGCTTTCAGTTGGAACAGTTGGAAGAAGCCCGCCTTACGTCCGGTGAGCAGGAGGAGCTGGAGCAAGAATCTGAAACGCTGAGCCATGCCGAAGACATCAAAGCAGGCCTCTATCGTGCAGACCAAACACTGTCCTCCGACGAAGGAGGATTGTTGCCCGCCTTAAAAGACTGTCTGAACGTTATGCAAGGTTTGCAGCGGGTCTATCCTGCTGCCGGCGAACTGGCCGAGCGGCTGGAAAGTTCCTATATCGAACTGAAAGACATCTCTCAAGAGATTTCGGCGAAGGAAGAAGAGATAGAGTTCAACCCGGCCCGTCTGGACGAGGTAAACAACCGTTTGAACCTGATTTATACCCTTCAGCAGAAGCATCGGGTAGCTACGGTGGACGAACTGCTGTCGTTGCAGGAAGAATATGCATCGAAACTCTCGGTCATTACTTCTTCCGACGACCGGATAGAAGAACTGAAGAATCGTTGCGAGATATTATATAATAAGGTGAAGGCTCAAGCCTCCATTCTTACCAAGACCCGTGTAGCTGCTGCGCGTGAGGTCGAAAAGCAGATGGCATCGCGCCTGATACCTTTGGGTATGCCCAATGTACGCTTCCAAGTGGAGGTCGGTTCTCGGAAAGAGCCGGGCACCCATGGTGCCGACACGGTGAATTTCCTGTTTTCGGCCAATAAGAATGGTACGTTGCAGAACATATCTTCCGTAGCATCGGGTGGAGAGATTGCCCGCGTCATGCTGTCAATAAAAGCCATGATAGCCGGAGCCGTCAAACTGCCGACCATTGTGTTCGACGAAATCGACACCGGCGTTTCCGGCGAGATAGCCGACCGCATGGCCGACATTATGCAGGAGATGGGCGACAGCGACCGTCAGGTAATCAGTATCACCCACCTGCCCCAGATAGCTGCCCGGGGACGTGTGCATTACAAAGTCTATAAGCAAGACAATGAAAACGAAACCAATAGCCACATCCGTCGCCTGACCGACGAAGAAAGAGTGGAAGAATTGGCTCACATGCTGAGCGGTGCCACGCTGACCGAAGCGGCTCTGAACAATGCCCGTGCCTTGCTCTCGAAGTAAGGGGATGCGTAAGAAAGGATGACTGACTGTTGAATCGTGACAAGAATAAAGACTGTAAAATCGTTAAAACCATAAATGTTTTCATGTTTGACAAAAGCGAAATGATATTTGGCGTTCGTGCCGTGATAGAGGCTGTTCAGGCCGGTAAGGAGATTGACAAGATACTGGTGAAGAAAGACATTCAGAGTGATTTGTCCAAGGAGTTGTTTGCTGCCTTGAAGGACACGATGATACCTGTGCAGCGCGTGCCGATAGAGCGCATCAACCGCATCACACGCAAAAATCATCAAGGGGTCATCGCCTTTGTGTCTGCCGTCACCTATCAGAAGACAGAAGATTTGGTGCCTTTTCTTTTTGAGCAAGGCAAGAATCCGCTGTTCGTCATGCTCGACGGCATTACCGACGTACGCAATTTCGGTGCGATAGCCCGTACGTGCGAATGTGCAGCGGTAGATGCCATCATTATTCCCGCCAAGAATAGCGTGACGGTCAATGCCGATGCTGTAAAGACCTCGGCCGGTGCGCTGCACACCTTGCCCGTTTGCCGTGAGCAGAACCTGAAGAAAGTGCTGCAATACCTGAAGGACAGCGGATTCCGCATCGTCGCTGCTACGGAGAAAGGTGATTATGACTATACGAAAGCCGACTATACCGGCCCGATGTGCATCATCATGGGTGCGGAAGACAAAGGTGTGTCGTACGACAACTTGGCTCTGTGCGATGAATGGGTGAAAATCCCTATGCTTGGAACGATTGAGTCGCTTAACGTATCGGTGGCAGCCGGTATATTGATTTACGAGGCCGTTAAGCAAAGATACATCGATACAGGTGAGGTTGCTGAATGACGGAATGATAGAGGAATAAGTTAAAACGATAAGAATACGAATGAAAAGAAAGCTTTTACTCCTGCTCACCCTCTGTTTTTTGGCTCAGTGGGGTGTAGCTCAAGCCCCCAAATGGGTGGAAAAAGCCAAACGTGCTGTGTTTTCGGTGGTCACCTATGACCAGAATGACAAGATATTGAGTACAGGAAATGGATTTTTCATCACAGAAAGCGGTCAGGCACTGTCCGACTATTCTCTGTTTAAAGGTGCCAAGCGTGCCGTAATTATCAACTCCGAAGGCCAGCAGATGCCGGTGGAATCTATCATGGGTGCCAACGATATGTACGATGTAGTCAAGTTCAAGGTAGTCATTAATGCCAAGAAGGTGCCTGCGCTGACCGTTGCCGCTTTGGCTCCGGTGGTGGGAGCCGATGTTTATCTGTTGCCATACTCCACGCAGAAGAACCGTTCCTATACGGCAGGCAAGGTGAAAGAGGTTGATAAGGTGTCGGACAATTACAGCTACTATACCCTCAGTATGCAGCTGAAAGACAAAATGGTGAGCTGTCCGCTGATGACGGCAGACGGTCAGGTGTTCGGATTGGCACAGAAGGCCTCCGGACAAGATACGACTACCATCTGCTATGCGGTGGATGCCCGGTTTGCCGACGCCCAGACCATTTCTGCCTTGTCGTATAGCGATATGGCTTTGCGCAACATCGGGATAAAGAAGGCATTGCCCGACACGGAAGAGCAGGCATTGGTGTTCCTCTACATGGCTTCTACGCAAGTGGAACCGGATAAATATGCCGAACTGCTGGAAGATTTCATTGCACAGTATCCCAACAGCGCCGATGGCTATCTGCGTCGTGCTGCCAACCGTCTCTATCGTTCGAAGGACGAGGCAACCATGGACTTGGTGATGGCCGACCTCGACAAGGCTGTATCTACGGCTCAGAAGGAGGACGATGTTTACTACAACCGTGCCAAGATGATTTACAGCTATATGCTGGAAGCTCCTACACCGGTTTACAAGGATTGGTCTTACGACAAGGCCCTGAGTGAAGTGCATCAGGCTATATCCGTCAATCCGTTGCCCGTCTATACACAGCTGGAAGGTGACATTCACTTTGCCAAGCGGGACTATGCCGCTGCTTTAGTTTGCTATGAGAAGGTGAATCAGTCCAATCTGGCCTCTCCGGCTACCTTCTTCAGTGCAGCCAAGACGAAGGAGATGATGCAGGCACCTGCCGAGGAAGTGTTGGCGTTGTTGGACAGTTGTGTCTCCCGTTTCCCGCAGCCTTATACCACGGCGGCAGCTCCTTACTTGCTGGAGCGTGCGCAGGCTCGTGTGAATGCCGATCAGCCCCGCAACGCCGTATTGGATTATGATGAATATTTTAATATCGTCAACGGTCAGGTCAACGATATGTTCTACTATTTAAGGGAACAGGCAGCCTTGAAGTCCAAGCAATTTCAACGCGCCTTGGACGATATAGCCAAAGCCATCGAACTCAATCCGAAGGAACTGACCTATCGGGCCGAGTTGGCAGTAGTCAACATTCGTGTTGGACGCAGCGAAGAGGCCTTGAAGGTGCTGGATGAGGCCTTGGCCATCGACCCTAAATACTCGGAGGCTTACCGCTTGAAGGGCATTGCACAGTTGCAGCTGAAGAAGAAAAGCGAGGCGTGTGCCAGCTTTGCCAAGGCAAAGGAACTGGGTGACCCCAATGTAGATGCCTTGATTGAGAAGCATTGCAAATAACGCGGAAGAAACGGCTGCCGTTCTTTGATGGATGATGATTCTTATCCGGAGAATTGTCCGTGACCCGGTTGGCGAGAAAAAATAAAGGTTCTGTTTTCTCAAGCAGAACCTTTTTAGAGAGGACTCTCTCTCTAGATAAAAACATTAAAGTTAAGTCTTAGGTTTAGGCGTAAAAAAAAGTTTCTGAGTGTTTTTATGACTTTATTTAGTAAATGCACGCTTTCCCGAAATACTGCATGGCTCAGAGATTTTTTTTAGCTTTTTCAGTATTTGGAATGTGCGCAATGACATTATGAACATTATAAAAATAGGAACTACAATGAAAGAAGTAATCAGCAGTCAGAAGGCTCCCGGGGCTATAGGTCCTTATAGCCAGGCTATCGAAGTAAATGGAATGGTGTTTGTCTCCGGTCAGCTTCCCATTGATGCAACTACGGGAGTGATGCCCGAGGGTGCAGAAGCACAAGCCCGCCAGTCGTTGGAGAATGTGAAACACATTCTGGAAGCTGCCGGGCTTGGTATGGCAAATATTGTGAAGACAACGGTATTCTTGGCCGATATGTCTTTGTTTGCCGATATGAACAAGGTGTATGCCACTTATTTTGATTCAGCTTATCCCGCACGTTCGGCTGTGGCAGTAAAAGCCCTCCCGAAAGATGCGTTGCTGGAGATTGAGTGCATAGCAGTGCGCTAATGCAACCCAATCTCGTTTTGGTGGGCCAGTAGGTCTGCCACAATGAAGCTACTGCCTCCTACGAAGATAAAGTCTTCGGGGAGGCTTTTTTCTTGGGCGGCACGCACGGCAGACGGTACATCCGGATAGCAGTCGCCATGCAATCCGGCACCGGCAGCCAGTTGGGCCAACTCCGCTTCGGGCAGGGCACGCTTCACGCTGGCTTTGGTGAAGTAGTAGGTGGCATCTTTGGGTAGCAGGGACAGTACCCCCCGGATGTCCTTGTCGTTCACCATGCCAATGACAAAGTGCAGTTGTCGATAGGTCTGTTGCTTCAGTTGCTCTGCGATGTAGGCAATGCCGCCTACATTGTGTCCGGTGTCGCAAATCAGGGTGGGGGAGTCTTGCAGTTTCTGCCAGCGTCCCATGAGGCCGGTCAGCTCGCATACGTGGGCAAATCCGCTTCGTACCACCTGTCCATCTATCCGATAGCCGATGTCTTTCAGCAAGGTCAGTGCCGTTACGATGGTACGGGTATTCTTTTTCTGATAGATGCCTTTCAGTTCGCATTCGATGCCCGGATAGTCTTCGCGGTCGTTCTCTTCGGCGAAGTAGATGGGGGCGTTTACGCTTTGGGCTTTCTCCACAAATACGGGGCGGGTCTCGGGTGTTGTTTCGCCGATGACTACGGGGACATGGCTCTTGATGATTCCGGCTTTCTCACCCGCTATCTTTGCCAAGGTGTTGCCTAGGTATTGTACGTGGTCAAAGCTGATGTTCGTAATGATGCACAGGTCGGGCGCAATGATGTTGGTACAGTCCAGCCGTCCTCCCAGTCCCACTTCCACGATAGCCACGTCTATCCGTTCGTCGGCAAAGTAGCGGAAAGCCATGGCGGTGGTCAGTTCGAAGAAAGAAGGATGCAGCGGTTCGAAGAAGCTGCGCTCTTCCTCCACGAAGCGGACGACGTAAGATTCGGGTATCGGTGTTCCGTTGATGCGAATCCGTTCGCGGAAGTCTATCAGGTGGGGTGACGTATATAGTCCTACCTTGTATCCGGCTTCCTGAAGGATGGCGGCAAGCGTGTGCGAGCAAGAGCCTTTTCCGTTGGTGCCGGCCACGTGAATTGTACGGAATTGTTGGTGCGGATGTCCGAAGTGTGCATCCAGTATCCGGGTGTTTTCCAGCCCTTCTTTATAGGCCGAACCGCCTACTTGCTGAAACATCGGGACACTGTCATATAAGTAATTTAAAGTGTTCTGATAATCCATCTTTTACAATATTTAACGGGGAAGAAAAACCTTCTCCCCTTTTATTTTGTTATCTTAGAAACGGCAAAGATAGTGCAAACCGAAGTAATAAGAAAGAAGCCCGTAGCTTTTTATTTTACGGAGATGTAAGTGCCTCTCTGCCATTGATATTAACTAATTAAATCTAACGAACATGGGAGCCAAGAAAAATTTTGTGATCGATACCAATGTAATCCTTCACGACTACAACTGTCTGAAAAACTTTCAGGAAAATGACATTTACCTTCCCATTGTTGTCCTCGAAGAGTTGGACAAGTTCAAGAAAGGCAATGAGCAAATCAATTTCAATGCCCGTGAGTTTGTTCGCGAACTAGACCTCATCACCGACGACAATCTCTTCACCAAAGGGGCACCACTGGGCGAAGGGCTGGGACGTCTGTTTGTGGTGGCGGGAATCGTGGATTCTCCTAAGGTGCGTGAGTCGTTCCCCGACCGTATCCCCGACCATCAGATATTGGCCGTGACCGACAGTATTGCCCGGAAGCGTCCGAAGATGAAGACCATTCTTGTGACCAAGGACGTCAACCTCCGCATGAAGGCACGCTCCATCGGTCTGCTTTGCGAAGACTACATTACCGACAAGGTGATGAATGTCGATATATTCGAAAAGTCCAACGAAGTGTTCGAGGGGATAGACCCGGCACTGATTGACCGCATCTACTCCTCCCGCGAGGGCATTGACATCAGCGAATTCGATTTTAAGGATGTGCTCCATCCCAACGAGTGCTTCATCCTGAAGAGCGACCGCAACAGCGTGCTTGCCCGTTACAATCCCTTCAGCCACGCTGTCTGTCGGGTGAATAAGACGAAGAACTACGGCATCGAGCCGCGCAATGCCGAGCAGAGCTTTGCTTTCGAGGTGCTGAACGACCCCAATGTCAAGTTGGTGGCACTGACCGGAAAGGCCGGTACGGGAAAGACCCTCTTGGCCTTGGCTGCCGCTCTTGGCAAGCTGACGGACTACAAGCAAATCTTGTTGGCCCGACCCATCGTGGCCTTGTCAAACAAGGATATCGGTTTCCTGCCGGGCGACGCCAAAGAGAAAGTTTCGCCTTATATGCAGCCCTTGTTCGACAATCTGAACGTCATCAAGCGTCAGTTTGCCTCCAATTCCAGCGAGGTGAAGCGTTTGGAAGATATGCAGAAGAGCGAGCAACTAGTCATTGAGGCACTGGCATTCATCCGCGGGCGTAGCTTGAGCGAGACCTATTGCATCATCGACGAAGCACAGAACCTGACCCCTCACGAGATTAAGACCATCATCACCCGTGCCGGCGAAGGAACCAAGATGGTGTTTACCGGTGACATCCAGCAAATCGACCAGCCCTATTTGGATAGTCAGTCCAACGGCTTGGTCTATATGATTGACCGTATGCGCGACCAGAAGCTCTTTGCCCACATCAATCTGGTGAAGGGCGAACGAAGCGAACTGAGCGAGCTGGCCAGCAACCTGATGTAATTCCCGTCATGGAATTCATCTGATAGCTTAGACGCGGATTGAACAGATTGGGCGGATAAATAAATTAAAATCCGCTTCATCCCATTCAATCCGCGTCTAAAAAATGTCTTCTAATAAACCCTTTCTCCGAAAATCTTGCTCCCTACCCGCACCAATGTGCTGCCGGCTGCTATGGCCTCGTGATAATCGTGCGACATACCCATCGACAACTCTTTGAAGGAATTGTCGGAGGCAAACCACGTCTCTTTCAGTTCGTGGAAAAAGCTGCTCAGACTGCCGAACTCTTTGCGAATCTGTTCGACGTTGTCCGTATTGGAGGCCATGCCCATCAGCCCGCAGATGCGGACATGGGTGAGTTCTTTCCATTCGCCCGCTTCCAGCATGGCACGGCATTCCTCGAAGCTGAAACCGAATTTGGTCTCTTCTTGAGCAATGTGCAGTTGCAGGAGGCAGCAGATGTTGCGGTCCACCTTGGCAGCCTGTCGGTTCACTTCCTCCAGCAGTCGGTAGGAGTCGATGCCGTGAATCAGGCTTACGTAGGGGACAATGTATTTCACTTTGTTTGTTTGCAGATGCCCGATGAAATGCCACTCAATGTCTTTGGGTAGGCTTTCATGCTTGGCCGTCATTTCCTGCACCTTGCTTTCTCCAAAAATGCGTTGTCCGGCACGGTACGCCTCTTCGAGAGCCTCATTGGGGTGAAACTTCGATACGGCTACCAAGCGGACGCCGGCGGGCAGTTCGCTCAGCACTTGTTTTAAACTTTCTGCAATCATATTTTTAAAGGTTTCTGAATTTTCAGACTTCGGGCTTGTCGTTCGGCTCGGCGCTGTAAGGATAAACGTCCATGATGGCAGTCTCGGCCACGGAGGCTATCTGATAGTCGGCCATGGTGCCCTTCATGCCTTCATCCAACTTCTTCACGGCATCGCGCAGGTCGGCAGCCTGTACCAGCACCTGTGTCGATGATTTCTTCTCGGCACCGCTCTTCTCGTCCAGCGTGATGAATATCAGCTTGCACTTGAACCAGCGGTCGGCGGCTTCTTCGTCGCTCGGGAAGAGTTCGCTATAATTAGCTCGCTTGATGTCCGAAACGGTAAATTCGCCGGAAACGAAAGGAGTGATTTCTTCGATGATGCGGGCTTCGGCTTCGGTGAAACTGAGTGCGTCAACCAAGTAAGGTTCGTTCACTTTCTTGTTCATGCCGTTTTCCATTGTCTTTTCGTAACGTATCTTGCATTCAAACCAGTTATGCATTGCCATAATCTTCTAATTTTTAGTTTACTAATGATTGAAATAATCTCTAAAATACTTTTGTGCTAGTTTTTTGTAGCCTGCAAAGATAAGTATAATTGTTCAATCTACATAGCTTGCGAAATGTGAATTAGCCTATAAATTGTACAATCAATGTCAGCTTTCTGATTATTTTTTGCTTAATTTGCGTTCAGCGAACGGAGGACGGCAAGCCCCTTTCGCGACGTGTGATGAACTTTCTGTGGGGACGATTGTTGTTATTACTATCCAGATAAACCATTATTAATTAAAAAAATAACAGATATGGCTACAACAGCATTTAAAGGAGTACCGGTGACATTGGCCGGTGAGTTTGTGAAAGCAGGTGCTTCTGCACCCGACTTTGAATTGGTAAAGACCGATTTGTCTTCCTTGACCCTCAAGGAACTGAGCGGCAAGAAAGTAATCCTGAATATTTTCCCCAGCATGGATACCGGTGTGTGCGCTACATCCGTGCGCAAGTTCAACAAATTGGCGGCAAGTCTGCCCGATACGGTCGTATTGGCCATCTCCAAAGACCTGCCGTTTGCTCATGCACGTTTCTGCACGACGGAAGGCATCGAGAACGTTGTTCCTCTGTCCGATTTCCGTGTGTCGGGCTTCGACAAGAACTATGGTGTGCTGATGGAAGACGGTCCGCTGAAGGGCTTGCTGGCTCGCGCGGTGGTTGTGGTGGATAAGGATGGCAAGGTGGCCTATTCCGAACTTGTACCCGAGATTACGCAGGAACCCGATTACGACAAGGCCATTGCAGCCGTGAAGTGATTTGGTTAAAAATCCATACATAAAAATGGACCAACAATGAGTCTCTGACTGATATGGTTTCAGTCAGGGACTCATTCTATTTCAGTCAGGGACTGAAACCATATCAGTCAAGGAGTGAAATGGGATGACTCAACGAACTTGATTATCAATAAGCTATAAGCACCAAAATTACTTGTATAAGAAAAGAAAAAAGCGGGCAAAACGAATGCCCGCTTTCCGCTAAAACCGGATGCGTTTATTGCAGCGCGTCCGCAATCAGTTTCATCACCTCTTTCCGTTTCTCCTCGGACATGGTGCTGATGCGTGCCCGATGGCTTCCGCCCGGCTCCATGAACACGTGTATGTTCTTCTTCCCTTTCAGCCATGTGACGCCGGCTGCCGTCCACGGGTCGTTTTCGCCGTAGATGAATATCATGTCCGGGTCATTCTTCTTCAGGAATTTCTTGATTTTCTTGCTCAGCGTTTTGTCGAAGGGCATATCTTTCAGTTCTTCGGGCAATAGCAGCCGATGGAGGTATCCCTTTGCCGACTTGATGGAAAGGTACTCCTTGAAAGGGCGCGTGTCGTAGCCGTAATACCCCAGCTCACGCGCTGCCTGCACGAAGAAGGGCGCACTCGGACCACCGATGGCAAAGTAGTCGGGGCCGCTGATTTCCAGCAGGTGGCTGAATATTTCGTCATCCGTCGCGCTGCTTGCCGGAATCTTGTCGATGGCCGTCCCCCATTGCCAAAAGGCGAACGAATACTCCAATACGCAGAAGTCATAAATTTCTTCCATCGGGGCACGGAACTCCATTTTCTTCTCTTTGCAGAAGGCTTCGAAGCGTGGCAGCAGGGTGGCTTTGCGCTTCAGCGCTTCCAGCTGAAAATCTTCTATCTTTTTCCGGTTCTCGGCGGTAGATACTTGCCGGAGGAAAGGCTCATGCCTTCCGTCCTCTGCGCCAAAGCAAAGCGGGGCAACATAGGGCATCGAAAGGCTTACGTCGTCCGGATAGAACGTTCGGTAGAGTAGGGTAGTCTGTCCACCTTTGCTGATGCCCGTAGCAATCCATTTGCCGGGATAAACGGACTGGAAAGCCGTGCGGATGGCATGGAGGTCGTCAGCCGAATTCTCAGCCGTGAGGTATTGCCAGTCCAGTGGTTGCGGAGCCGATTCGAGGAAGTAGCGGTATTCCACAAAAATCATGTTGGCATTGAGCAGCTGCGACAGTTCCTCCCGATAGTCCGGCCGAAGGGCGTATGCGGCTCCATAGCCTTCGGTCACAATCACCGTGGGACGGTCGAAGCCTACATGAGCCACGATGACCCGTTGGCGGAAGCTGCCTTTTTCGGGGTGTCGGTGGTCCAGCGGTTGGGTGAAATAGGTTACATACTTCTCCGTGAATTGGGTAGATTCCAACGGACGACTTTCCGTGATGGATGAAATGTCTTTCAGCTTCTGTTGCAAGGCGGTCTGTGCCGATAGCGAAACCGAGACAGTTAGAAGAAGCAGTAAAAGGACTGCTTGGAAGTAGCGTAAGTTTCTCATTTATGAAATGTATAAATTAAATTCGCTTCAATGACTATTGGATTTTGTCACCCACTACAAGCTTATCGCCGGAAATATCTACATGGAAGAGAGTGGGGATTCTTAGGTATCTTCCATCGACCACGTCGTGACTATGCACCGACATCATCCATTTTCCATCGAACGTTTGGAACAGCATTCCATGGCCGAAATTGGGGGGAGTAATGGGGGCTTCTTCCTGTACCCAAGGGCCATCGAGTGTGCCCGAGGCAGAATAGGCAACTCCCTGCGTATAGACATCGTATATCCAGCTAGTCCACAGCATACCCAGCTTTCCGGTTCCCGTGCGGAACAACCAAGGTCCGTCGGTGACTTTGTTGGGGCGCACTTTTCCGTCTTCTTTCTCGCGGCTCCAAGGCGAATCGCTGGCGCGGAACAGCAGTTCCGCTTCACCCATCGTCCCTTCAAGGTTGGGCTTCAAGCGGATTTTCTCAATGGTCCCATCCCAGTTTTGCAGCCATTCGTAGCAATAGACCATATACGGCTGCCCGTCTTTGTCCACCCAGAATGTCCCGTCGAGTGTTGGCTTGTCGGCAGGCAAATAGATGGAATCTTTCATTGGCACGTATGGGCCGTCGGGCTTGTCGCTTACTAGTACGTGGCAGGCTCTGCGCTCAATTTTGTTTCCGCGTACAGTGTCGATGATGACCGCTTGGTTGGTGAACGTGGCAAAGTAGTAATACTTTCCCTTATACTGGTGAAGCTCGGCTGCCCATATTGCCGGATGAGGCCCCATCCATGATTTCGGGTCTATCCGGGCGACATCATACGGACCTGTCCACGATTTCAAATCCTTACTTTTCCAGAGGAGGCCGCCGGTGCCGGTCATGTAATAGGTGTTCGAAGCACGGTCGGGCAGGATGGCCGGGTCGCTTAGTACGATGGAGTCCAAAGGTATATTCTCCCTAAAACCTTTGTGCGGAGTTTGTGCAGACATTCCCATCACGCACAGTCCTATAATACTGATTGCTGTAAAAAATCTTTTTATCATAGATGGTATTGATTAATGGTTGTTACTTTCTTGTGTCACGATTGCAAAAGTAAGAATATAACTTGAGAAAGCATCCACGTAGGTGCATAAAAAAGAGAGAGGTTTGCCTCACGGCACCCCTCCCCCTGCAAACTTAAAACAACCAACAAAAGAAATAGATAATTTCTATATCTTATATCTTTATATTCTTTTATGTTATCTGATGAATAACAATTCTCTGTATTTGGGCAACGTCCACATCTGGTTGTCAACAATCAGTTCCAACTTGTCGATGTGATAGCGAATCTCTTCCATGGCCGGAACGATGGTATCGTGGTAGGCAACGGCTTTCGTACGTTCGCATTCAATCTTGTTGGCCACCTTGCGAGCCTCAATCATGGCATCAACATGCTCCTTGATGAAGGCAGTGCGGTTGGCAATCTCTTCGATGAGTTCGAGGTTCTTGGCAGAGAGCTGAGCAGCCTTTTCTGCGGGGAACAGTTCCTTCATCTTGTAAACGTTGTCAATCAGCTGAGACTGATACTGCGTAGCAACCGGGATGATGTGGTTCATGGCCAAGTCGCCCAATACGCGAGCCTCAATCTGAATCTTCTTCGTATAAGTTTCCCATTTTACTTCGTTGCGGGCTTCCAGTTCCTTCTTCGTCATGACGCCGGTAGCTTCGAACATGGCGATGCTTTCGGGCTTCAGGTAGTTGTCGAAGATAACAGGTACGCTGGTCTCGCAATCCAGACCGCGGCGGGCAGCTTCGGCTTTCCATTCGTCGCTGTAACCGTTGCCATCGAAGTGGATAGGCTTGCAGATCTTGATGTATTTGCGGATAACGTCGAGGATAGCCGAAATCTTCGGTTCACCCTTCTCGATGAGAGCGTCAACATCTTTCTTGAAGTCAACGAGCTGCTCAGCCAATGCAGAGTTCAAAGCAATCATGGCGCTAGCGCAGTTAGCTTCAGAACCTACGGCACGGAACTCGAAGCGGTTACCTGTGAAGGCGAACGGGCTGGTACGGTTACGGTCGGTGTTATCAATCATTAGTTCCGGAATCTGCGGAATGTCGAGCTTCATGCCCTGCTTGCCGCTCAGGCTGATGAGGTCATCCTTCGTGCTTTCTTCGATGTGTTCCAGCACCTGGCTCAGCTGCTTGCCAAGGAAGGAAGAGATGATTGCGGGAGGTGCTTCGTTGGCGCCCAGACGGTGAGCGTTGGTAGCGCTGGAGATGGAAGCCTTCAGCAATCCGTTGTGACGATATACGGCCATCAATGTGTTCACTACGAACGTGATGAAGCGCAAGTTGTCTTCGGGCAACTTACCGGGAGCGTGAAGCAGGATGCCGGTATCAGTACCCAGTGACCAGTTGTTGTGCTTACCGCTACCGTTGACACCCTTGAACGGTTTCTCGTGCAGCAATACGCGGAATCCGTGGTTGCGGGCAATCTTACGCATCAGGGCCATGATAAGCATATTGTGGTCAACGGCCAAGTTACATTCTTCGAAGATAGGAGCCAACTCAAACTGGTTGGGAGCTACCTCGTTGTGACGAGTCTTAACGGGGATACCCAGCTTCAGAGCTTCGATTTCCAATTCCTTCATGAATGCGGCAACGCGGGGAGGAATGGCACCGAAGTAGTGGTCTTCCAACTGCTGGTTCTTGGCAGAATCGTGTCCGGTCAATGTGCGGCCGGTCATCAGCAAGTCGGGACGTGCGGCATACAAACCTTCGTCAACCAGGAAGTATTCTTGTTCCCAACCCAGATAAGCGAATACCTTCTTTACGTCGGGGTTGAAGTAGTGGCAAACATCTACGGCAGCCTTGTCAACGGCACGCAGAGCCTTCAGCAACGGAGCCTTGTAGTCAAGTGACTCACCGGTGTAAGCGATGAAGATAGTCGGGATGCAGAGCGTATCATCTACGATGAAAGCAGGAGAAGAAGGATCCCATGCAGAATAACCGCGAGCTTCGAACGTATTGCGGATACCGCCGTTGGGGAAGCTGGAGGCATCGGGTTCCTGCTGTACGAGCAGCTTACCTGTAAATTCTTCCATCACGCCACCCTTGCCGTTGTGTTCGATGAAAGCATCGTGCTTTTCGGCAGTGCCTTCGGTCAACGGGTGGAACCAGTGTGTATAGTGAGTAGCTCCCAGTTCGAGCGCCCACTTCTTCATGCCGGCAGCCACTTCGTCAGCAATGCTGCGGTCCAGCGGTGCGCCGTTGTCAATCACATCAATCAGTTTGGCATACACCTTGCTGGGCAGATACCTGAACATCTTTTCTTTGTTGAACACATACTTGGCGTAATACTCTGACGGACGTTCCGCCGGGATTGCCACTGCTACGGCTTTCTTTTTAAAGGCCGTCTCAACTACTCTGAATCTCAATTTTGACATAATACCTTGAAATTTGTTGGTTTAAAAATTATGTTAGAGTAAAAAATCTTTTTTATTTATTTGGTTCCCGAGTGGGCGGTCAGGCCCGCCCGGGATATTGTTTGGATAATCAATTATGCATTGTATGCCGATTCTCCATGCTCGTAGATGTCGAGGCCTTCTTCTTCGATGCGCTTCGGAACACGCAGACCGTGAATCTTGTCGAGCACCTTGAAGATGATGAAGCCCATACATGCAGCCCACAAGCCTACGACGATGGCACCGAAGAGCTGTGCACCAAGGAAGCCCCAACCTGCACCGTAGAACAGACCTTCGCTGGTAGAGAACAAACCTGTCAGGACGGTACCGGTGAAACCGCATACACCGTGAACGGAACTTGCACCTACGGGGTCGTCAATCTTCAGTACGCGGTCGATGAACTCTACCGAGTAAATCATCAGGATGCCGCAGATGGTACCGATAATCACTGCACCCAGCGGAGAAACAGCGTCGCAACCTGCCGTGATACCAACCAAACCGGCCAAGATACCGTTCAGCGTCAGTGACAGAGAAGGTTTGCCGTACTTCAGCCAGCTGACTGCCAAGGCGAAGAAACCGCCGGCGCAAGCTGCCAAGTTGGTGTTCAGGAATACCAGTGAGATGGCTACTTGGTCGTCCGTGGTGGCAGCTGCCAGCTGAGAACCCGGGTTGAATCCGAACCATCCGAACCACAGGATGAATACACCCAAGGCTGCAATTGTCAGGTTGTGACCCGGAATAGCCTTCGACTTGCCGTTCTTGTCGTACTTGCCGATGCGGGGGCCAAGGATGGCTGCACCTACCAAGGCAATCCAACCACCTACACTGTGAACGATGGTAGAACCTGCAAAGTCATGGAACGTTGTGCCGAATGTTTCCATCATGAAGGAACCTTCATCGCCGTTCATCAACCAGCCGCCACCCCAAGTCCAGTGACCGGAAACAGGGTAAATCAGTACGCTGATGAAGATGGTGTAAATCAGATACATGGAGAACTTAGTACGCTCGGCCATAGCACCGGAAACGATGGTGGCAGAAGTGGCGCAGAACACCGTCTGGAATACCAAGAAACCTTCAGTCGGCAAGGAAGCAGGGTCGGGCAGACCGTTGCTGTCGAATATCAGGCTCATCAGGTGGGGAGTTCCGAAGAAGTCACCCAGTCCGAACATGATGCCGAAACCGATGAACCAATAAAGCAATGAGCCAAACATGAAGTCAACGAAGTTCTTCATCAAGATGTTGGCCGTGTTCTTGGTGCGGGTGAAACCTGCCTCAACCAAGGCAAAGCCCGGCTGCATGAAGAATACCAACATGGCTGCCAGCAGCATCCATACGGTGTTGACACCCGAAACCAATTGGTCAACTACGCTGCTCTCGGCGGCTGCTTCGGCAACTGCTTCAGCAGGTGCCTCAACGGCTTCAATCACTTCGGCGGCTGCTACAGCGAGGCTGTCGGCTGCCGGCTCTTGTGCAAAAGTATCTGTTGCAAAACAACATGCCATCAAGATAGCACCGGCTATCCATAGCTTGGCAATGCTGCGTTTTGTATATCTATCCATAATCTCTTTTATTTTAGTTGTACTTGTTATTGATAAATGTGATTCGTAGTGTGCTGCCTTTATTTTTCCTGTTCGGCATTATAGAGGGCGATGTCGCCGCGTTCGCCTGTGCGGATGCGGATGGCATCCTCTATGGGAATAACGAAGATACGTCCGTCACCGATTTCACCGGTCTGAGCTGCTTTCACGACGGCTTGTACGGTCTTTTCGGCATTCTTGTCGCGCACCACGATAGAGATTAGAATACGTTCAATGGAGCTGGTGTCGTAGAGCACACCACGGTAGATACGGGCTTGTCTGGATTTCCCGATACCTCTTACTTCGTAATAAGAGAACCATTCGATGTCTGCTTCGAGCAATGCATCTTTCACATCATCGAACTTGGTCTTGCGGATGATAGCTTCAATCTTTTTCATACCTTAAACTATTTACTATTAAACGATTTTCGATTGTGGTTGGCCTTTCGGCATATCAATCATTCATTTGCCTTTTTAGAAGCTCAATCCTACTGTGAAGAAAGCATCTTCTGTTCTCGGGTTCCAAGTAGCTGTAGCAAACAAGGGGAGTGAGAACGAATCGGTAATCTTGATTTCCTTCGATGCGCCTACGCTGACGTTGATGATGGAAAAACCGTTGGCACCGTAGAAGTCCGTTTCCCAAGGAGTGGCACCGATTTCGGCTGTCCAGTCCAGACCTCCCAACTTAAAGGGAGCAGCTAGAGATATGTAAGATGAATAAGCGCGGTCGCCATCTGCGTTAACACCATCATCACCACCGATGTTGGTGTACCAGTTAACAGCTACAGGACCGAAATCATAACCTACCTGTACTTCGAATACGTGAGCGGTCTTGCCAGACTCATAATGGAAATAACCATAATCGGTATTGAACCAATAGTCGGTCAACGAAATGCTGAAACCGCCTGTAGAATATCCCAGCGTGAGGTCGAATTCCTTTGTGTCATCGCTTTCAAGTCCTACCGAACCCCATGCTCCCAAGGAGAAACCCTTGTATGCCAGTGATACGCCCGGCTGAACGCTAACACCTCCCAAATCTTGGCCACGCCAAATGTAGCCACTTACCAGGTCTGCACCTACCGATGCTTCTACCTTGTCTTGCGCCTTTGCTGTGAAAGGCATTGCGACTGATAATAACGCGATTGCTATTACCCCCATTTTCAAGCTTCTTGTTTTCATACCTTTTTACCTTTTTAAGTTAGAAAAACTGCGGATGATCAGTCCGACTCGGTTATTATAGTACAGCGCTTAAACTATCTTTTTGTTGGTTTATGAGCACCTTGGGCACCCATAAACCATTTTCTCTCTTCTTATTTCAACCAACTGCGGATGCGTCTCATGGCTTCCGTGCAGTCTTCATGTTTGCCAAAGGCGGTCAGTCGGATGTAGCCTTCGCCACTTGGTCCGAATCCCACGCCCGGTGTACCTACCACGTTGGCCTCGTACAGCATTTGTTCGAAGAACTTCCACGAACTGATGCCGTTCGGAGTTTTCAGCCAGATGTAGGGAGCGTTCACGCCACCATAGACTTTCAGTCCGGAGGCTTCCAATCCCTCTTTCATGGTCTTGGCATTGGTCATATAATAGTCAATGTTCTCTTTTACCTGCTTACGGCCTTCCGGAGTATAGATGGCTTCGGCGGCCCGTTGGGTGATGTAGCTCGTGCCATTGAACTTCGTACACTGACGACGATTCCACAGGCGGTTGAGCGGGATGCGTTCGCCAGTCAGTGTGGCGGCTGTCAGCTCCTTGGGCACCACGGTGTAGCCGCAACGTACGCCGGTAAACCCGGCTGTCTTCGAGAAGCTGCGGAACTCGATGGCGCACTTCTTGGCCCCCTTGATTTCATATATCGAGTGAGGCACGTCATCTTCTTGTATGAAGGCCTCGTATGCTGCGTCGAACAAGATGAGGGTGTCGTTGGCCAGTGCGTAGTCCACCCACTTTTTTAGTTCGGCTTTCGTCAGCGTTGTTCCGGTAGGATTATTCGGATAGCAGAGGTAAACAATGTCTATTCGTTTGTCGGGTATCTGCGGGATGAAGTTGTTTTCGGCTGTGCAAGGCATGTAGGTCACGTTGCTCCACTTGCCGTCTTCTTCCAGCACTCCGGCGCGTCCGCACATCACGTTGCTATCGATATATACCGGATAAATGGGGTCGGTCACACCTACGCTGTTGTCGTGGCGCAAGATGTCGCCGATGTTTCCCGTATCACTTTTAGCTCCGTCGTTCACGAATACTTCCGTGGGGCTCAGATGAATGCCTCGGGGGGCATAGTCATGCTTGATGATAGCCTCGATGAGGAAGTCGTATCCTTGTTCCGGACCGTAACCGCGGAAGGTCTTTTCGTTTGCCATCTCTTCCACTGCCTTATGCATCGCTTCGATGCAGACTTGTGGCAGTGGCCGGGTTACGTCACCGATACCCAGACGGATGACCTCCTGTTTTGGATGCGTTATCCTGAAAGTATTAACCTTTTTAGCTATATCTGAAAATAAGTAACTACCCGGTAGTTTCAAAAAATGTTCGTTTACTAGTGCCATATCTTTATCGTTGTTTTAAGTAAATTATCTATTTTCTTTATTCTTCATTTTTCTCCTCTCATTATTAACGAAATTCTTCATTCTTCATTTTTCATTCTTCATTTAGAATGATTTCACCGTCGAAAACCTTCGTTGCGCCTCCCGTCATCTGTACGTGCTGCGCATCATCCAATTCGATGGTGAGCGTACCTCCATCCATGATGATGTCCGACTTTCGTCCCGAACGGCCTGTCTGATAGGCGGCTACTGCCGTCGCGCAAGCACCTGTTCCGCAAGCCTGAGTGATGCCCGAACCACGTTCCCAAACCCTCATCCGAATGCTGCCTTCGGCCAAGACTTGTGCAAACTCTACGTTGATTCGCCCGGGGAAGAGTGGGTGGCATTCCAGTTTAGGACCGATTTGGGGGAGATTTATATCATTGATGTCATCGACGAAAATGACCAAATGCGGATTGCCCATTGATACGGTGGTTCCGATGAACGTTTGTCCGTCTGCACTGATGGGCTGTTCCTTCATGGGTTTGGCGCCTTGTCCGTCATAATCTACCGGTTCGTCAGCCGGTGTTCCCATATCTACGGTAACGGTTTCGACCTTACCGTCTGCCACGTGCAGTTTCAGAATTTTAATGCCCGAAAGCGTGTCGAGCAGGATTTCAGTCTTGGTGGTCAGGCCATATTCGTAAAGGTACTTACCGATGCAACGACTTGCGTTGCCGCACATTTTAGCTTCCGACCCGTCGGCATTGAAAATGCGCATACTGAAATCTCCTTTATCCGAAGAACCGATAAGTACCAGACCGTCACTGCCAATCCCCGTATGAGGAGCACTCCACAGAATGGAAGTCGCTTCCGGATTTTCAATGGGGTAGCGCATGGTGTCTACATATATGTAGTCGTTGCCTGCGCCATGCATCTTTGTGAATTTTACAGCTTTTGTCATTTTGTACTTTGTTGGTTAATTCGTATATCCTTTTGTTTTAATTCGATGCAAATATACGACGTTTTGTTTTAAGTTTAATAAGAAAGCTTACCTAAATTCTATTTATTTTTAGATCAACTTTCAGTCGCTGCAAATATAGGCAATCTATCTTTCAAATTAAAACAATATGGCTATATATTTATCCAATTCGTAACAGTTTGATTTTTGTTGATTGTCTTGTGTTAGTAAAAATGATATTTATTTTTGAATAATTCAATCTTTTTGGCAAAAGAAAACCGCATCGTTGCTGACGTAATGATGCGGTTTTTTGGTAATTTGTGACTAAATGTATTGTTTGTCCTAGTTTTCTTTAAGTATTCCTTGCAAAAGTACAGGTTCGTTGGTAGTGATGAAGTCGGTTCCCCGTTCTATCAGCCATTTCATGTCAGCGGCATCGTTCACGGTCCAGGCGTTCACCTTCATGCCCAGCTTGTGACATTCTTCAATCCATTCGGGGTGTTTCTTGAACACTTTGTAATGGTAGTCTGCCCCTGCGCAGCCCCATTCTTTCAGTTCTTGCGGTGTCAGGTCGCCGTTCAGGTAATATACCGGTGTGCCTTTCGGAGCCAGTCGGATGAATTCGCGTGTGGCATGGCGCGAGAAGCTGATGTACTCCATGCGGTCTTCCAATCCCATTTCCTTGGTCATCTTAACGATGCCTTCCACGGCGCGTGTCTCCTGTTCGGGCGTGCTATGCTCTTTCAGTTCGAGGATAAGGCGCGTTTTCAGCGTTTTCCCCTTCTCCATATATTCTTGCAGGGTGGGGAGGTTTTCGCCGTTGTTCAGGATGACGGCATGGCACGCACTTAGCGGGGAGGTTTCCATACGTACACCTTTATACACGGCATCATGGTTCACCACAAGCTGATTGTCGCTGCTGAGCCATACGTCAAACTCCGACCCATAACATTGGATAGAGTCCGCTTTAACCAATGCCGTTATTGAATTCTGCGCGGAAGAATATGTTTTCCAGTAGCCGCGGTGGGCGATGACTTGAGTGTTTTGTGCCTGTATGATGCCGGCAGATAAAACCATGACAGACATCAGGATAAGATTCTTGATTTTCATTGTTCCATTCATTTTATATAATTTGAATATACAAAGATAGCATAACTTTATTGAAATAAATAAAGTAGCCGTATTAAGATTCTGTTGCAT
>JAUNJD010000207.1 GCA_030523205.1 Bacteroides sp.
AAAAGAAGTTCTTCATTAATCAAATCACCTGATAGGAATATGCCGGCCAATGCTGACGGATGTAATCCACCTTGCTGTCTTCCGTCACAATATAGTCTATCTCGGCCAACGAGGCTACATGATAGCTTCGCGCTGTATCCAGCTTATTGGCATCGGCAATCACTACCCGCTTGGCTCCCTGCAACACCATGCTTCGCTTGATGACGGCCTCTTCGTGGTCGGAAGTCATAAGCCCCTTCTGCGGATGAAGGTCGCTGACACCGATAATCACCCAATCGGGATAGACGGATTGCAGCATCTGAAATACGGATACGCCCACCGTGGTTTGCGAAGAGGAAAACACCTTACCACCCAGAAAGATAAGCTCTACCTTGGGATGCGTAGAAAGCTCGATGGCGATGGGCAGGCAGTTGGTATAGACCGTAAACTTCTTGTCGCGTGGCAGTTGGCGGGCTACTTCCAGATTGGATGTGCCGCCGTCTATCAGTATCACATCGCCTTCCTTGAACAGGGGGACCAACTTGGCTGCCATCTGCTGCTTGACCAAGGTACCGGTATTCAGTCGCTCGGCAAAGCGTATGGAGATGCTCGACTTGGCTATTGCACCTCCGTGTACCTTCGTCAGCAATCCTTGATTTTCCAGTTCTACGAGGTCGCGCCTCAGGGTGTCGTCGGATACGCCTAACTCCGCACTCAGGTCCGTCACATAGATGCGGTTATCCTGGTTAATGCGGTTGATGATGTATTGATGTCTTTCTTCTTTCAGCATAATTGCGCATATTAAAACTTGCATAATTGCGCAAATATACATATATTCGGATAGAAAAACCAGTATTTATGATGATTTTGAAGGCAGATATGCGGTTTTATGCGTATTTAGGTTAGTTTTCAAGTTCATGGTATTCGTAGCGCAGAAATACCGCATCGGCTTCGTACACCGTATATATCGGTTTTTCTTTTGCCAAGCCGTTAATTAATGCTAATAACAAACTTTATAAACCTTTCATCGCATGAAGACTGAATATCAAAAATGCATGGCCGGAGAGACTTTTGACGGGAAGGACCCCGTACTGGCCGAAATGACACTGAGAACCAAACGCCTGCTCGCAGAACTGCGTGCCACGGACTATGCCGACACCCGCCGCAAAGAGGAAATATTGCGTCAGATGCTGGGACACGTAGGCGAACAGGTACACATTGACATCGACTTCCGCTGTGAATATGGCAAAAACATATTCATCGGCAATAAAGTCATCATCAACATGAACTGCACTTTTGTAGATAACAACCGCATTGAGATAGGCAACAATGTACTCATAGCCTCCAATGTTCAGATTTATACGGCAACCCATTCCATCTATCCGCAGGAAAGGACGAACCAACAGTGGGAGGAAGGCAAGGCCATCTGCAACACATACGCGCTACCCATCACGATAGAAGACAACGTATGGATAGGCGGCGGTGCCATCCTGCTGCCCGGTGTCACTATCGGCAAGAACAGTGTCATCGGTGCAGGCAGTGTGGTCAACCGCAGCATTCCGCAAGATTGCGTGGCTGTGGGGAATCCATGCCGGGTCATCAAGTCGAACATACAGAAAGTCGGCATTGAGTGACGACGACGTTATCGGTTTTTATTTCTGCAAGCCCTTTACTACCTTCATCAACTGTTCGCCTAGGCCAATGGTATATCCTTGCGACACAAAGACCACACGGTTGAACGTATCGGCAACAATGAATATGGGCAAGCTCCCTTGGGTGTTCAGCTTCATGTTCTCTACAATCTGTCCGGCTATGCCATCTGTATCGATGCCATAGATGACGGTTGAAGGTAGTGAGGAGAAAGGCTCACGGGCAAACTTGGCAGCCTGTGCCTCGTCGGGGAAGAGCAAGACGAGTTTGCGTCCCCACTGCTCCAAGTCGGCTTTCAGGGCAGAAATGTCGCGCAAAGCATGGTTGGTAGGCTCCTGCCCTACCCCGAGTATGCCTACCACAAAGTAGCCCCTGCCACAAGCCTGCAACAGGCTCTGCTTGGCCTGAGGAGCATCAGTAGTAGCTGACCACGGAGTGAAGAGAGATTCGGAATTGAAACTTCCGATGACCTGCACGGCATTCGCATCCTCGCGCATTACGAGCTTGATGCGGGTTGTCTTTCCGGCTTCGATACGGAAGAAGGAGATGCGCGAAAGTACGGCACCACTGGCCAGACGCATTCCGGTCACCAACACATAATCTCCGGCGTCCAAAGCCGTCCCCCATCTCAGCAGACTGTCCCATGTGGTACCCTCGGGATTGTTGGCAGTACCTTCTTCGTAGGTGAGCAAGCGCAGACTACCCTCCGGGGTGAGGCGGGATATCGTAAAGTGCGAGTAATACTTCGGATTGGCCAATGACTTTATCGGGCTGTAATCAGCTATCAGTTTGCCACGCTTGCCGGTAAGGTTGCCCTTTCCTCCGCCAGCCTGCGTGGATGCTTCTTCGGTGGAGAGCAGTTCCGCAAAATCGACATCGACCGTCCCGTTGTCTTCCAGCAACTGAACCTTGCCCGTCACTTCATCTATCCGTGCGGGAATACCCAGGCTGCGTGCCATCGAGACAAAGAATATGTCGCGGCTATGCGCATCGGCCATACGTGCTTTCCACACTCCGGCGGGCGAAATGGGTGAGGCACCCAAGTTACAATCTTTGTCCACCTGAATATTCCGGGCCACCCATGCTGCCAGCTTCATCGGGTCGGCTACGTAGGCTTGCGCTTCGTCCTTCGGTATCACCTTGCCGAAGAATGCCTTGTAGGGCGTTAGCGTCTCGTTGCTCACGCGCGGGTTGCGCACATAGCGGCGGAAATGGTCGGCATTGTCGCACAGGTGAGAAAGCATGTGGTCTATCAGCACCTCCAGTGTGACGTCGCGCAGGTCTTTGGCCGAGATGCGTTGCAGGAGGTCGAAACCGCCTTTCTTCGACTTCTCCGAACGCAGGCGAGCCATGAAGTTGCTGATGACGGCATGATTGCCTCGCGAGGCTATCAGTATCTTGACAGCCTCGTCTTCGTCCAGCTTATACGACTTGGCAAACTTACGGGCTTCGTCTTCGGACAAGAAGGTGGATATGTATGCGTTGCGGATGGAATCTTCGGTAGCCAAACGGCGGTCGTTGGCGGCACGCTGCTCGGGGGTGACTTCGGGCAGGTTGGCACTTTCGGCAGGAGGAACGATGTCAAAGTTTACATCAACGGCTTCTCCCGGCTCTTTGTCCAGCTTCACCACGAGGTCGGTATCGGTGCCAAAGGACAGCTTTGCATAGCCGAAACGACCTCCTTTGGAAGCCCACACAAGCATATCGCCCTTGCCGGCGGTAAGGAAGGTTTGTCCTTGGGCATCCGTCTGCTTGCGGGCTACGGGATAGAATTCAGCATAGTTATAGAGGCGGAATTCCACGCAGGCATCGGGCACGGGGTTGCCTTGAGCATCGTGCACCGTCACCGTGGCTTTGGCTGTGGGGGCATAGTTCCCTACCACGTTGATTTCCGTATAGCCGGGTGTGACGGACATCACCTCTTCGCTGCCTTCGTAGCGTCCGAACACCTTGGTGTGCATCAGCATTCCTCGGCTGGCCGGAGCATTGAACCAACCTAAGTCGAGCACCGGTTCAGGCTCGCAGGCACCCAAGAAATGCCACTGCCCGTCGGCCCATGCCTCGACCCACGCATGATTGTCGTCGGTGTGTGCCCAACGCGGAGTATAGACCTGACGTGCGGGTATGCCTACCGAACGAAGGGCGGCCACCAACAACGTAGATTCTTCTCCACAACGGCCGTATGCCGTGCGCACCGTCGCCAAGGGAGAGCTGGTGCGCGAATCGCTGGGCTGATAAACGGCCTTCTCGTGGCACCAATGATTGACTTCCAGTATGGCTTCGGAGATGGAGAGTGACTTCACCCGCTCCTTCAGTTCGTCGTAGAACACCACTCTTGCGCTGTCCAGCGGCTCGTTGTTCACACGTACCGGAAGTACGAAGTGACGGAACAGGTCTTCGGGGACAGACTTTCCCCACGGCATTTCATCGGCTGCAAGCCTCGAAGCACGCACGTTCATCAGATGAAATTCTCCCGGATAGTCTGTGATGTCGGCCAACGGCATATAGGCATACAGGAATTCCAATGCTTCGCGCTCATAGGTATCGAGGTCTTGGTTTTCCAAGATGGCAAACAGGTCTCCTTGCGCCATCCGTGCCTTCTTCTGTTGCAGGTCTTGCTCCACCTCGGAGCGATAAGTGGCATCTGTCATGAAATGGGAACTACAAGCAGTCAGCAGACATAGCAGGCAGCCTATTCCCCAAAGCTTTACGATAGGATTCATAATCATTAATGTATTAAGGTGATGCACAAAATTAGGGAATATATTTCGTATTACGCTGCTTTTCTGCCAGAAAAAGAAACGAATCTTTACTTCAGATGCACCACCAGTGTCGTGTCGGCCTCCAAACGAAAGCTGCATTTCTCATACGAAGGAGGGCCCATCACGCCTTCGGCATCGTTGCTGAACCCATATTTCTCCGTAGGTATGCCAAAGGCAGCGGTATCCAGCTTTCCATTGCCGTTCTCGTCTTGAAAGAGGGAAATGGCATAGGTGCCGACGGGCAAGCCTTGGCAGGGAATGGAGAGGGTTTTGTCCTTTACTTCGACCCGGAAACCGGTGAGGGGCTTCTTCAGGAAATGGTCGGCGGAATGGTAGATGGCGACGTACAGATAGCCTTGCGGCTTCTCGATATTGCGTACTTCGAGGGTCAGGTTCTGTGCGGACAGCAACTGAACGGTAGCTGACAGAGTTAGTGCACAAACCAACAGAAGGATTCTCATTGTTTTCATTTTCTTTATTTTTTGAGGTTAATATAAAATCATTGATGCTAAGCGTATCGCTTAAAAGTTGGACACGTCGTAAGCTGCCTTCTTACCCAGCGTGACATAGACGCCGATATAGAAGAAATGATCGCTGGAGGCCAATATAGGCTTTCCGTTTTCCATGCCATACTCGTTCCTGCGGCACAGGACGTTAGTGGCCGAGGCATGGATGATTACTTTCTTGCTGGGAAGGTATGTCAGTCCCAAGTCCAGACTGTTGTAGGGTTTCACTTCGTCGTTCATCAGCCCGGGCAAAGCAGGATTGTGATAAGGACGACCGCTGCTGAAGCTATTGGTCACGCTGACAATGGTGTGCAGGCGGGGCAAGGTATATTTCAGCACCACCGACGCATTGTGACGGGTGGCATATTGCGGTGTAGTCAGTTCAGCATACTCCTGATACTTGCGTTTGGAGATGTTGTAGGTGTAGGAGAACTGATACTCCAGATTCTTGAAAGTGGCACGATCGCGGAAGAACAAATCGATGCCCTTGCTATGTCCGTAGCCGTTGGAGGTCAGAAAGGAGGTGCCTGTGTCGGCAGCGGTTTCTTCCAAGGCCAGACGGTCGTAGTCCTTATAGTAAAGTTCGGCCTTGTAGAAACGCCCTTCGTCTTCGTATTGGGCACCGAAGTTGTACTGCACACAGACCTCGGACTTCAATGCAGACTGCCGTACCAAATATTCGTTCTCGGGCAACTGCGTATAGCGTCCGGCCGTGGCCGACAGCATCACATCGCCCCAATAATAGTTCAGCGCCAGCCGTGGAGAGAAGTTCAGCTCCCGGCTTAGGGAGGCGTATTCGGTACGAAAAGAAAGTTCGGCCTTCATCTGTTCCAGCGGATAGTAAGTGCCGGACAAGAATCCGGCGGTGGCGGTAGGCGACATACTGTTGCGGCTGTCAATCTTCCGCCCCGCCTCTGTCCCATCGGTCAGCAGCAACTGATACCTGTTGACATAACGACGCAGATAGCTTTCCACTCCTACGTCCATGCGGAACACGGAGGAGAGACGCTTGCCCACCTTCGACTTCAGATGCCATTCCTGCTGACGTTCCAACCAATGGTCATCGGCCACGGAGGCCCCTCCTATCTTCTGCTCGTTCCACGAATAGGCAGCACCGGCAAACCAGTTCCACCCGCCCGGTGTACGCCGACGGAAAGTGGCATTGAGATATACATTGTCCTCGCAGAGGTCGAACAACCGCCTTTCATCGCCTTCGTAAGTGGTGAAGTCGGTGCGGTCGTATTGGGCATACAGCTTCAGCACAGTATCATCGTCGGGCAGGTAGCGGAATTGCGTGGCGGCAGAATACATACGGTAAGGCGTCTCGAACTCCCGTCTTCCGGAATACACCTTGTTATACAAGCCCAGATTCTGATAGTTCAAATCGACGGACAGCGAACCCTTGTCGAAGGCACGTGTACCTCCGCCTCCCACGCCTACCACCGAAGCGTTTACCCCCAGCTTATTCACGTTGCTGCTGTCTTTCGTTTCCAACGGAAGGACGGCGGAAAGAGCCTCTCCATACTCCTGCGAGGCACCACCGGAAGCCAAGTTGACTCCACTGAACATAAAGGTGGAATAGCGGCTGCGTGCGGCAGAGTTGATGCTGGTCGAGGTGTAGGGTTTCAGCACGTGCATACCGTCGATGTAGGTCTGCGTTTCGTTGCTGTCTCCACCACGCACCAGCAAGCGGCCCGTCTCGCCCTGCACCTGCGTGCCCGGCAATGTCTGCAAAGCCTTGTACAAGTCACCATTGGCACCGCCTACCGTCACCAATTCCACGGGCTGCATATCGCTCCAGCGACTATTGGCAGCGGGAGTTTTACGAGCCTTCACTTCCACCTCCTCCAGTGCAACACTGTCGATGTGAAATCTCAGATAGACGGTATCCGCCACGGCCTGCTGTTCGCCTTCAACTTCCACCCCAGCATGAGCCTGACCAAC
>JAUNJD010000208.1 GCA_030523205.1 Bacteroides sp.
AAATGTTGCTCAGGAACTTATAAAAATAATTATCAATTATGTTGCGGAATTAAGGGGTACAAGATATCTTTGCACCCAAAATTTGCGATAATATGATTATTGAAACAGAACATCTGAAGAATAGACGAACATGGATTGCCGGCATCGCGGCAACAACCCTGCTGGCTGCTTCATTGGCAGCCTGCAAACAGGAACAGCAAGGAGAGAAAACAGGACAGGCATTGCCCGTCATGGTGGTTTCTTCCCAACCCATTGAATTGGAAGAAACCTATTCCGCTTCGATTCGCGGACGGCAGGATGTGGACATCATACCTCAGTATCGGGCCGTATCACCCGCCTATGCGTGAAAGAGGGAGAGCAAGTAAAAACAGGGCAAGTGCTGGCTGTCATAGACCAGGTGCCCTATCAGGCAGCCTTGCGCACGGCACGCGCCAACGTCAGTGCGGCACAGGCAAAAGTGGAAACGGCACGTATCGAACTGCAAGGCAAGCAAGCCCTGTTTGACGAGCAGGTCATATCCGATTATGAACTCTCCCTTGCCCGCAACGGACTGGTCGTAGCGCTTGCCGAACTCGAACAGGCAAAAGCACAAGAGACGGATGCCCGCAACAATCTTTCATACACCGAGATAAAAAGCCCGAGCGACGGAGTGGCAGGCACGCTGCCCTTCCGCATCGGCGCACTCGTCAACCCCGGCATGACGCAACCGTTCACAGTCATCTCAGACAATTCGGAAATGTACATTTATTTCTCCGTCTCCGAAAACAAGCTGCGTCAGCTCAGGGCGCAATACGGGTCAATCGACAAGATGATTTCCCGGATGCCGGAAGTCGGCCTGCAACTGAACGACGGCACGCTCTACGGGCAGAAAGGACACATAGAGACCGTCAGCGGCATTGTGAACCCCACTACCGGGGCGGTGCAAATCAAAGCCCTGTTCCCCAATCCCGACCGCGAGCTGCTGAGCGGGACTATCGGCAACGTCATCCTGCAAGGAGTGAATACGGATGCCATTTTGGTCCCCATGTCCGCCACTGTCGAGTTGCAGGACAAGATTATCGCCTACCGCCTTAAGAACGGAAAGGCCGAAGCCGCCTACCTGACCGTGGACCGCCTGAACGACGGCAACCACTTCGTTGTAGAACAGGGCTTGTCCGTAGGCGACACCCTCATCACCGAAGGTGTGGGGCAGGTAAAGGAGGGAATGAACGTCACACCTAAAACAACAAAGCCATGAACCTGCGTTTCTTCATAGACCGCCCGGTGTTTTCGGGTGTCATCTCTGTGGTGATTGTCCTGATGGGCGTAATCGCCATGAAAGCCCTTCCCGTGGAGCAATATCCCGACATCGCCCCGCCCACCATCAACGTATGGGCGTCCTATCCCGGCGCCAATGCCGAGACGGTGCAGAAAGCCGTGATTGTTCCTTTGGAGGAAGCCATCAACGGCGTGGAGGACATGACCTACATGACCTCCACGGCATCCAATACGGGCGATGCTTCCATCAACATCTATTTCAAGCAGGGCGCCAACGCCGACATGGCGGCGGTCAATGTGCAGAACCGCGTGAACGGAGTGCTGAGCCAGCTTCCGGCGGAAGCGACCAAGACTGGTGTCACCACCGAGAAGCAGCAGAACGCCGAGTTGCTGACATTCGCCCTCTACAGCCCCGACAACCGTTTCGACCAGACCTTTCTCAACAATTACGTGAAGATTAACGTAGAGCCGCGGCTGAAACGTATCGGCGGTGTGGGAAAGGCGCAACTGTTCGGTTCCAACTACAGTATGCGCCTCTGGCTGCGTCCCGACAAGATGGCGCAGTACGGACTGATTCCCGATGACATCTCCTCCGTGTTGGCGAAACAGAATATAGAGGCGGCAACCGGTTCGTTCGGAGCCAATCATCCCACGGCAAATGAATACACGATGAAGTATCGCGGCCGCCTTTCCACGGCGGAAGAGTTCGGCGAGCTGGTCGTCAAGTCCCTGCCCGGCGGTGACGTGCTTCGGCTGAAAGATGTCGCCGATGTGGAGTTGGGCGATGAATACTACAACTATTCCACCGAGGTGAACGGACATCCGGCTGCCATGATGCTCATCAACCAGAAAGCGGGTTCCAACGCTTCAAGCACCATCAATGAGATTCACGAGGTGCTTGATGAAATTGAACGCGACCTGCCGGAAGGAGCGGAGTTCGTGGTGCTTACCGACACCAACAAGTTCCTGTATGCCTCTATCAATTCTGTCATACGGACGCTTATCGAGGCGATACTTCTGGTTATCGTGGTGGTGTATGTGTTCTTGCAGGACATCAAGTCCACGCTCATTCCCACGGTTTCCATCTTCGTCTCCATCATCGGTACGTTTGCCGTGATGTCGCTGATAGGCTTTTCCATCAACCTGCTTACACTTTTCGCCCTTGTGCTTGCCATCGGTACGGTAGTGGACGATGCCATCGTAGTGGTAGAGGCGGTGCAGGCGAAGTTCGACGAGGGCTACCGGTCGCCGGTGCTTGCCGCCGATGATGCCATGAAGGGCGTTTCGTCCGCCATTCTCACCTCTACCATTATGTTTATGGCGGTGTTCATCCCTGTGGCAATGATGGGCGGTACTTCCGGGGCATTCTATGCCCAGTTCGGTATCACGATGGCGGTTGCCGTGGGCATATCGGCTATTAATGCCTTTACCCTTTCACCTGCGTTATGCGCTTTGTTCCTGAAACCTTATATTGACGAGCACGGAAACATGAAGAACAATTTTGCGGCACGCTTCCGCAAGGCATTCAATGCCGTTTTCGAGCGTTTGAGCCGCCGCTATGTACGTGGTGTACTGTATATCATCCATCGCCGGTGGCTGTTGTGGGGAACGATTGCCGCCTCGTTCGGGTTGCTGGTCTTGCTGGTCAATGTCACAAAGACAGGACTTATTCCGCAGGAAGACACCGGCACGGTGATGGTAAGCATGAACACAAAGCCCGGTTCCTCCATGGCGCAGACCAACAAGGTGATGGCGCGTATCAACAGCCGTCTTGACAGCATCCCTGAGATTGAGTACAGCGGAGCGGTCGGAGGATTCTCATTCAGCGGTTCCGGCCCTTCACAGGCCATGTATTTCATGACACTTACAGATTGGGACCGGCGCAAGGACGAAGGGCAATCGGTGGACGACGTGATAGGCAAGATTTATGCCGCCACCGCTGATGTTCCCGATGCCACGGTGTTTGCCATGTCGCCGCCGATGATTGCCGGCTACGGCATGGGCAACGGTTTCGAGCTTTACTTGCAGGACAAGACCGGTGGCGATGTCACTGCATTCAAGAAGGAGGCGGACCGATTCGTGGAGGCATTGTCCCGCCGTCCCGAAATCGGAGAGGTCTATTCGTCTTTTGCCGCTGACTATCCCCAGTATTGGGTGGACATCGACGCGGCGAAATGCGAGCAGTCGGGCATATCTCCTGCCGATGTGCTGTCCACGCTCTCCGGCTACTATACCGGGTCGTATGTGTCGGACTTCAACCGTTTCTCCAAGCTCTATCACGTCACCATGCAGGCACCGGCGGAGTACCGCATAAATACGGAGTCGCTTAACCGGATGTACGTGCGTACTTCCGACGGCAGCATGGCACCGTTGAGCCAGTTCGTGCGCCTGACCAAGACCAACGGGCCTTCCGACCTTACGCGCTTCAACCTTTTCAACGCCATCGCCATCAACGGCTCTCCGGCATCGGGCTACAGTTCCGGCCAGGTCATCAAGGCGATTGGCGAGACGGCACGTGAAGTGCTTCCCGCCACTTGCAGTTATGAGTTCGGAGGCTTGTCGCGCGAAGAGAGCAAGACCACCAACAATGCCGCATTGATATTCGTACTCTGCATGGTCTTGATATACCTGATACTTTGTGCCCTCTACGAAAGCGTGTTCATCCCCTTTGCCGTGCTGCTGTCCGTTCCCTGCGGACTGATGGGCAGCTTCCTGTTCGCGTGGCTGTTCGGGCTGGAGAACAACATCTATATGCAGACCGGACTGATTATGATTATCGGACTGCTTGCCAAGACCGCCATCCTGCTGACCGAATATGCCGGCAAGCGGCGGTCGGAAGGCATGACGTTGGCACAAGCGGCATACAGTGCGGCAAAGGTTCGCCTGCGTCCCATCCTGATGACCGTCTTGTCGATGGTGTTCGGCCTTATTCCGCTGATGATGGCTCATGGCGTGGGTGCCAACGGCAGCCGCTCACTCGCCACAGGCGTAATCGGAGGTATGATAGTAGGTACGTTAGCATTGCTGTTCCTCGTGCCGTCGCTGTTCATCGCATTTCAATATATTCAAGAACGAGTAAAACGCAATTAAATGAAGAAGATAACCATATTTATATTATCCACCTTGATGCTTACCGGCTGCGGCACATACAGCCGGTACCATCGGGCTGACATCCCGACAGAGAATCTGTATCGGAACATCCCGGAAGATATGGATACAACAACCCTCGCCTCCCTATCATGGCGAGAGATGTTTACCGACCGGAAACTTCAGTCCCTGATTGAAACAGGACTGCAACAGAATACCGACCTCAACGTGGCACGCCTGCGGGTTGAAGCTGCTGAAGCCGCACTGATGACAGCCAAACTCTCCTATCTCCCCTTATTGGGAATGAATGCCGAAGGTGGAGGTAGCCGTTATGACGGGGCAACCGCAAAGACATATCATGTCGGGGCGACCGCAAGTTGGGAACTGGATATATTCGGAAGGCTCACGGCTGCAAAGCGTGGTGCGGTTGCCGCACTGCAAGGAAGCCGTGACTACCAGCAAGCCGTGCAGACACAGCTTGTCGCCACGATAGCAGACAGTTACTATACCCTTGCCATGCTTGATGCGCAAAGGACGATAAACAATCGGACTTTGGAAAACTGGCGGGCTACCGTGCGCACGCTCGAAACGTTGAAAAAGGTGGGCAAGGCGAATGAAGCCGGTGTATTGCAGGCAAAGGCAAACGTGATGCAACTTGAATCATCACAACTGGCCATACACAAAAGTATCTCTGAAACAGAGAATGCCTTGTCTGCGATACTTGCCATGCCTTCGCAACCGATTGAACGGAGTTGCCTGGCCGAAGCATCCTTCCCTGATACCATTTCTATCGGAGTTCCTTTGCAGTTGCTTTCCAATCGTCCCGATGTGCGTCAGGCTGAAATGGAACTGGCACAAGCGTTTTACGCCACCCATGTAGCCCGCTCAGCCTTCTACCCCAATATCACTCTTTCGGGTACATTGGGTTGGACCAACAATGGCGGCGGAGCAATCACCAATCCCGGACAATGGCTGTTCAACGCCATCTGTTCCCTGACGCAACCATTGTTCAACCGTGGTGCGAATATCGCCAACTTGAAGATTGCCCAAACCAAACAGGAAGAAGCCAAATTATTATTCCAACAATCATTGCTGAACGCAGGGAAAGAGGTGAACGATGCCTTAACCGCCTGGCAGACGGCTAAGTCGCAATATGAGATAAACACCCGGCAGGTTGAAACCTTGCGTGAAGCTGTGCGAAAGACGGAACTGCTGATGCGCCATTCCGGTACTACCTATCTGGAGATATTAACCGCCCAACAGTCACTCCTTGAAGCGGAGACAGTACAGTTACAAACTTGCTTTGACCGCATACAGGGCATCATCAAACTTTATCATGCATTGGGAGGAGGCAAGAGTTAAAGGGGAATATCAGATTGCTTCCGATTGTGACTACTGCAAAAATTTAGGGATGAACCCCGCAGAGCAAGCGCCCCGCAAGGTTCATCCCTCATCCTATTCTATTTTCCTGACCCTTCGTTCTCAGTTGTTCTCCGGGCGGAGCTTGCGCACCGTGACAGCCGTCTGCCACATCTCGCTCTCGCGCAGTGCCTTCAGCTCTTCGTTCAGCTTCTCGCGATAGTCGGGTTTGGAGTTGCTGTCAATGGAAATCTGAGCCTCGTTACCCGACTTCACGCTGGCATACAGCTTCTGCACCACGGGCTTGATGGCATCGTGGAACGGAGTCATCCAATCCAACGCGCCGCGCTGAGCCGTTGTGGAGCAGTTGGCATACATCCAGTCCATACCGTTCTTGGCA
Source organism: Bacteroides sp. (assembly GCA_030523205.1). Lineage (GTDB taxonomy): Bacteria > Bacteroidota > Bacteroidia > Bacteroidales > Bacteroidaceae > Bacteroides. The sequence goes on from JAUNJD010000208.1 coordinate 6,104, forward strand.
AACAGAGGCATCAGGGATTGGGTCAGCTCCTCTACCGTCTCGTTGAAGGCTTCGGAAGGAGAGTGACCGTTTTCACGCAACACTTCGTACTGTGCCAGCAGCAATCCCTGGATGGCGCCCATCAGCGAACCGCGCTCGCCGGTCAGGTCAGAAGTCGCCTCACGGATGAAAGTGGTCTCGAACAGGTAGCCCGAACCGATACCGATGCCCAGAGCGATGGTCTTGTCGAAAGCCTTGCCCGTGGCATCCTGATAGACAGCGTAAGAGGAGTTCAGGCCGCGGCCTTCGAGGAACATGGTGCGGAGGGAAGTACCCGAACCCTTCGGAGCCACCATGATGACGTCGATATCTGCGGGAGGAACCACACCCGTGCGGTCGTTCCACGTGATGGCGAAACCGTGGGAGAAGTAGAGCGCCTTTCCGGGAGTCAGGTAGGGCTTGATGGTGGGCCATACGGACATGACGGCGGCGTCAGACAGCAAGCACATCACAATCGTGCCCTTCTGACAAGCCTCTTCAATGCCGAACAGCGTCTCACCCGGCACCCATCCGTCGGCAATCGCCTTCTCGAAGGTCTTGCCCGGACGCTGTCCTACGATGACATTGAAACCATTGTCGCGCAGGTTACAAGCCTGTCCCGGACCCTGTACGCCATAGCCGATTACTGCAATTGTTTCATCTTTCAAAATCTCACGTGCTTTTTCCAAAGGAAATTC
>JAUNJD010000012.1:0-23505 GCA_030523205.1 Bacteroides sp.
TATGTAAACCAATTGATTACAACTTATTTTGTTTAACTTTTAGTGGACACTAGTGCTTCAGATTATGGAGAAACGAAATCAGGTTAGTATGTGGACAGTGGGTTTGAATTGGTTTGCTTTACCTAACTTGGTAGTGAAGGCTGATTATATGACTCGTCAGATTGGTACGAACAAAGTGTTTGGTAAAGGAAAGTATAATAGTGAAAATGAATTTTCAATCGGAGTCGCCTATATTGGTTGGTTCATAAAGAAATGATAATAACAAGTAATAACATTTATAAATTTTAGAAAGTAATGAAAAAGTATTTCTTTTATGCGATGGTTATGGCCTTAGGGCTGAATTTGTTCGCTACATCTTGTAGTGACGACGACACGGAAGTTTCATCAGCAGACCTTGACTGCACAAGCTCAAATCTGAGTAGCTGGGGTAACTATATGTATGCAGTGATTACTTTGCTGCAAGACGATGCAACAAACCTCTATGAAGATTGGACTTCATCAACTTCCTATGGTACTGGCATGAACTATGCGGAATATTTCCAGAGCCACTACTCTGTTAGCAGCTGCGTGCAGACAATTGTTGAGGGATGTGCCGACATCGCCAACGAAGTGGGTACAGCAAAAATTGGTGACCCCATTACTAAGTATGTGTCAGGTGATGTAACAGGTGCCTTGTATGCTGTAGAATCTTGGTATAGCTGGCACTCGAAAGACGATTATAGCAATAATATTTTGTCTATTCAGAATTCTTATTACGGAACCCGTACTGGTAGTGTTGGTTCTTCTTCTTTGGCAGCCTATGTAGCTGCAAATAATGCAGATTTGGACACAAAAGTGAAAAATGCGATTACAGCTGCATACAATGCTATTCAAAATATTCCGTCACCTTTCCGTAATAACATTGTTTCTACTCAGTCATATGCAGCTCAGGACGCATGTGCTGATTTGGAAGAAATCCTGACTAAAGAACTTAAGCCTTATGTTGTTGATGAGGCTTCGGCAAATGAAACTGTATTTGCAGAAATCGTAGAAACTTATGTGAATAATGTTGTGATTCCTACCTATGCTGACTTGAGATCTAAGGTATCAACATTCAGTTCCGCTGTTAGCAGTTTCCACAGCAATCCTTCAGATGCAAATTTTGAAGTATGTGCAGAAGCATGGCTTGACGCTCGTGAACCGTGGGAAAAGAGTGAGGCATTTTTGTTCGGCCCTGTTTCGGATAGAGGACTTGACCCGAATATGGATAGCTGGCCTTTGGACCAAGATGCTATTGTACAGATGTTGAATTCCGGTAACTTTGCAGACATGGAATGGTCTGGTGAATTCGTAGAAGATGATAGCGAGCAAGCAGAACAGATTGCCTCCGCACAATCTGTTCGTGGTTTCCACACATTGGAATATTTGATTTTCAAAGATGGTCAGCCTCGTACAATAAAATAAGATAGGTATTGTCCTTAATTATAAAAGTAAAGGGAGGTTATGGCAAAAATAACTTCTCCCTTTACTTTTGGTGTTTAAATATGTTTTATAAAAGAAATTACTGATGAACAGTATTTTGAAGTATTCTTTTCCACTATTGTGTTTATGCATGACAGCTTGCGACGATAGTGGAATTGACGTAGATGATATCGAGGTTCCTGACGGATATGAACTGTCCGCAGGGATTTCGACTATTTTTTTAAATTCTCCTTATGCCTATGATACGGAGGCTGATTGGGTGTCGGGTACTTACTTGAGCCGATTCATCAATGGTGACGGTCTCTACGATGATGTACGTACTTCCTCCAATGGTGATGGAGGAGGTTTAGGACCTGTCTATGCAGGCTATTCCTGCGGTAGCTGTCACCGTAATGCCGGACGCACGCAACCTACACTATGGAGTAATGGAGGTTCGGGCGATACGGGATTCTCGTCCATGTTGGTATATATCACCCGAAAGAACGGCTCTTTCTTCCAAGACTATGGCCGAGTTCTTCACGACCAAGCCATTTATGGTGTGGAGCCGGAAGGAAAGCTTTCGGTGGAATACACCTACGAGACGTTTACTTTCCCCGATGGAGAAGAATATGAACTATGTAAGCCTACGTATTCCATTTCCGAATGGTATGCCGACAGCATTGCCCCCGAAGATTTGTTCTGCACGGTGCGCATTCCGCTTCGCCACGTGGGCATGGGACCGATGATGGCACTCGACCCCACGGAGATTGAAGCTTTGGCCGCCAAGAGCAATTATCCGGAATATGGCATCAGTGGACGTTGCAACTATATCACGGAAAAAGGTGTGAAGAGTGTCGGCCTCTCCGGTAATAAGGCGCAGCATCTTGACCTGACGGTGGAGCTTGGCTTCTCCAGCGATATGGGTGTGACGAACAGCCGTTATCCGGAAGAAATCTGTGAAGGGCAGATACAGATGAGTCAAGGTAGCATGATGGGGCTTCTTTATGACCAACTAGATATTTCGGCCGAAGATATGGAGGACGTTGACCTCTATATGCAATGTTTGGGCGTTCCGGCTCGTAGGAATGTGAATGATGAACAGGTGATAAAGGGCGAAGAGAATTTCTACAAGGCTAAGTGTCACCTCTGTCATGTGACTACGCTTCATACAAAAACACGCGGCTCTACGCTGTTGATGGGCACACACCTGCCGTGGCTGGGTGGACAAACCATTCATCCGTATTCGGACTTCCTGCTTCACGATATGGGTTCGGAAATCATGGGTGTAGGTTTGAACGACAACTATGTCAGCGGTTTGGCTCGTGGCAATGAATGGCGCACCACTCCGTTGTGGGGCATCGGATTGCAGGAGAAGGTGAATGGACATACCTACTTCTTGCACGACGGACGTGCCCGCAATTTTGTGGAGGCTATCATGTGGCATGGCGGTGAGGGCGAAGCCTCGAAGAATCTATTCAAGAATATGAGTAAGGAAGACCGCGACGCACTGATTGCATTCTTGGAATCACTGTAAACAGAATCAATAAGAATACTAAAGAATAAAAATATAGAAAATATGGATTTTAAAAGAATATTTGTAGGGATTGCATTGGCTGCTATGCCGTTGGTTGGCGTGATGGCACAACATGAAGAAGATGCAGAAAATGGTGTCGTTTCACTGGCCGGACGCGAGGGCTTCACCATCGGCACAAAGAAGGGTGACTTTGTGTTCAAACCTTATTTGTTGGTGCAGACGGCTGCCAACTTCAATTGGTATGACGATGAAGGCTTGGACAAGGCTTACAACCAAGATAATGTAGCCAATTCCGGTTTTTCCATTCCTTACGCTGTGCTGGGCTTTACGGGAAAGGCTTTTGGAAAAGTATCGTTCAACCTTTCTATCAATGCGGCTACCAGCGGAGGTGCCCTGTTGCAGCAGGCATGGTTCGACGTGCAACTGAAGAAGCAGTTGGCCATCCGTGTAGGTAAGTTCAAGACGCCTTTCTCGCACGCTTATCTGACTACGCTGGGTGAAACGTTGCTGCCACAGCTCCCTCTTTCGCTGACAACTTCCGTTATCATGCCTTATTCGTTGAATGCCGTTACTCCGAACATCGGTACAGGCTTCGACCTTGGTGTGGAGGTACATGGATTGGTAGCAGACAAGTTTGGTTATGAAGTAGGTTTGTTCAACGGTACAGGTTCTTCGGTGAACACGGCCACTAAAACGCTCAGTGACGATTGGCACATTCCTTCTTTGCTCTATGCCGGTCGTTTCACCTATATGCCGAAGGGCGTGATGCCTTCTACGCAGGGTAATCCGAATCGTTTGCACGAAGACAAGATGTTGTTCGGTGTGTCTGCTTCGATGAACGTGGAGAGCGAAAGCGAGAGCACCAACGATGCCCGTGTAGGACTGGAGTTTGCCATGCTGAAGAACAGATTGTATCTGGCTGCCGAGGCTTACTATATGAACGTTGGTTTCACCGAGCGTCAGAAGATTGACGAGCATTATCACTATCTGGGTGGTTATGTACAGGGAGGCTATTTCGTAACTGACAATTTGCAGGTAGCCGCTCGTTATGACATCTTCAACCGTAACGGTGCAGATGATGACGGTTTCCTGAATATGCCGGCTGTGGGTGTGAACTACTTCTTCAGAGGATGTAACCTGAAACTGCAAGCCATGTATCAGTATGTAGCCCGTTGGGGACATGACACGCAGCTCGACCGTGATAATGATAACTTTGGTTTGGCTACTCATTCGGCAACGGTTCAGCTTCAATATACTTTCTAAAGAATGAAGGAGGAATTTATGAGAAAGATTGTACTTTTCTTGGCTCTTTGTTTCTTCATTCTCGGATTCTCATCATGTGACGAAGGTCGCATTGAGGTGAAAAGAAGCACTATTTCCAATGAAGGACGCATCGCGCGACTTATTGCCAATGTAAGCGGTGTCGATAATTGGCCTTCGGGTAGTGGATATTCTGTTGTAATAGCCGGATATGGTGACGATAGCCAATATGCCATTGTCACAAGGTCTCTCCCTATGGGATTGGAAGAAGGGGCGGATATAGATATTACGATGAGTGGTGTCACTGATGATGTAACGTCATTGCGCCTTTGCATCATAAACCGCTTGCGCGAATGTGTGGCAACGTTCTATGAATTAGGCTCTGACGAACTTTCGTCAGCATCAGACACCATACGGATGGAAGCCGGTACGGTCAATTTGGGAATGTACAGCACCATTCAAAATCAGATATTTGATACGAAATGTATTTCTTGTCACGGTTCAACAGGTTCTGCGGCTCGCGGGCTGTTCTTGACCGATGGTGAGAGTTACAATGCATTGGTAAATCAATATTCAAGGGTTGAAACAGATATGTTGTTGGTTAGTCCCGGCAACGTGAGCGAGAGTTTTTTATATAATGTATTGAATGAGGAAGGTGCCACCAGCATGAGTCACATAGACTTGTTCTCAGAAGATGAACAGCTTCAGATAACATTGATAGATGACTGGATTGAATATGGTGCAGACGAATAAAACTCATGGATTTTAAAATAACAACGGAAATATTGTTATGAACAACAACAAGAAACAACAAATTAAACAGTCGGAAAATACATATACAGAGGTTTTTAAGTTTGAGGTAAAGGAAGGTGTTTCAGAATATCATGTAATGATTCACGCTACGGACGTTAGGGCTACTTATGCCGAACAGATGAATGCCGTGGTGGACGCTTATTTTCAGCTTCGGGAAAATGAACTGAAAGGAGCGGTGGCTGTCTTCAAACGCTACTTTCTGAGTGATGCCGCCAATCAGGCTGATATGCTGTTGGCGCTTTCTGCCGAAAATTCGGATTGTGCCCTCTCCATTGTAGAGCAGGCACCGCTGAATGGCACAAAGATTGCTTTGTGGGTCTATATGCAGAAGGGAGTGGAGACAAAGGTGCTGCACAATGGATTGTTTGAGGTGAAGCATGGTAGTTATCGTCATTTGTGGGGCGGCAGCTCGTTTAACCGTGCGGCCAATTCAGAATACCAGACTCGGCTGTTGCTGAATGACTACGTGATGCAGTTGGTGGAACAAGGATGCAAATTGGCGAATAACTGCATCCGCACTTGGTTCTTTGTGCAGAATGTGGACGTGAACTATGCCGGGGTGGTGAAAGCTCGCAACGAAGTATTTGTCACTCAGAATCTGACGGAGAAGACGCATTATATTTCCAGCACAGGCATCGGTGGCCGTCATGCCGACCCGAAGGTGGCCGTGCAGATGGATACGTATGCCGTGGATGGACTGAAGCCGGAGCAGATACATTTCCTTTATGCGCCAACCCACCTCAATCCGACCTACGAATATGGGGTAAGCTTTGAGCGTGGCACGTATGTGGATTACGGAGACCGTCGCCAAGTGTTTATTTCGGGTACGGCAAGTATCAATAACAAGGGTGAAGTGGTATATCCCGGAGACATTCGCAAACAGACGGAACGTATGTGGGAGAATGTGGAGGCACTGCTGAAGGAAGCCGAATGTACGTTCGATGACCTTGGGCAAATGATTGTATATCTGCGTGATATGGCCGACTATACCGTTGTGAAGGAAATGTATGACAAACGTTTCCCCGATACCCCGAAGATGTTTGTACATGCGTCAGTGTGCCGACCGGGGTGGTTGATAGAGATGGAATGTATGGGTGTGAAGTCCATTGAGAATAAGGACTTGGCATCGTATTAACCCTGCCATTTATAATTCATACGTTGAAAAAGTATATTGTAGTTCTCTATATATGTTTGGTGGCATTGCTTGCTGTTGCTACTTTCGTAGAGCAGGCGCACGGAACGGAATTCGTGGAAAAGCATATCTACCATACATATTGGTTTTGTTGTTTGTGGGGAGTGATTGCCGCAATGACGCTTGTCGTATTGGTAAGGCAGCGGTTGTGGCGACGACTCCCGACGTTGTTGTTGCATGGCTCCTTCCTCGTGATTTTGGCGGGAGCCATGACTACGTTTCTTTGTAGCCAAAAAGGCTATATGCACCTCACGGTAGGCAATGAGGTGCGTACCTTTCAAGAAGCGGACAGCAAGAAGATTGTGGAACTGCCTTTTGCCTTGCGGCTGGATAGCTTCCGGATAGAATATTATCCGGGCACGAAAGCTCCGGCTGATTATATCAGTTATATTCACGGTGTTCCGCCGGTTTCCATGAATCAGATTTATTCGCATCAAGGCTTCCGCTTTTATCAGTCTTCGTTCGATGAAGATTGGCAGGGCAGTTGGCTGACGGTGAATTATGATCCGTGGGGAATAGGAGTGACCTACGCAGGATATATCCTGCTGGGTCTTTCGATGATAGTTATGCTGATTGATCGCAGGGGGGAATTTCGCAGGCTTCTTCGTCATCCGTTGCTGAAAAAGGGGTTGTTCCTTATGCTGCTTTGCTTTTCGGCAGGAGTATTGCAGGCACAGCAGCGGCGGAGCCTTCCGGCATTGGCTCGCGGTCAGGCAGACAGCTTGGCTCGCAAGCAAGTGATTTACAATGATCGGGTGGTGCCTTTCAATACTTTGGCTCGCGACTTTGTGCTGAAGTTGACGGGGAAAACCTCTTATGGCGGAATGACTCCTGAACAGGTGTTGGGCGGATGGCTGTTGCGGCCGGAGGTGTGGCAGAATGAGCCGATGATTTACATCAAAAGTGCCGAACTTCGTGAGAAACTGCATTTGACTTCTTCTTATGCCCGGTTGACCGATTTGTTTGATGGCAATCGGTATCGTTTGCAAGAATTCTGGCATGGTGAACAGAACCGACAGCACAAGATGTCTTCCCTTGAAAAAGCTGTCATAGAGGCGGACGAGAAGGTAGAGCTGATACTTATGCTGCGAAATGGGACGCTGATTCGTCCGTTGCCCAAAGACGGCAGTGTGAAGCCGCTTTCGGAGATGAAGATAACGATGGAACTGCTGTATAATCGCATTCCTTTCAGCAAATGGCTGTTTATGATAAATCTGACGGCAGGATTCTTGGCCTTTTTCCGTCTGATTTATCGGGGGGTGAAGCGGCAGAAGAGCATGACGGTGGCTATGGATGGGCGATGGGGAAGGGCTTTTGATACTTCTTTGGTCGTTGTTCTGTATGGTGCTTTCCTCTTCCATTTGTTAGGCTATGTGCTGCGGTGGTACATCGGTGGGCGCATTCCACTGAGTAACGGATATGAGACGATGCAGTTCTTGGCATTGTGTACCCTGCTCATAGCATGCCTATTGCAGAAGCGCTTCCCCTTTACATTGCCTTTCGGCTTTTTGCTCTCAGGCTTTGCGCTCCTCGTTTCCTACTTGGGGCAGATGAATCCGCAGATTACACCGCTGATGCCGGTATTGGTTTCGCCCTTGCTTAGTACGCACGTGTCGCTGATTATGATGTCGTATGCCTTGTTTGCTTTCATGATGCTTAACGGGATATTGGCCTTGTGCTTGCGTCGTTCGGCAAGGATGCTGATGCTGCTTAGCAGGCTGTTGCTCTATCCGGCAGTTTTCTTTCTTGGGATAGGTATCTTCCTTGGGGCAGTTTGGGCAAATGTCTCTTGGGGGCGTTATTGGGCTTGGGACCCGAAAGAAGTGTGGGCGTTGATTACATTCATGGTGTATGGAGTGGCATTCCATGCACATAGTTTGCGGAAATTCAGAAAGCCCTTGTTCTTTCATGTCTATATGATAGTGGCTTTTCTCACTGTTTTGATGACGTATTTTGGGGTGAATTTCTTCCTTGGCGGTATGCACAGCTATGCAAATTCGTAGATTTGGCCCAAACTTACCTAATAATGGTTACGATTTCCTTTCATTATACCTAATTCGTGCGATTGCACCATTCCCGCCGATGCTGTACCTTTGCAACATCAGATTTAAAAATGAATTAGTTAGTCATAATTACGTAACCACTTTTATTAAGGAAAAAATAGTCCCTGCTTCCCGATGAGATATCGTGGATCAGGGATTTTCCATTTTTAGGCGGTTAGGGGGGGAGAAAGTGCGCAGAGGCTTGTGCGTTGCATTATGGTGTAAGAGGATATGATTTAGGCACAGATTGCACAAATTTCCACGGGGTATCCGTTTTGCTTTCTGTGTAACCTATGCCTAATATAACGTCAGTTCGATGAATTGCAATCATTCTTAGAAGAAAGCTGCATACTGTCATGCTGAGCGTAGTCGAAGCATCTCCTCTCCCCTTGTAAACACAAAGAAACACTTTATTTTGAGGTTACTGAAAAAGAGGAGATCCTTCGACAAGCTCAGGATGACAAGCGAACTGAATTCATCGAACTGACGTTAATATAAAAAAGACTGTTGTCGGTGTTTCCTTTTATAGCACTCCCTTTACATCCTGTAGCTCAACTAGTTTATTGACGATGGCGTAGATGGTGAGGCCGGCCGGTGAATGGATTTGCAGTTTGCGTGCAATGTTCCGGCGGTGGGTGATGACGGTATGTATGGAGAGATACAGCTTGTCGGCAATGGCCTTGTTGGTCATACCTTTCACTACGCAGGTGATGATTTCCTTTTCGCGTTGGCTCAGCATTTCCTGTTCGTTTTCGCGGTCTTCCTCTTCTTCCTCCTCGCTGCTTAGCAGGTGGTTTAGCTTATAAGCTATCACATCTACATCGTCGCAGATGGAGAAGTGTTCATCGTAGTCTCTTAGCGCATTGCTGTCGATGACTGAGCATACTACTGCTACGTAACGCACGCCGCTCGACCTGCCATGGGCAGTCTTAAAGGCCGAAAGGTCGAACCAGCCGCCAAAGGTGGGGTTGATGATTACGATGTCGGGGGTATGCAGCTGTATGTAGTTCTGCAAGGCTTCGGTGGAAGAAACCTCGATGGGGTGCGCATTCAAGTTGGGTATGCGCTTGAGTACCGCCGTCAGGCCGCTTCGGATGATGACCGAAGATTCGGCGACGACAATCTTTAATGAAGAGCTATTGTTCATTTTTCAGTCTCCTTTCTATTTGTGCAACGGCAGGAACGAACATGTAATCTTCTACCTGACAGTGGGATGCCAGGTCTTGTTCGCAGTTGAAGATGTCGAACAGGACGGCATTAAGGAGGTTATTGTTCTCTTTTTCCGGATAATATTTTATGATGATGTTCTTCAGCTCTTTCAGCTTGGCTTCTATCTGATTGTGCTTGCTGGCGAAAGTGCCGATGTCGTAGCGTGAGGAGATGTTGCCCTTCAGCAACTCTTCTACGTAGGTGAATACGGCTTGGTTTTCGTATTCCATGTGGCGACGTACTTCCTTGGCGTATTCGTCGAAGAATTTCAGGATGAGGTAGGCTACGTCGTTGGTGCCGGAGCAGTCGATGGCTTCGATGAGCTTGCGGCGGATGGCCGGCAGGTTGAAATCGAGGAAATAGGTATGTGCACGCTTCAGATAGTGCATTAGGGCGGTAATGGAGAAATCGTCTTCACTACCACTATAGGAATATTGTTCTTCGCTGATGAAATTGGCTACAGCGAGGAAGGTGGGACAATCTACGCCTTGTGTTTCGCAAACGTCTTTTACGCTTTTGTCGCCGAATCCCAGTGAAAGCCCGAAGCGGCTCATCACCATTAATAAGGAGTAGTTGTCGCAGATGAGATCGCTCATCTTATCGGTGGGGCGGTACTTATGTTGTTCATTCATTGCTTGTTATCGTTTAAAAAGTCATTAATCGAACCCCAAAGTAACAACTTTTCCACGACTTCTGCAATCCCTACTTGTAGGTATTCTAGGAAAAAAGGAAGAGCTTTCCTTAAATGGAAAGCTCTCTTAATACATTTACCAATTCTTTTTTAATGGGTTTGTCATTCTTGATGGCCTTGGTGAAGGGGACATAGACTATTTCGTCGTGGTCGATACCAATCATGACGTTTCGCTGTCCTTCCATGATTGCGTCAATGGCAGCAGCACCCAGTCGGCTGGCCAGGATTCGGTCGTGGGCCGTAGGGCTTCCGCCACGTTGCAAGTGGCCGAGGATGGTGACACGTACGTCGTACTGCGGGTATTCGTTCTTCACACGCTCGGCATAGTGCATGGCACCACCGGTGAGCTCGCTTTCGGCAACAAGTACAATACTACTGTTTTTCGACTTGCGGAAACCATTCTTGATGAACTCTTCCAACTGGTCCACTTCGGTGCTGAATTCAGGGATGATGGCTGCTTCCGAACCGGAGGCAATGGCACCGTTCAATGCCAAGAAGCCGGCATCGCGTCCCATGACTTCGACGAAGAACAGACGTTCGTGGGAAGTGGCTGTGTCGCGAATCTTATCCACTGCGTCGAGGATGGTGTTCAGGGCTGTGTCGTAGCCGATGGTGGTATCTGTGCCGTAAAGGTCGTTGTCGATAGTACCCGGCAAGCCGATGCAAGGTACATCAAATTCTTGTGCAAAGATACGTGCACCGGTCAGTGAACCGTCACCGCCGATGACTACCAATGCATCAATACCTTCTTTCTGCATGTTCTCGTAAGCCAATTGGCGTCCTTCGGGAGTGGTGAACTCCTTGCAGCGTGCCGTTTTCAGAATGGTACCACCCAGTTGGATGATGTTGCTTACGTTCTGGCTTTTGAACTCTTTGATTTCGCCGGTTACAAGGCCTTTGTAACCTCTGTATATACCCTTAACTTGAAGTCCGTTGTAGATAGCAGACCGTGTGACTGCACGGATTGCTGCGTTCATACCCGGAGCATCTCCTCCGGATGTCAAAATACCTATGCACTTAACTGTTCCCATAACAATCTTATTATTTGGATTAATAACTGCTGCAAAGATAGTAAAAACCTAAGGGGCTGATTAATAAATAACGTTAATTTGCTGTTTCAGAAGTAAGACTTATTGGTCTTGAAGCTTCGCTTTGATGGATTCGGAAATCTCTTCCATGAGCCATTTTGGCGTTGAAGTGGCTCCGCAGATGCCGATAGAGTGTGCGCCGGAAAGCAGGGTGTCATCTATTTCTTCTGCATTGTACAACAGGTGCGTGTTGGGATTGACTTTTTGACATTCGGCAAAAAGCATCTTTCCGTTGGAACTTTTTTTCCCGCTGACAAAGAATACGAGGTCGTGCGAGGCTGCAAATTTCCGGATGTTGGGGATGCGGTTGGCCACTTGCCGGCAGATTGTGTCGTAATATTCAAAGGTGACATCGGGTGAAATGTGTTCTTTGATGTATTCCACGATTTGCTGGAATTCATCGAGCGACTTGGTGGTCTGCGAGTAGAGGCGGATGTTTTTGCTGAAATCGAGCTGTTCGGCTTCTTCCGGTTTTTCGATGACAATGGCCTTCCCGTTGGTTTGCCCCACGAGGCCCAACACTTCGGCATGTCCGTTCTTGCCGTAAATCACAATTTGCTTGTTCGTGCCGTCTTCTTGTATGTACTGCTGTTTTATCTTTTTCTGGAGGCGAAGAACCACCGGACAAGTGGCGTCGATTATTTCAATATTGTTGCGGCGGGCAATCTGGTATGTTTCGGGAGGTTCACCGTGGGCACGGAGCAGGACCTTGGCATCGTGTAGGGCATTGAATTCGTCGTGGTTGATGGTGATCAGGCCCATTTCTTCCAGACGCTCTACCTCCCGGCTGTTGTGAACGATGTCGCCCAGGCAATATAGGGTGCCGCCGTTGGCCAGCTCTTCTTCTGCCTTGTGGATAGCCGTGACTACTCCAAAGCAAAAACCGGAACCTTCGTCTATTTCTACTTTAGCCATATAGTAAATGGAAATTGTCTTTTGGAATACTGTCGGTTATATCTCGGTGACCCGTTTGAACTGATCGGCCAGCCACTCTTTCTGCTGGGCAATCGTCATGTGGCTGTTGTCCAGCAAGATGGCGTCATCGGCCTTTCGCAGCGGGCTGACTTCTCTGTTCTGGTCGATGTAGTCGCGTTGTTTGACGTTTTCCAGAATTTCGTCGAAGCCGGCTTCTTCTCCTTTGGCTTTCAGCTCATCGTAGCGGCGCTGTGCTCTGATTTCGGGAGAGGCGGTGACGAAAATCTTCAGTTCGGCATCCGGGAATACGGTTGTCCCGATATCCCGTCCGTCCATGACGATGCCTTTGGCTTTCCCCATTTCCTGCTGTTGGGCCACCATGGCTTCGCGTACGAATCCGAGTGCGGCAATCGGGCTGACCCGTGAAGATACCTCCATGGTGCGGATGCGCTTTTCTACGTTTATGCCATTCAGATAGGTCTCGGGCTTTCCGGATTCCGGATTCAGCCGGAATGAGATGCGGATGTCCGCAATCTCTTTTTTCAGCTTTTCCGTGTCAATCTGTTCGCCTTGGAAAATGCCGTTCTCCAGGCTATACAATGTGACGGCACGATACATGGCACCGCTGTCGATATAGATGTATCCTATCTCGCGGGCCAAATCTTTGGCCATGGTGCTTTTCCCGCAAGAGGAGAAACCGTCGATGGCAATCGTTATCTTTCTCATATTCGAAATAAACAATATTTTATGTAATAAGTAAAAGTCGTTGTCTCTGCCGATTTTTTTTCGGCTTTTTATCTAAAATTCTTGCCAAAGATACGGTATTTTTAAAATATCTCATTACTTTTGTGGCACAAAAGCTGATAGCGGCGTTTGAATGATTAAAAAAATGAAAATGGACGGCTCGTTGTGTGAAAAAACAATGCCGTGCATGAACATTCATGGGAAAAGTGTTATATTTGTCCCCAATGAGAAACACCAATTTTATATTATAAATTATGGAAATTAAAAAAACACCCAAGGCAGACCTGGAAAACAAGAAGTCAACCTGGCTGCTCGTCGGTTATGTGATTGTGCTCGCCTTCATGTTCGTGGCGTTCGAATGGACAAAGCGTGACGTGAAGATTGATATGAGCCAAGCTGTTGCCGACGTTGTATTTGAAGAGGAAATTGAAATTCCTATTACCGAACAACCTGAAGTGGTGGCTCCGCCCCCCCCTGAGGCTCCTGCTATTGCCGAAACGTTGACGATTGTGGAAGACGATGCCGATGTGGAAGAAACGGCAATTGCTTCTTCGGAGGAAACAGGTCAGGCTGTAGAAATCAAATACGTGCCTGTTGCTGTGGAGGAAGAAGAACCGGAAGAACAGACTATCTTTGAAGTTGTAGAACAGATGCCGGAATTTCCCAATGGCGGTATGGCCGGTCTGATGCAGTTCTTGAGCAAGAACATCAAGTATCCTACTATCGCTCAGGAAAATGGTACGCAGGGTCGTGTGACGGTGCAGTTCGTTGTTAACAAGGACGGTAGTATCGTTGATGCAAAAGTGCTGAGAGGTGTTGACCCCTATCTGGATAAGGAAGCCCTCCGCGTGATTGGTACGATGCCTAAGTGGAAACCGGGTATGCAGCGTGGTAAACCCGTACGTGTGAAGTACACGGTGCCTGTAATGTTCAGATTGCAGTAATAATAAAGATAAAAATTGGAGAGAGGCTGCTTAGGCAGCCTCTTTTTATTCCCTCCCTTCCTTCTCTTACTATCCATAAAACAAGAAACTATGTTTTCATCTTCCGAGCTTCTTGAAACAGTGAATGCTCATATCGCTGGCTTGCAGTTTACCCGTACTCCGGTAGGCTTGTATGAGCCGATTTCTTATGTCCTTTCGTTGGGTGGAAAGCGGATTCGTCCGGTGCTGATGCTAATGGCTTACAACCTTTTTCGCGATGATGTCACCCGCATCTTAGACCCTGCAACGGGGATTGAAGTTTATCATAATTATACGTTGTTGCACGATGACTTGATGGACCGTGCCGACAAGCGTAGGGGAAAGCCTACGGTGCATAAGGTGTGGAATGACAATGCGGCCATCCTTTCGGGGGATGCCATGTTGGTGCTTGCCTATCAGTATATGGCGCAGTGTCCTCCCGATAAGCTGAAGGAAGTTCTGGACTTGTTCAGCCTGACAGCCTTGGAAATATGCGAGGGTCAGCAGTTTGATATGGAGTTCGAACAGCGGAAGGATGTGACGGAAGCTGAGTATCTGGAAATGATTCGCCTGAAAACATCAGTCCTTTTGGCGGCAAGCCTAAAGATTGGTGCCATTTTGGGAGGAGCCTCTACGGATGATGCTGAACGTCTTTACGATTTTGGCATGAACCTGGGGGTAGCCTTTCAGCTGAAGGATGACTTGCTGGATGTGTATGGTGACACGGCAGTGTTTGGAAAGA
Organism: Bacteroides sp.; assembly: GCA_030523205.1. GTDB lineage: Bacteria > Bacteroidota > Bacteroidia > Bacteroidales > Bacteroidaceae > Bacteroides. Next base: position 14,633 of record JAUNJD010000012.1, read on the forward strand.
ATATCGGAGGAGATATCTTGTGCAATAAAAAAACGTATCTGCTGATAAAGGCTTTCGAACACGCTGATGCCGAAAGGCTGTCGCAGCTGAACGCTTGGATTGAGAGGACGGATTTTCTTCCGGCAGAGAAGATTGCGGCTGTGACGGATATCTATAACGAGATTGGCGTGAAGGAACTTTGTGAGGCTAAGATTGTGGAATACAGCGAACGGGCTGAGAACAGTTTGAAAGCCGTGGCTGTGCCTGCGGAAAGCAAGTTGGAGCTGGAAAAGCTGATGAGAAATTTGATGCATCGTGAAGTGTAATCGGTAGTTATAGATAGAGAATGCCTTATAGGAGATTACCCAATACGGACCAAGCAAGGATACGGGCACTGAAATCGGTGGTTGTAAAGGCCGGCATGAGTAATATGTACGATATGGCTGTTTCTCTGAAGACGTTGACAAGGGCTCGGAACTTCCTGACTAAATTTGAGGCTGCCCAAATCTATTATTCGGAATGCTTTGAACGGCAGTCCAAGGCCGGAAAGAAACATCAGTCCAATGTGAAAATGGCCCGCCTGTATATATCCCATTTTATACAAGTGCTCAATCTGGCTGTTATCCGTTCGGAAGTGAGGCTTATGCACAAGGAGTATTACGGCTTGGACATGAATGGCAACAATGTACCCGACCTGTCGTCGGAGGCCGCTTTGGTGGAATGGGGGAGGAAGATTATTGATGGGGAGAATAAACGTACCTCTCAGGGCGGAATCCCTATTTATAATCCGACGATAGCGAAGGTAAGGGTACACTACGATATCTTTATGGATAGCTACGAGAAGCAGAAGAATTATCAGGTGCTGACTGCCAAGAGTCTGGAAGCCTTGGCGGCTATGCGTGCCGAAGCCGATGAGTTGATTCTTGATGTATGGAATCAGGTGGAAAAGAAATTTGAGGAAGTTGCGCCTCTTGAAAAAAAGATGGATTTGTGCCGAGAGTATGGGGTTATATATTATTACCGTACCGGCGAGAGCAAATAAACGGATATCGCAATGAATTTGGTTGATTCGCATTCTCATCTGTTCTTGGAAGAATTTTCGGAAGATTTGCCCGAAGTGGTGCAACGCGCTCGTGCGGCAGGGGTAACGCATATTTTCATGCCTAACATCGATAGTTCTACCATCGACCCTATGCTGAAGGTGTGTTCGGATTATGCCGGATATTGTTTCCCTATGATAGGCTTGCACCCGACTTCTGTTTCCGAAAGCTATCGGGAGGAACTGGAAACTGTGCATCGGTGTCTGGAGAATCCAAACAGTTTTGTGGCTGTAGGAGAAATCGGGATGGACTTGTATTGGGATAAAACATACGTGCGCGAGCAGCAGACTGTGTTCGAACAACAGGTGGCATGGGCATTGGAATATGGGTTGCCGATAGTCATTCACAGTCGTGAGGCTTTTAACTATATATATAAGGTGTTGGAGCCTTATAAAAACACTGCTTTGACAGGAATATTTCATAGCTTTACCGGAACTGAAGAAGAGGCTTCGTATATGCTGGAATTTCCGGGCTTTTACATTGGCATCAATGGAGTGGTGACCTTCAAGAAATCTGCCTTGCCCGGTGTGTTGGCACGCATCCCGTTGGATCGGATTGTGCTGGAGACTGACTCTCCCTATCTGACCCCGGTGCCCAATCGTGGAAAAAGGAATGAAAGCGCCAACATAAAGGATACTTTGGCCAAGGTGGCGGAGGTATATGCCAGACCCTTGGAAGAGGTTGCGGAAGCGACTTCGGAGAATGCTTTAAAAGTGTTTGGAATGCTCAAATAAGCTCTCAAAGATTTTAAAGTTTATTAATTTTGAGATTTTCTTCGAGATAAAACGGATAGAATGCTGCGGAAGAACAAAAAAAAGAATACATTTGTAGCTGAAAACGCTGCCAGTTCGCATTTTTTTTGTAATTTGCAGCCGATTTCGAGATAAGCGATCATTGGAGAGATGCTCGAGTGGTTGAAGAGGCACGCCTGGAAAGCGTGTATACCCCTAAAGGGTATCCGGGGTTCGAATCCCCGTCTCTCCGCGAAATGATGAAAAATGATAAAAACAACAAATAAATATAATGGTAATTTAATTAATTAATCTTAAAAATTAGACACACAATGAAAAAGTTATTTGCAATTGTTGCTGTGATGGGAGCCTTAATTTTTGGCTCAACTCAACTTGCTCAGGCTCAAGACGCTCCTGCAGCAGAACAAACCGAACAAGCTGCTCCGGCAGTAGAAGCCGCTCCGGCAGCTGAAGCTCCTGCTCCTGCAGCTGTTGGCGTAGAAGAAGGTGGTATTCACAAAGAGTTGAAGACGAAGTTTATCGAAGGTACTGCTTCTTTCATGAGCTTGGTAGCCATCGCATTGGTAATTGGTCTTGCATTCTGCATCGAGCGTATCATTTACCTGAGCTTGGCTGAGATTAACACAAAGAAGTTTGTTGCTGCTGTTGAAGCTGCCTTGGAAAAGGGTGATGTAGAAGCTGCTAAGGACATTGCACGCAACACAAGAGGCCCGATTGCTTCTATCTACTATCAAGGTCTGTTGAGAATCGATCAGGGCGTTGATGTAGTTGAAAGATCCGTTGTTTCCTACGGTGGTGTACAAGCCGGTTATCTGGAAAAAGGATGTTCTTGGATTACGCTGTTCATCGCGATGGCTCCGTCTTTGGGATTCTTGGGTACTGTAATCGGTATGGTGCAGGCATTCGATAAAATCCAGCAGGTAGGTGATATCTCTCCGACGGTTGTAGCAGGTGGTATGAAGGTTGCCTTGATTACTACTATCTTCGGTTTGATCGTTGCCTTGATTCTGCAAGTATTCTATAACTACATCCTGTCTAAGATTGAAGCTTTGACTAGCGAAATGGAAGATTCTTCTATCACGCTGTTGGATATGGTTATCAAATATGATTTGAAATATAAAAAATAAGTAAGAGATGGCTAAGTTATCATATAAAATCTCATATTATGTACTGTATGTATTGCTTGCTATCATTCTGATAGTATTGGCGTTGTTCTACTTCGGTGGAACTGCGCAGGGCGATGCGGTACTGATGGGAGTGGATCCCGAAATGTGGCAACCTGCACAGACCGATACCTTGCTTTATTTGGTATATGGCTTGTTGGGAGTGGCCATCGTTGCTACAGTCGCAGCTTTTGTATTCCAGTTTGGCGCAGCACTGAAAGATAGTCCGGTGAAGGCTTTGAAATCGTTGGTTGGCGTTATCTTGTTGATTGTGGTAATGGTTGTTGCTTGGTCTATGGGTAGCGAAACACCTCTCAATATACCGGGATATGACGGAACAGACAATGTTCCTTTCTGGTTGAAGTTGACTGATATGTTTCTTTATACTATTTATTTCTTGTTGGCTGCTACTATTTTGGCAATGCTTTATAGTGGCATTAAGAAGAAATTATCATAATCATGGGGTAATCCTCGGTTTTAAAGAATAATTAATAATGGCAAAAGGAAAAAGAAAAGTTCCCGATATTAACTCAAGTTCAACGGCGGATATTGCTTTCTTGTTGCTGATTTTCTTCTTGATTACAACATCTATGGATACCGACCGTGGTTTGGCAAGACGTTTGCCCGAGCCACCACAGGAAAACCAACCGAAGGATGATATCAAGCTGAAGGAACGTAACGTATTGCAAGTGTTCCTGAACCTGAACGACCAGTTGATGTGCGGTAACGATTATATCGCTGTAGATCAGCTACGCGAAAAAGCAAAAGAATTCATTGCCAATCCATATAATGAAGATACCAAGCCTGAAAAATACACGAAGGAGATTCCTTTCTTTGGTACGATGCAGGTGACGGAGAAGCATGTTATTTCTTTGCGTTGTGACCGTGGCTCTTCTTACAAAGCTTACATTGCTGTGCAGAACGAATTGGTTGCAGCTTATAATGAGTTGCGTGATGAACTCTCTCAGCAAAAGTGGCAGAAGAATTATGCGGATTTGGATGAAGAACAGCAGAAAGCAGTTCGTCTAATCTATCCTCAGATGATTTCTGAAGCAGAACCTAAAAAATATGGAGAAAAGAAGTAATGGGAAAATTTAATAAAACAGGTAAACGTGAAATGCCTGCACTGAACACTTCTTCTCTGCCTGACCTTATCTTCACCTTGCTGTTCTTCTTTATGATTGTAACAACGATGCGTGAGGTAACATTGAAGGTTGAGTTTAAGGTTCCGCAAGGTACTGAGTTGGAAAAGCTGGAAAAGAAATCGTTGGTAACGTTTATCTATGTAGGTAAGCCGACAGCAGAATTTCGTAAGAAACTGGGTAATGAAAGCCGTATCCAGTTGAACGATAGTTTTGCTGAGGTTTCTGAAATTCAAGACTATATTATTGGTGAACGTGCCAGTATGAAGGAAGAAGATCAGCCTCAGATGACGGTTTCTCTGAAAGTGGACCAAGACACAAAGATGGGTATCGTGACAGATATCAAGGAAGCTCTTCGTAAAGCTTATGCATTGAAGATTAACTATTCGGCGCAGCCGCGTCAGTAATTGGTTGATTAAATACTATAAAAAAGGCCGCTCCATCGGGAGTGGCCTTTTTTTATAGTATGCCGGACATTGGCTTGCCGAAAATAATGCCCTGATTTTACGACCGAAATCCCTTGAGTTTTCCTCCAAAACTCAAGGGAAAATGTGGCAAATCTCAAGGCGTTTTGGAAGAAAATTCATGGAGTTTTGGCGCAAACTCGTAGAGAATCGGGCGACCTTTCGTTGCATTTCCTAGTGGGAGCTGATTAAACAACGCAGTTGTAAACCTCCCGATAAATGGTGTTTCTCACCAACTCAAAGTCTTTTGTGCATTCCAGATTGCCGTAGGCCATGAGAAGCATAGGGAGAAAACCATCTCCCGGCTTGTAAGGAGGCTGCTGATAGGGTTCTTCCCACAACTTGAATCCTAGTCTCTGATAGAATTTTATTCTTCGTTGGGCAAGTTCCTCCTCGGGCATTTCAACTTCAAGGATAATGGGATGTTGCAGGGAGTTGCAAAGTTGGGTCAGTACCTCCTTTCCATGTCCTCCGTTTCGTTGTGCCGGGTCGATGGCGAAATGTTCTATATAATAGAAATGCTCAAAATTCCAGTAGGTAAGGAGACCTATTGGGGTGGCATCGGCAGTGATGACATTGTTGTAGAAGTGAGGCTTGGTGTCGGTATAAAGCCGCAGGTCTGTTAGCGCACGATACTCCTCCGGTGGGAAGGAAGATGTCATCAGTTGCTCCATATAGTTATAGAACTCCGAGTCTTTTGTGGTAATTCGCTGGATGTTAATCATGATAGGTTGTTTTAAGTCCTTGTTTTTCTGATATTTTTGGTCCTTTCTGTGTAATTTTTATTTCGTATAGAATTCGATGATTCGCTTGAGGGCTCGCTGGCAGACAGGACAGAAAGCGGGATTCTCATTGGTTCGCATACGGCAGTCGAAGGCAGGACGATAGACCCCTTTGGATACATAGCCTCCACCTTCGTACACTCCTATGGGATAGCTGTCTTTCTTGTCAGTGGGGGTGGGCACCGGTGTTCCTTTCTCCAGCATATCTTCCCATTTGGAAGCGAAGTTGGCACGTGTCGTGATGTTCTGTTCCCAAGGTTCTACGCCTGCGGGGTAAGTAGCCGTGGCAAGGTCGTCATCGTAGAAATATTCGTCGGCAAGCCCTCCGAAGCTATGCCCGAATTCGTGCACCACAACCGGACGGAATAGCGGGTGATGAGCCGTTGTCAGTGTATAGGAGTTGTAGATTCCGCCACCGCCATATTCATCCGTATTAGCTAAGATGATGATGTGCTCGTAAGGAATGCCGGCCAAGGCATCGTGTATATCCTTTACGTGCATGGTAGTCAGGTATCTGTCCGAATAGAATGTGCTGAAATTTGAGCTGAATGCCGTCTGCTTCCACTCGCCCAGACGCGGTATGCTTACGCCACTGTCAGCAGAGGGGCTGGCTACGGCTACAATGTTGAAGCTCTTCTTCATCGACTTGAAAGGTTCGTGAGCCAGCAGGCTTTCGCAGGCAATGTTGGCATCGGTGTAGAAGATGTCCATTTCTTCTTCGGTGTATCCTTCGGCCAAGATGGCTATGTCGATGCATTTGTCGGCACTTCCGCTTTGCAGCAGATACTTATGTGGCGTGATGTGGTTGATTCCCTTTTGATGAATGAGAATATCACTAGGAGCTATGGTATGCTTCATGGTGGCGCTGACCGTGCGTTTGGGAGTGAGCAGCGTTATTTCCACTTCGGCCGGTCGGAGGGGGTAGGGGACGAGTACAGTGTTCTCAAAGCTCTTGGCGGTTGTTTTCGCTTCATCGTTTTCGAGCCATTCTTGGAAGAGAGACGAGAATGAAGTAGTATAAATGACCGTTCCGCTTTCTTTGTCCTTCATGACAACCTGCCCGTTGCCTTGCAGGGGGAGTTCGGATAGATGGTGTTTTCTGCCGGCCCATGTAGGAAGTGAAGACAACTCGTTCAACGTAATCTCCTGTTTGGCGGCATCTCCGCTGAAGGTATAGTCAATGCGGAGCGTCTTGTCAGTAAAGTAGTCGGTAAATACCTGCGCATGCAATGCGGTTGTTACGCAAATACCTGCCAAAAGTAAAGCAAATTTTCTCATATTATTTTTATTTAATAGTTTCCGCAAAGATAATGCAAATCGGATATAAATCGGTTTAACTTTCTCAAATTATTTAGTAGTGCCTCTGTCGTTTTTAAAAGGTGCTATTTTTATCGTTCTTTTGTAATTTTATGCATTAAAAGTTATAAATCGATTATTTTAAAGAGAAAAAATGACTAACTTTGCACAATGTTGCACAAGAATGTGGCAGAGTATAAGTCATTTATTAATTATTGAAATTTGAAATGGGACATCATCAATTGGATACTTTAGACGAACAGATATTGAAGCTGATTGCCGACAATGCTCGTATTCCTTTTCTGGAAGTGGCCAGAGCGTGTAATGTTTCCGGTGCTGCGATTCATCAGCGCATCCAGAAACTGACGAACTTGGGCATACTGAAGGGTTCGGAATACGTCATCGACCCTGAGAAGATAGGTTACGAGACGTGTGCCTACATCGGCATTTATTTGAAGGACCCGGCTTCTTTTGACGCTGTGACCAAGGCATTGGAGGCCATTCCCGAAATAGTGGAATGCCACTTCACGACGGGCAAGTATGATATGTTTATCAAGCTATATGCCCGCAACAACCATCATCTGCTGAGCATCATCCACGATAAGTTGCAGCCGCTGGGGCTGGCCCGCACGGAGACGCTCATCTCTTTCCACGAAGCCATCAAACGGCAGATGCCGATTATGGTAGAAGGGGAGGAGGAAGAGGAAGCATAAGCACCGGGCAGGATTGCCTGTCATTTCTGCATGATGACCAATGTACGCAACGACGTACACCCACATTATAGTACATCATTTACGCTTGACATAATCGACAAAAGAATAGGAGCAGGGATGTTTCTCGTCCGCCGGATGAGACTCCCTGCTTTTTTCGTGCCATACGGTCGGGTCTATCTCCGGGAAATAGACATCGACCTGAGGGGCTTCTGCATCTACTTCGGTCAGGCAAAGGGTGTCTGCCAACGGAAGAGCCTGACGGTAAACGCTGGCTCCGCCAATGATGTACACTTCTTCATCCGGACTACAGCTAGCCAAGGCATCTTCTAATGTACGGAACACCTCGGCACCGGGGCAGACGGTTTCGGCGTTGGCGGACAGCACTACGTTGCGGCGGTTGGGCAACGCACCTTTGGGCAGCGATTCAAAGGTCTTCCGGCCCATGATGATGGTATGCCCCGTAGTAAGGGTTTTGAAACGTTTCAGGTCGTTGGGCAGCCAAAACAAAAGTTTGTTTTGGTAGCCGATGCCATTGCGGCGGTCGAGGGCGGCGATGATGTGGAGCATCTATTAAAATTTTGAATTTTGAATTTTAAATTATCCATTCTCCATTATCAATTATCAATTAAACCGATACTTTTCCGGCTATGTGCGGATGCGGGTCGTAATTAAGCAACTCGAAATCCTCGTATTGGAAGTCGAAGATGCTCTTTACGTCCGGATTGATTTTCATCTGTGGCAGGGGGCGCGGTTCGCGTGTCAGTTGCAGGCGCACTTGTTCCAAGTGGTTGAGGTAGATATGTGCGTCGCCTAGGGTGTGGATGAAGTCACCGGCTTTCAGACCTGTCACCTGCGCCATCATCTGTAACAGTAGGGCGTAGGAGGCTATGTTGAACGGAACTCCCAGAAAGATGTCGGCACTGCGCTGATAGAGTTGCAGGCTCAACCGTCCGTTGGCTACGTAGAATTGGAAGAAGGCATGACACGGAGGTAGGTTCATGTTGTCCAGGTCGGCCACGTTCCAGGCGCTGACAATGATGCGTCGTGAGTCCGGATTGTGCTTGATGGTCTCCACCGCTTCGCTGATTTGGTCGATGCTGCCTCCCTTGTAGTCGGGCCACGAACGCCACTGATAGCCGTAGATGTGTCCTAAGTCACCATTCTCGTCGGCCCATTCGTTCCAGATGCGTACGCCGTGATCTTGCAGGTACTTGGCATTGGTATCTCCGTTGAGGAACCACAACAGCTCGTAGATGATGGACTTCAGGTGCAGTTTCTTGGTGGTGAGGCAAGGAAAACCTTCCTCCAGATTGAAGCGCATCTGATGGCCGAACACGCTGATGGTGCCCGTTCCGGTGCGGTCGCTTTTCTCCACGCCTTCGGTCAGTACGCGGTTCAGCAGGTCTAAGTATTGTTTCATGTTGGTGCTTTTTCGGATTTATAGAGGCAAAGGTAGGAATTAATAATGGATAATTGATAATG
>JAUNJD010000012.1:23515-32191 GCA_030523205.1 Bacteroides sp.
ATTCTTCGTTCTTCATTTTATAGGAACGGTGTCAGCAGGTTGCCGAACCATCCTACGAATTTCTTCCACCGCGAGCGTTTCTTCCAGTATTCCTGCGTCATGGGCGTGCTGTTCAGCTTGTCTCGTTCGAACATGGCATTCAGTTCGTTGGTCGTTTCGGGGTCGAAGATGAAGGCGTTGGTCTCGTAGTCGTAGCGCAGGCTGCGGCTGTTGAGGTTGGCGGTGCCCACGGTGCAGAAGATGCTGTCCACCATCATGATTTTGGAGTGGTGGAATCCGCCGTTGAAGAGGTAAATCTTGGCACCCTTCTTCATCAGCTTGTGTACGATGTAGAAGGAGGCTTCGGGGGTGAAGGGAATATCCGATACGGAAGGAATCATGATTTCCACCTCCGTCCCTTTCTTCAGTGCCGACTTGATGGCTTTGCGGATGGATTTGGTGGGCACGAAGTAAGGATTCACGATGCGTATGCTTTTCTGTGCGGCTTCGATGGAGGCCGTGTAGGCGTGGCTGATGGAGCGTGGCGTTTCGCGCGGGGCACGGTCCACGATGACAATCTCTTCGGCGATGCTGTCCGGCAGTTGGGGCGTGGGGGGGAAGTAGGCCGGTCCGCCGATGTGCTGTCCGGTCTCTCGGTTCCACATATTCAGGAAGATGGCTTGCAGATGGCGCACGGCATCGCCTTCGATGTGTATGTGTATGTCGTGCCATTGTCCTATCTTGGGCAGGCCGTTGATGTAGTAGTCGGCAATGTTCATGCCGCCGGTGTAGCCTATCTGCCCGTCGATGACAGCAATCTTGCGGTGGTCGCGGTGGATGGCATGGTTGATGTAGGGAAAGGTGATGGGGTCGAACTTCACGATTTCGATGCCACGGCTGCGGATGGAGTCCAGGTGCTGCTGCTTCAGGGGTTGGTTGTTGGACCAGTTGCCGAAGGCGTCGAACATGGCACGCACTTCCACGCCCTCCTTCACCTTCTCGGCCAGGAGGTCGAACAGGGAGTTGGCTATGGAGTCGTTGCGGAAGTTGAAGTATTCCAGATGGATGTGATGCCGGGCTTGTCGGATGGCCTCGAAGAGGTCGATGAATTTGTCGTGTCCTGTCATCAACAGTTTCACTTCGTTGTTGTAAGTGATGGGTACCCCGATTTCCTGCTGCAAGTAGTTCATGACAAGGGTGTCGCTTGCCATTTGTCCCCGGACGCTTCCTACAGAAAGGATAAATGCTATGATGAATACAATCTGTCTCAAAACTATATTTTCTTATTCCGTTTTATCGAGGCAAAGATAATACAATTTGAGGGAAGATTTTCACGTACGTTTAATAATTAAACTGAAATACCATTTATCTCTACAAAATATGCGACATATCGGACACTCTTATGCCAGCGTAGCAATCTTGCGGTAAGCCAGATAGATAAGTACGATGCCCGCTACAATCAGCGACTTGGGGTCGGTCTGTGCTATGTCCGTTTGTCCTTGCTGCACAAGGTTCTCGAACACGCTATACACGGTGTTCTGTATGGCTTGCCATCCGTCGAATACGAAGAACAGCACCAGTGCCAGTGCGAAGCAGAAACCGGTCCACAGGCGCGACAGCAACGATTCGCGACGAGGCAGACGTTGCACCACGCGGCGCGAGAAACCATTGTCGGCAATCTCCTGCTTGCCGGCGGCCAAGAATTGTTCTATGAGTTTATCATCATTTTCCTGCATAACCATTTTGTTTTAAGTAAGTTGCCATTTTTTCTTTCGCCCGCGAGAGGTGGCTTTTCACCGTTCCCGAGGGACACCCGATGATGCCTGCAATCTTGTCGATGCTCTGGTCTTCCATGTAGAAGAGCGTGATGCAAGTGCGTTCTATCTCCTTCAGCATGGACAAGGCGCGATAGACGTCCATCGCTTGCCCGATGTCCTTCTGCTGTGTGCTGCACTGGGCATCTACCCGTCGGGTGTCGAGGTCGTCCGTCTCCTTGCGGCTGCGAAGATAATCATAAAATACGTTATATGCAATACGGTAGAGCCACGTCGAGAAGCTGGAAAGATTCTTGAACGAGGCAATGTTCGTATAGGCCTTGATGAAGGTGTCTTGTGCCAGGTCATCGCTCAACTCGCTATCGCCGCAGGTCAGGTTCAGGAAGAATCGCCGCACGGGCGACTGATACTTCCTGACCAGCTGGTCGAAGGCCTTGGTGTTGCGTAGCACCACGACTTGTGCAACTAACGATATGTCGTTCAGTTGGCTCATTGCTCGTCTTTGTCTTTGTCCTTAGGTTGCTGGGTGTAGTAGATGACCACTTGTCCGAATCCGGTGAACATCACCAGTAGTCCGATGCTGGCCAGTCCGAACGATTCGGTACATGCCCATAGGAAGATGAACAGCCCGAGGCCGGTGAAGATGTTCCGTATGCCCTTGGTGCGGTTGTCTTTCACGGTCAGCTCTTTGAAGAATTCGGCAGGCAGCGGCTGTCCGGCGGCCAAGGCCCGTTCGGCCAGTTCGTACTTGGCTTTCCGGTTCTTGTGGCGGAAGTAGAAGATGATGAAGACGATGAACGTGGGCACCCCGAAGATAAAGACGATGGCGATGATGGCCACGATGCTTTCACTTGTGTGGTTGCCAAGATTGATTTTGATTCCTTGATGTTCGTTTTCTTGCGGTTCATCCTCGTTGTCGGCTTCGTACGAACTGCTGTCCAGATACGTCATCACGCTCAGCGTGTCCGTCACTGTCTTGCCGTCCACAACGGTGTCACGCAGTTCGATGACCCGTTTCTTGTTTCCTTGGTTGTCATTCTCGGTCACGGTCCGGTTCTTTCCTTCTGCCCCTGTGCATAGCATCAGAGCGGTCATTAGTATAAAAATGATACGGTTCATAAATGGTGTTATTATTTATTTTTCTTGTTTCTTTGTGTGTTTAGACGGAATAAGGCTGCTATAAAGTTGCAAAGAGACGATATTTTTTTTGATTTTGCTGCATATTTTGCGATGAATTATCGGAAGAAAGGCATTGGTGTAATAAACATTACACTCTATTCGCCACATCTTCCCTATTTTTGTGAAAAACCAGATATATTATGAAGAATACATTATTGGCAATTGGCCTGTTGCTGCTGCCCGGCTTGATAGGGGCGCAGGAGGCCGTGAAAGAGAACGAATTTACCTTGTCCATGCAACTCAGACCCCGTGCAGAGTACCGCAATGGAGCACTTACCCCACGTTCGGAGGGCGACGAAGCCGCTTCCTTCATCAACAACCGCGCACGCCTGTCCATGGAGTACAAACGCTCGGACTTGAGCATGAAGGTATCCGCTCAGCACGTCGGTGTTTGGGGGCAAGACCCACAAATCGACAGCAATGGGCGCTTCATCATGAACGAGGCTTGGGCCAAACTGAACTTCGGTACGGGCTTCTTCGCACAGCTGGGTCGTCAGACCTTGTCCTACGACGACGACCGCATCTTGGGCAGTCTGGACTGGAACGTGGCGGGGCGCTATCACGATGCCTTGAAGCTGGGCTATGCCGACAAGGCTCATCAGCTGCATCTCATCCTGGCCTTCAATCAGAACAAGGAGAAGACGCAAGGCGGCACCTATTATTATGATGGTGCACAGCCCTATAAGAATATGCAGACATTGTGGTATCACTATACCGCTTCCTCATCACGCTTCAACCTCTCCTTGCTGCTCATGAACCTGGGACTGGAGACGGGCGATGCGACTACGGAGACCTCCCACACCCGCTACCTGCAAACCCTTGGTACCTACATGGTCTATAAGCCCGAATCGTGGCAGGGGCAGTCCGTACAAGCCACCTTCTACTATCAGACGGGGAAGAACAAGTCGGCAAGCAGCGTGTCGGCCTTCATGGCGAGCGTGAAGGCATCCTGTCCGTTGGCGGCGGACAACCGTTGGGTCGTAAGCCTAGGCTACGACTATCTGAGCGGTGATGATGGCAAAGACAGCAAGGTCAACGCCTTCGACCCCCTCTATGGCACGCACCACAAATTCTATGGTTCCATGGACTATTTCTATGCCTCTTCGTGGAAGACCGGTGCTCCCGGCTTGCAGGATGTGCAACTGGGCATCAGCTTCAAGGCCTCTCCCAAGGTAAGTATGCAGCTCAATTACCACTACTTTGCCACGGCCGCCAAGATTGAGGGCGTGAAGAAAGGCCTAGGCTCCGAGATAGACTATCAGTTGGATTGGAACGTGATGAAAGACGTGAAACTATCGGCCGGCTACTCCTTCATGCGGGGTACCGGTGCAATGGACGTACTGAAGGGAGGCGACCATAGCCGTTGGCAAGACTGGGGTTGGCTCTCATTGAACATCAATCCGAGGATATTGTTTGTGAAGTGGTAACTTTCTCGCTTGCTATCCATCGTGACATTTTGCATTTCTATCCTTGCGAGAATCGCGTATTTCCGCCCAAGGTACAGCTTCGTCCGAAATACACGAACGAAAATCGGCATCTGGCTGATAGCTAGCTAAGTATCGAAATATATACAACTCTAAAAAATGAAAACCCTTACCGATTCGGGGAGTAAACCGAATTTTCGTGAGGAAAATATAGATTTCTCGTCCGGAATATATAGTTCCGTGGCGAGGAATCTATATGTCTGACGTGTCAGTGCTATACTTCCCTCGCGTCAGTTCTCTATCTCCGACGGCCGACATCTGCGGAACTGAGGCATAAAAACTCACTTCTCTGCATAAAACCTGTATCTTTAGAATGCTTTTCTGCATATTGGGGACAAGCTATGCAAGAAGTCCCCCCTCGCTGATTCTATTTTCTGCATGACCGAAAAATGCAGAAGTTAGCAATAAGGCCGATAGGCTGACATTTTGTACAATAATCCGTTTATGGGCTTTTAGCGGATTAACGGATGAATGAATTAAGAATCCGACTAATCCACTTCATCCGCATCTAAAAGATTCTCTGCAACAGGCCCTCGCATACTCCCTCCTTTTTCGGACAATTATGAACAACCGCGACGGTATTGGCCATCGGAAAGCGATATCTTTTTATACGTTAATTGCATGAACCTAATATGCAAGATGGTTCATTTATATGTAAAAAATAGGTCAGCGGACCTATAAGAGGCATAAAAAGCATGGAATATTCGGTTAAAAATGAGATAATTTTTCCATGTTGATAATCAATTAATTAGATGAAACCAGAAATTCGAGCACTTGGTTTATTTCACCATTCTTTTGTTTTTTTCAATGTTCTATTTTTGTCCCGTGGTTCTTTGGCCGGATGCGGCTGCCGGAAACAGGCAGTATCCGTGTCGGACAAAAAGGGTTCCACTATCGTAGAAAATACATATATAATATATTTGTTTAACTAAAATCCAAATTAGAACATGAAAAACAGAAATGACTTAAATCTGTTTGGCTGTCGCGGCAAGTCCCGATGGCTGTTCATGGCAGCCTTGATGGCCGCACCGTTGGTATCTCCTCTTGGCATATTGCCTGCATCGGCAACTACGGAGGTCGTACAGCAGCAACGCAAAGTGATAAAAGGTACGGTAGTGGACGGAAACGGGGAAACCGTCATCGGTGCCAATATCATTGTGGAAGGACAGACGACGGGTACCATTACCGACATCGACGGAAACTTCCAGATCGAAGCACCTGTGGGTGCAAACCTTGTGATTTCCTTTATTGGTTACCAAACGCAGACAGTGAAAGCCACTGCCGGTGATATGAAAATCGTGTTGAAAGAAGACTCTCAGATGTTGGCCGAAGTAGAAGTGGTGGCCTACGGTGCACAGAAGAAGGTGACCGTGACCGGTGCCATCGCCTCGGTGAAGGCCGAAGAGCTGACCCGTACACCGGTGAGTAGCGTGACGCAGACCTTGGCCGGACAGATGACGGGTGTATCTTCTATTCAGTATTCCGGTGAGCCGGGTGCCGACGAAGCCAACATTTATATTCGTGGTAAGGCCTCTTTCAACGATGCCGACCCGCTGATTCAGCTCGATGGCGTGGTAATGGAGGAAGGTACGATGACCATCAACGACATCGACCCCGACGAAATAGAAAGCATCACCATCCTGAAGGATGCTTCGGCCACAGCCGTATTCGGTGTGCGTGGTGCCAATGGCGTTATCCTGATTACCACCAAGCGTGGTGCTGAGGGTAAGGCCAAGATTTCGGTGAATCTCTCCGAAAGTTTGCTGGTACCCAACCGTCCGGTAGAGTTAGCCAATGCCTACGAATACGCCACGTTCCACAACATGATGCAGACCAACGATGGCAATACGGCTCTGTTCTCGGATGCCGTGCTGGAGAAGTTCAAGACGCACAGCGACCCCATCCTCTTCCCCGATACCGACTGGATAGACTACATCATGAAGGACATGACCTTCCAGACCAAGGCCAGCATCAACATCAGCGGTGGTAACAAACGCGCACGCTACTTCTTCAGCGGCGGTTACTACAAGCAAGGCGGTCTGTTCAAGGACTTCGATATGCCCTACGACTACAACTATACGTATCACCGCTTCAACTACCGTTCTAACCTGGACATCAACGTGACCTCCACCACAATGGTCACCATGAACATTTCGGGTAGCCTTGACAACACCACCAAGCCCAACGTGAGCGGAACCAGTGGTGACATCTTCAAGAACCTCTATATGTCGTCGCCTTTCTGTAGCCCGGGTATCGTGGATGGAAAGCTGATTACAACTACCACTAACTATAACGACAGCGAAGCACAGCTGCCTTTCGTGGGAAAGAATGGTTTTACCCAATACTACGGCAACGGCTATCAGAACAACAGTGGCAACACCCTTTCGCTTCAGCTGGCCTTGGAACAAGACTTGAAGATGCTGACTAAGGGTCTGAAATTCTCCATCAAGGGAGCTTATAATACGAAGTTCACTGTTCAGAAGGTGGGCGAATGTGAGATTGCCACTTATACTCCGCGTATTCTGACGGCAGGCACCGAACTGTCCGATGGAACGATATTAAGCGAAAACCAAGTAGTGTTGCAGAAGTCGGGTCAAGATGGTGAGCCTACCTATACTACCAAGCAAGGCAAGGCCCGCAACTGGTACTTCGATGCTCGCTTCAACTACGCTCGTAGCTTCGGCAAACACTCCGTATCGGCCTTGTTGCTCTACAATCAGAGCAAACGCTACTATCCCAGTACCTACTCAGATATCCCGACAGGTTACGTCGGCCTTGTAGGTCGTGTTACTTACGACTGGAACAGCCGCTACATGGTAGAGTTCAACGTAGGTTACAACGGTTCCGAAAACTTCGCTCCGAGCCGCCGCTTCGGTACCTTCCCTGCCGGTTCGCTGGGTTGGGTGGTCAGCGAAGAAAAATTCTTCCAGCCACTGAAGAAGGTGGTTGAATTCCTCAAACTCCGTGCTTCGTGGGGTCTTGTAGGTAGCGACCAAGGCGTCAGCCGTTTCTACTATACACCGGACGTGTTTGCGCTGAGCACCGGTCTTTACGGACGTACACTCGGTAGCTACGGTTACAACTTCGGTATTGAGAACAGCACCATCACCACGGGTGCTTACGAGTCGCTGAAGCACAATGCCAACGTAGGTTGGGAGAAGGCCTTCAAGCAGAACTACGGTATCGACCTCAACCTCTTCGGCAACAAACTGAAAACCACCTTCGATTATTATAAGGAACATCGTACTGACATCCTCCTGACCGACTATACGGCTCCGGTACTGATAGGTTTCACCGTGCCTTCGGCTAACCTCGGAAGCGTAGATAGTTGGGGATGGGAAGTATCGCTGAAGTGGAACGACGAAATAGGCAAGGACTTCCGTTACTGGGTAGGTGCCAACATCTCCTACAACCAGAACAAGATTTTGGAAAAGAAAGAAGCCCCGCTGAACAACGATTATCAGTTTGAGAAAGGACATCGTATCGGCAGCAAGTCACTCTATCAGTTCTTCGAATACTATGACGAGGGTACGGCCGACCGTTACAAGGCTGCCTACGGCGAAGATCTGCCCACTCAGTTGCTCGACCTCGAATATGGTGACTGTATCTATGTGGACCTCGACCACAATGGTTACATCGACAGCAACGACATGAGCCGCGAGCTGAGCTATACCGAAGACCCCGAATATACCGTTGGTCTTAACTTCGGATTCTCTTGGAAGAACCTGGAATTCAATACGCAGTGGACAGGTGCTTGGAATGTGATTCGTCTGCTCGAAGGTACCTTCAGTCGCCCGTTCTATGCCAACGATAGCCAAACTCAAGGTGGTTTGCTGAAGTACCATGTCAACAACACATGGACCACAGACAATCCTTCGCAAGATGCCAAGTATCCGCGCGTGTCGCAGAACAGCTACTCCAACAATTACGCTGCCTCCACCCTCTACGCTGCCGATGCCAAGTACCTGCGTCTGAAGACCCTGCAAGTGGCCTACAACTTCAAGGGCGACTGGATGAAGAAAGTTGGTCTAGACAACCTGCAACTCTCGCTCAGTGGCTACAACCTGCTGACCTTCACTCCGTTCCTCTGGGGTGACCCCGAAACGAATGTGAACGTAACACCGTCTTATCCCTTGCAGCGCACGTTCACGCTGGCACTGAAGATGGGATTCTGATGTGAGTTTTTAAGTTCGTAAGTTGATAAGTTTCTAAGTTAACTCCAAGAACTCAAAAACTTAAAAACATAAGAACTCAAGAAC
>JAUNJD010000209.1 GCA_030523205.1 Bacteroides sp.
AGTGGCGCTGCACAGGCTTTGCAGTCGTCACCGCATCAAGAGCCCAAAAAGGCATTGAGGTTTCCCGCCATTTACAGGTTGGGTAACTTTAGTTAATAATCTCTAATACCGCCTCCTGTCCGATGGGCTTTCTGCGATAATGCGTAACTTAGCCACAATGTTCAACGACAAACCCAGATAGCTTATGGAACGACGATTGGCAAGACGATACCCCGTAGGGGAACAGGACTTCAAGAAGATACGCGACAACGGATGGTTGTACGTGGACAAGACGGCGTATGTCTGGCAACTGGCACAAGGCCCCGACTACTACTTTTTGGCGCGCCCCCGCCGATTCGGCAAGTCACTGCTGGTAAGCACCATACGCTACTTCTTCGAGGGGCGACGGGAGCTGTTCACAGGACTGGCAATTGACCAACTGGAGACGCGATGGGAGTCCTACCCCGTGCTGCGCTTCGACATGAGTCAAGGGAAGAACTTCACCGTCGAAACGCTTACCAACTACCTGAATGACCAATTGGACGAAAATGAGGCGAGACTCGGAATTTGTACCGACCGTATAGACGTGAGTTTACGGATGAAAAACCTCATTCAAAAGGTCTATCATCAGACGGGCAAGCCCGTGGTGGTGCTCGTTGACGAATACGATGCTCCGGTACTTGATTCCCTCTGTCGGGAAGATTGCTCGGAAGGCATTCGCTCGTTGCTCTATTCCTTCTACAGTCCGCTGAAGGGAAACGCCGAATACCTGCGCTTCGTCTTCCTGACCGGCATCTCGAAGTTCTCCCAACTGGGTCTGTTCAGCGGCTTCAACAACTTGGTGCGCATCACCACCAACCCGGACTATGCCGGCATCTGCGGCATCACCAAGACGGAGCTGAAGGAACAATTGACAGAAGACATCGACCAACTGTCTCGAAAGATGGGTCTCACCCCCGAAGAGACTTTGGAACAACTGATAGAGAATTACGACGGCTACCACTTCACCTGGCCGTCGGACGACATACTCAACCCCTTTAGCCTGCTGAGTGCCTTCCACGAGGGACGCATCAAAGACTATTGGTTCGAGACCGGCACCTCGGGCTACACCGTGGAACTGCTGCGAAAGTACGACGTACTGCCCACCACCGCCGGACAGGTGGAAGCCGAAGAGAGCGACTTCAACGTCCCGCTTGAGACCGCCATGAACAGCATTCCTCTGCTCTACCAAAGCGGTTACCTCACCATCAAAGCCTACGACCGCCGCCGCGACATCTACACTTTGGACATTCCCAACAAGGAAGTGCGGATAGGGCTGATGAAGTGCCTATTGCCCCACTACTTGCCCAGTGGCATCGTGCCCGGTATGGGCGTGAAGACGCAAGATATGCGCTTAGCCTTAGAGGACGACAACATGGACAGTGCCCTGCGCCACATGAAGGAGATTCTGTTAATGATTCCCCACACCACGCATACAGATCACGAGGGGCACTACCAACGGCTGATGTTCTGCTTTTTCACCTTGGCCGGCGCGGAATGCCGCTTGGAGGAGCACACCTCCGCCGGCCGCATCGACATTGTGGTACGTACCCGCCGCCGCATCTACGCCATCGAGCTGAAGATAGAGCAAAGCGCGTCTGCCGCCATGCAGCAGATAGACGACCGAGACTACACCTCCTATTTTGCCGGATATACCCTGCCCGTAACCAAGGTAGGAGTAAGCATCGACAAAGAGAAACGGACGATTAAAGATTGGAAGATAAATGAATAAACAACAAATACTGAAAGATGCCTGCGCCCTGACGCTGCTGGCTCTTCCGCAACTCCAAGCATACGCTCAGCAGACTGCCGCCGAAGGACAAGCCACCGCCGACCGACCGAACATCATCTTCATCCTGGCCGATGACATGGGCTATTGCGACCTGGCCTGTTATGGCAACAAGTACATCGAAACACCGAACATCGACCGACTGGCGG
The DNA here is from genome assembly GCA_030523205.1 of Bacteroides sp. Classification (GTDB taxonomy): domain Bacteria; phylum Bacteroidota; class Bacteroidia; order Bacteroidales; family Bacteroidaceae; genus Bacteroides. The sequence continues at coordinate 1,957 of JAUNJD010000209.1, forward strand.
CTACCGGGACTACCTTCTCGCAGTGCTATGCCGGATCGGGCATCAGCTCGCCTTCGCGCTGCTCACTGATGACGGGACGCAACACGGGCAACACTACCATCCGCGACAACTTCTGCGCCGCCGGAGGCATCGAAGGCCTGAAGGGCAAGAGCACCATCCGACGAATGCACCTGCTGCCCAACGACACCACCATTGCCACCGTGCTGGGAGCAGCGGGCTACCGCACCTGCCTCGTCAACAAATGGCATCTGGATGGATTCAACCCCGAAGCTACTCCGCTGAACCGCGGGTTCGACGAGTTCTACGGATGGCTCATCAGCACGTCCTACTCCAACGACCCGTATTATTACCCGTACTGGCGCTTCAACAACAGAAAGCTGGAGAATGTCACCGAAAACGAGGGCGACAAGCACGTCCGCCACAACACGGACATCTCCACCGAAGACGCCATACACTTCATCGAACGGAATAAGGAGCGTCCTTTCTTCCTCTATCTGGCCTACGACGCTCCGCACGAGCCTTACATCATCGACGAGACCACTTGGTACGACGACGAGACGTGGGAGATGAACACCAAACGATATGCTGCCCTCATCACCCACATGGACCGTGCCATCGGTCGCCTGCTGAACAAGCTGGACAGCCTAGGCCTGCGCGAGAACACACTCGTCATCTTTGCTTCGGACAACGGAGCGGCCAAGCAGGCACCGCTGGCCGAACTGGGCTGCAAGGGTTCATTGCGAGGCATGAAAGGGCAGCTGTACGAAGGCGGCATCCGCGTGCCTTTCATTGTCAACCAGCCGGGGAAGGTGCCTGTGCAGAAGCTGGACAACCTCATCTACTTCCCCGACGTGATGCCCACACTGGCTGCCTTGGCACAGGCCGAGGACAAGCTGCCCGACCGCCTGAACGGCATCAACCTGCTTCCCCTGTTCTATGGCGGGAAGGTGGATACCGACAACCGCCTGCTCTACTGGGAGTTTCCCGGCAAGCAACGTGCCGCACGCCGTGGCGACTGGAAGGCGGTCAGCATCAAAAAGGATGCTCCCTTGGAGCTGTACAACATCAAGGAAGACATGACCGAATCGGTCAATCTGGCCGACAAATACCCCGAGATGGTGAAACAGTTTGACGAGGAGATGAAAGCCATGCATGTGCCTACGCCCAACTGGCCCCTGCCGGGGGAGTGAACATAAGTCCGATAGTCAACAAGAGACGAGTTTACAAGGCAACAAGGCCTTTCTTGTAGTCTTATCAACCTGTCTTTTGTCTTTTGTCCTCTCTTTCTCTCTTTGTCAAGTTCTGAAATTTATAATTTCTCCTTAACCATTCCTAATAATCAACCTTACTGTCACCTATTTACAAGGGAAATCATTATCTTTGCGGCCATGTCGAAAAGAAAATTGAACATATAAAATAGAATTTCATCCGAATGAAACAGTACAAAACCGTAAACAACCTTGTCGGTTGGATTACATTTATCATTGCGGCAACGGTTTACTGCCTGACTATCGAGCCGACCGCAAGCTTTTGGGACTGCCCGGAGTTTATCACCACCGGCTATAAGTTGGAAGTGGGACATCCCCCCGGCGCACCTTTCTTCATGCTAGTAGCCAATCTTTTTTCGCAATTTGCCTCCGATGCCACTACCGTAGCCAAGATGGTAAACTATATGAGTGCGCTGATGAGCGGTGCTTGTATCCTGTTTCTGTTCTGGAGCATCACGCACTTGGTGCGCAAGCTCGTAGTGAAGGATGAAAACAACATCACCGCCGGACAGATGGTTACCATCATGGGTAGCGGACTGGTCGGTGCATTGGCCTACACGTTCAGCGACACATTCTGGTTCAGCGCCGTAGAAGGTGAAGTATATGCCTTCTCCTCGCTGTTTACCGCTGTCGTATTCTGGCTGATTCTGAAGTGGGAAGACGTGGCCGACGAGCCGCATTCCGACCGTTGGCTCATCCTGATAGCTTATCTGACAGGCCTTTCCATCGGTGTCCATCTGCTGAACTTGCTCTGTCTGCCCGCCATCGTACTGGTATATTACTACAAGAAGGTGCCCCACGCCAACGCCAAAGGTTCGCTGCTGGCGCTTATCGGATCGGGCATATTGGTAGGCGTGGTGCTCTACGGCATCGTGCCGGGCATCGTGAAGGTGGGCGGCTGGTTCGAACTGCTGTTTGTCAACACACTGGGTATGCCCTTCAACACGGGTGTCATTGTCTATATCATCCTGCTGGCCGGCGTCCTCATCTGGGGTGTCTACGAGAGCTATACCGAGAAGAACAAGATGCGCATGGCATTGTCGTTCATTCTGGCTGTGGCCATGCTGGGCATTCCGTTCTACGGACACGGAGCCAGTGCCGTTGTCATCGGCATCATCGTCATCCTGCTGCTGTGGTTCTACCTCAGCCCCAAGACGCAGGATCGCCTCAAACAGAAATACCGCGTCAGCGCACGCACACTGAACACGGCCTTGCTCTGCACCATGCTGATTGTGGTGGGCTATTCGTCGTACGCGCTTATCGTCATTCGTTCTACGGCCAACACGCCCATGGACCAGAACTCGCCGGAAGACATCTTCACGCTGGGCGAATACCTGGGACGCGAGCAATACGGCACACGCCCGCTGTTCTACGGTCCGGCCTACTCATCGCAGGTGGCACTGGACGTAAACGAGAAGAGCGGCTATTGCGAACCGCGCGTCAGCTACAGCGGCACCAAGTTCATCCGCAAGGAGAAGGCTACGCCCGACGAGAAGGACAGCTATACTGAAATACCCGGACGCATCGAATACGAATATGCACAGAACATGCTTTTCCCCCGTATGTATAGCAGCGCACACGCCGACCAATATCAATCCTGGCAGCACATCAAGGGCTACGACGTGCCCTACGATAAATGCGGCGAGATGATTATGGTGAATATGCCTACGCAGTGGGACAACATCAAGTTCTTCTTCTCCTACCAGCTCAACTGGATGTACTGGCGCTACTTCATGTGGAACTTCGCCGGCCGGCAGAACGACCTACAAGGCAACGGTGAGGTGGAGCATGGCAACTGGATTACGGGCATCGGCTTCATCGACAATCTGCTGGTGGGCAACCAAGACCTGCTGCCTACGGAGCTGAAGGAGAACAAGGGACACAACGTGTTCTACTGTCTGCCGTTGCTGCTGGGCCTCATCGGTTTGCTGTGGCAGGCCTACCGCGGACAGAAGGGCATCCAGCAATTCTGGATTGTGTTCTTCCTGTTCTTCATGACGGGTATCGCCATTGTGCTCTACCTGAACCAAACTCCCCTCCAGCCGCGCGAACGTGACTATGCGTATGCAGGCTCCTTCTATGCCTTTGCCATCTGGATTGGCATGGGTGTGGCCGGACTGGTACAGCTGGTCAGCAAGTGGACCAACAAGAAGAAGGAAGAAGCCGATACGGAAGGCCTGCAACCTTCGCTGGTATATGCCCTCGTCATCTCGGTAGTCTGCCTGCTGGTTCCCATACAGATGGCCAGCCAGACGTGGGACGACCACGACCGCAGCGACCGCTACGTCTGCCGCGACTTCGGACAGAACTACCTGATGTCCTTGCAGGAGAGCGGCAACCCCATCATCTACACCAATGGTGACAACGACACCTTCCCCTTGTGGTACAACCAAGAGACCGAAGGTTTCCGTACCGATGCCCGCACGTGCAACCTGTCGTACTTGCAAACCGACTGGTACATCGACCAGATGAAGCGTCCGGCTTACGACAGTCCTTCGCTGCCCATCACGTGGGATCGTATGGAGTACGTGGAAGGCACCAACGAATACGTCCCCGTACGTGCCGACTACAAGAAGAGCATCGATGCCCTCTATGCCGAGGCCGAGAAGCAAGCACTGAATGGCAACCCCGAAGCATTGGTGAACGTGAAGAAGGAATTCGGCGACAATCCCTACGAAGTAAAGAACATACTGAAATACTGGGTACGCAGCAAGAATGCCGACCTGCAGGTTATCCCCACCGACAGCCTTGTCATCAAGGTGGATAAGGAAGCTGTACGCCGCAGTGGTATGCTGATACCGGGCGATTCGATTCCCGACTATATGCACATCTCGCTGAAAGGCAAACGCGCCCTCTACAAGAGTGAGCTGATGATGCTGGAGATGCTGAGCCAGTCCAACTGGGAGCGTCCTGTCTATATCGCCATCAGCGTGGGCAGCGAGAACCAACTGGGCATGAGCAATCACTTCATACAGGAAGGCTTGGCCTACCGCTTCACGCCGTTCGACAACACCATGACCGGCATCAACATCGACAGCGAGAAGATGTACGACAACCTGATGAACAAGTTCAAGTTTGGCGGCATCGACAAGCCGGGCATCTACATCGACGAGAACACCATGCGTATGTGCTACACGCATCGCCGCCTCTTCTCGCAGCTTGTACAGCAACTGATGCGCGAAGACAAGCGCGACAAGGCCAAAGCCGCACTGGACTATGCAGCCAAAATGGTTCCGGCCTACAACGTGCCCTACGATTGGCAGAACGGTGCCTTGCAGATGGCTGAAGCCCACTATCAGCTGGAACAGCCCGAGAAGGCCGACGAGATAATACAGGCATTAGCCAACAAATCCGTTGAGTACCTCACTTGGTACATGAGTATGGACGACAGCCGCTTCTACTACTGCATGCAGGAGTACGAATACCAATGGGCTTTGTTGGACCGCGAAGTGAAGCTGATGCAGAAGTACGGCTCTAAACTGGCTACCGACTACAAGCCTAAATTGGATGAACTATATAATATGTATATAGATAGGATGAAGTAAGAGGAAGATGATAAAATG
>JAUNJD010000210.1 GCA_030523205.1 Bacteroides sp.
CCTGTGCTGCCTCCTCCTGTACTGCCTCCGTCGGTTCCTCCGCCGGTGTCGGTATCGTCACCGGTGTCTTGGCCGGTATTGCCATCATCAACCGTAGTGTCGGCAGTGGCTGTGCCGCTGAACTTCACGAGGGATATTTTATCGGGAATGAGGTCGTAAACACGGGTGTTGTTGACGATGGTGTACGAAGGGCGGAAGCCGGGGACAAGGCACTTCACGAGGTTGGCGGTGGCTTTCTTCTCGTCGCTGACGCTGTTGGACGTGATGAAGCGCAGGTAGAGTTTGCCGAATCCGAGAAGCTCGATGGAGTAACCTTTCTTCAGGTTTTCGATGACGTAGTAGGCGTAACGATCGAGCACGTTCTTCACATCGCCCGGGCTGGCGGTGGACTCTGCGGCAATCTGACGGGCCACGTCGTCGGTGCTGAGGGTACCATAACTGACGGGAGACACATTATAGACGGTTTCTCCTTGGCGGTCTCCAATCTGGATGACACGCTTGCTGACTTTGTAGGCTTTGGGCATAATACAAACTTTTTTAAAGGGTTATACATTGAGTTGGCAAGGTGGGCAGAGGCGATGCCTCCAACTTTTTGCTTGCTGACGCAAAGATACGACGGGGCAAACAGGCGAATGGTCGATGATGGTCGTAGATGGTCGTTGTTGTGCAACGAAAATAAAGCCGTCTGTGAAAGTGCTTTCTAACGACCTGTGGAAGTGCTTCGTAAAGGTGTAAGGAAGTGCTTCGTAAGCAAGTATGGAAGCACTTCCTTAAGGGGTGTGGATGTACTTCCACAGATCATCCCGGTTCACCTAGGTATTCCATGATAAGGCGGACTTCGCGGATGGTGAGATTCTGACGCTTGTCGAACGTATGCCCGTTGGCGGTCAGTTGTTCGTACAAGGGTTTGCAATGTTTGATCCATCGGGTCAGACGGCGGACGGCCTGTGAAGGGGTAGCGTCCGGGAAATAGAGGATGGCAAGGGTACGTCGAGTATGATTCATAGGGTTGTTTTTAAAAAATTGTCCGTGCATCAGATGCATCAGGAGAATCAGATGTTTTTCATAACTTTTAGATAATTCACATAAATACCGTTGCCTTTATTAAAGGGCGCGGTATAAAAATCACTTTTACGCATAATTAAACAATATCATGATTTATCTGATGCATCTGATGCAGATGTAACGGTATCGATGCAAGGCTCGGGAAGGATATTGGCCATTTCGTCGGACGTGCGATCCATGACCAGCCAAAATCGGCCGTGGTGCGTGTTGGCCTGTTCGAATCCCAGTTCCTTCAGCACCTTGCCCACCTGTACGGCGTTCAGACGGACGGAAGCACCGAAACGGGCCACGATTTGGGTGGACGTGATATAACGGGCTTTCTCCAAGGCTCCGGGACGGCGGAAGTGGCTCAGAATCAGTTCGCGGGCCGGATTCGGGGTCTCGAAACGGCGGTTGCGGGCGTTCAGCTCCTCTATCTCGCTTTCCTGAAACCAATAGCGGAAACCGTTGTCGAGCAAATGCTTGGCTTGGGCATACATCCCTTCGTAGGGAATGGGGGTTGTCCAAGGATTTTCAATCCGTTCTATCTCGAAGGGAAGCCAACGGCGGTTACCGGTGTCATCGGTGAGAAACTGTATGTTGTTGCCCGTGGCACAGAAAGAAGCTACGTGCGGACGGCGCACCTTGTTGCGCCCGTATGCCGGACGCTCGTTGATGAAAGGAGTGGTGACCATGGCTTTCAGTTGATTCAGTTCGGCACGCTGCATAGTGTCGATTTCTTCCAGAGAAATCAAAAGATTCTCGGTCATGGTAAAGAGGTCGTCTTTGGTCAGCCGCTGCGAGTTGGTCTTTGTGGTGTGATACATCCGCAGGCTGGGAGGAAGCAGGTTCTCCATGAACGAGCTTTTGAAGGAACCTTGCGGACCCAGCAGCACGAGGATTTCGTGGTTGACGATGTGCTCGTTGAGGGCGGAGGCCAGCATACCGATGAACCAACGGCGGAAATAGAAATCGAAATGTCCGTTCGCGGTGTCGCGGCACTTGACCATGTTGGAGACCCGACCGATGTAGTCGGTTACGCCGTCCCAAGGCGGGAGCGTGGCGAGGTATTCCTTCAACGGATGATAAGACTTGACAAAGTTGCTCTGCAAAAGGGTATGTAGGCGGAAGATATCCGTATTGATTCCGGCCCGCTGCATATCACACCACAGGGAGTTTTCGATGAGGTCGGTCATGCGTTGCCAGTCTTCTTCCGGTTGCTTGATGCGTATCTCAAGCTGAAAACTCAGTTGGTTCATGCGCAGTTCGGCCCAGGTGTTGATGAAGTTTTCCATTTCGGCAACGGTGGCCTTGGCCGACTGTAAAGTGTTCTGCTTTTTCCTGTTGGTACGTTTGGTGTATTTCCGGAGTTCGCAGGTGGCGTGCTCATCGGTCTGTGCATAACAGCTGTCTGCGATGGAGGCTACCGTGTGTGCCGTGTCGTCATAATCTTTAAACTCCTGAAGTGCCCATACTTTGGCGTCGCCTTGTGCCACTCCGAAGCGATTCATCCAGTAAAGGCATCTACAAACGTAGGCGTTGTGGCTGCCGGGCTCGTAACGGATGCCGTCGTCTTCCACCAATCGGCGCACGGTGTCGGCTGCTTGTTCGACTTTGATAGAATGGAGATTTTCGGACGTGAATGCGGTGGCATCCGGGCGATAGACTACGTCCGGATCATGGCAGATGACGGACATACGGGTGGCGTTCTTGCACTGCTTGTCAATCTCCACTCCGGTCAGCCGGGCGTAATAATCATTTACAGTCTGCCAGACTTGGCCGAAATTGCGACTGTTGATAGGGCCTTCCGTGCGGGCAACGATGCGTATGCCGTGGCCGGACAGGGTGGTATAGACCAGCATAGAGTGTGGGTCGGCTTTCACCAAAGCGAGTATGCGACTGAAATCCTGCTCGTTGATGTTATCGACATCTACCATGGTGAAGCAGGAATAGCCGTTGATGTGTCGGGCTGATCGTCCGTCGGTGAGGCTTACCGAACAGACGAAGGCCGGTTGCGAAAGTTTGACGTTGTTTTTCCGCAGTTTGAGTACGTCCGTCAGTGCATCGTCCTTGGCTTGGATGGCATCAGCCAGTTGCCGACAGATGTTGCGATAGAGGTGAGTGGCATTGAGATGTTTTTCTCCGCGAATTTCATTGACAATGTCTTCCCATGTAGTGGGATGCGGTTGAGTGTCACGCAAGGATGAAAAGCGTGGCGGTTGAAATTGTGGTTGTTTGTTCATAGTTTTACATTTTTATTTTTTGAAATATGGGCGAAATTAGTCTGTTTATTTCGGTCTGAATTGTACTGATAAGTGCATAATATTAACATTAGTTATGAGTCTCTTTGCAATAGTTTGCATTGAGATGTTTCTGAATAACGGAATTAGCGAGAGTTTAATTAAATCTAGAAAAATAAGTGAGGAGAAAGTCGAAATCATGGATACACGTAGCTGCTGCTGAAATCCATGAAACTCAAAAGAGATGGAATTATGCTTCATATAACGAGTTTTCAAGAGAGTTGGGGGTGAATAACCGTACGTTGGCAAAACTGAATCCCCGTCGTCCTGACCATACGTTGGAACTGGAGACTCTAGATTACATTTACCACAGACTTTTGACGCTGTGCCATGTCTATTACATAGGTGAGGAAGCCCGGAAGGAGTATAACCTCTTGGTAGAGTCGCGAATACGTGTATTGATGAGTGTACGGCCATTGCCGCAAAAGGTGCTGGATAGACTGGCGGAGAGAACGAAGGATGTGAGTTTGTAAGTTTTTGAGTTTTAAGTGTGTAAGTTTTTTATGCGCAGTCTCTTTGATAATTTAAAATTCAAAATTTAAAATTAATAAATAGTTTTTGAATATGAATATAGCAAATGCAAACACAGGCTATGTCGGTTGGGTAAGCAGAACCTTTTTGGTGATGTTGTGCCTCTGTTGTTGTGTGGCAATGAAAGGGCAAGCTTTGTATGGAACTACCGGTTTGTTGCACATGCCCACGGCCGATATGCAGAAGGATAAAACTTTTATGGTGGGGGGAAGTGTGCTGGACAAGCATCCGCTTTCTACGTATTGGAACAATAGTAATTATACGTACACTTTCAATTACTATCTGAACATTACCATTTTCCCCTGGTTGGAAATTGCATATACGTGTACGTTGGTAAAAGGTGCTGAAGGCAACTATTGGCCCAAGCAGACATGGGGAAAGTTCCGGAACCAAGACCGCAATTTCTCGGGTAGACTTCGCTTATGGAAAGAAGGGTGGTGGAAGGAATGGACGCCACAAATAGTATTCGGAGCGAATGACCCGGGAAGTTTTGATAGCAATGGTGGTGGTTCCATCAATTTCAGTCAGGATTACGGTACGCACAATTACTTCAATCGTTTCTTTTTGACCGCTACAAAACATTTGGATTTTGCCCATGTAGGTGAATTGGGCGTTCATGCGGCGTATATTTATAGTCGTGCTACGGGATTGCATTATGAAGGTCCTGCCCTTGGCGCCAATTTCCGTTTTTCCCTACCGGAATCATCGTTTTGGAACAAAGCCATAAATGGTTTGAACTTAATGGCCGAATATGATGCCCGCACCGTAAATGTGGGCTTCAACTATGCCTTTTGGAAAGACCGGATAAATCTGACGACCGAATTGAACGACGGGAAGTATTGGAGTGGGGGGCTTTACTTCAAGATACATCTGAAATAAGTCTTGAACTTGTAAAATAGAGCAAAGGCTGTCATTTTCGATATGAAGTGACAGCCTTTGTTGGTTACATTGGCTTGTTAAAGAAGAATAACTGACTAGCATCACAAGATGCGGAATCGGAATAATTGAATAACTTTGGAGCGAACTAAAAACACCTCTGTATGGGAGAAGTAAAAATGTTGCCTTATGGCATAGCTGATTTTGAGGATTTGCGCAATAAGAACAGATATTGCGTGGATAAAACCATGTATCTGCCCAGACTGGAGATGGTTGGAGATTTCCTGTTCTTGATTCGTCCACGCCGTTTCGGGAAAAGCGTGTTCCTGAGTATGCTCAGGGATTATTATGATATGTCCCGGCAGGACCGTTTTGACGAATTGTTCAAAGGCTTGTGGATAGCCGAGCATCCGACGGAACTGAAGGGAAAGTTTCAGGTGATTTACTTTGACTTCTCACAGGCTTCTGCGGGAATAGGTGGCTTGGAGGAACGTTTCCATATATATTGTTCGCAAAAATTGATAGCTTTTGCTAGGCAGAATGCCGCCTATTATGATAATGATTTCATTGAGAAGGTAGGAGCACTGTACCCCAATTCATCGGCTCAGTTGCGGTACATCTGTGAAGAAGCGAAACGAAAAGGCATCGACCTATACTTGATAATCGATGAATACGACAACTTTACGAATAATGTACTGAATGAGCAAGGACAAGAGGTGTATCATGCACTGACCCATGCAACAGGATTCTACCGTGATGTGTTCAAACTCTACAAGGCCAATTTCAGTCGTATATTGATGATGGGTGTCAGCCCCGTGACGCTGGATGACCTGACGAGCGGTTTCAACATCAGCACGAATATCTCTACTGATCCTCGTTTCAACATGATGCTTGGTTTCAGTGAAGAGGAAGTACGACAGATGTTGCAATACTATAAGGACAATGGTTTGCTGAAAAACGATTTAGAGGCGATGATTGCGGAGATGAAACCGTGGTATGATAACTATTGTTTTGCCAAAAGAAGCCTGGGGCGTGACCCAAAAGTGTTTAACTGCGATATGGTGGTATATTACTTACGTAGTTACATTGACTTCGGGGAAGCTCCGGAACAGATGATTGACCCCAATACGCGCACGGACTATACGAAGATGAAGAAACTGATAATGCTGGACGGCATGGGAGAGGAACAGCGCGGCATGATTCAGGAGATTGCAACAAAAGGGAAGATAGAAGCGACGCTGAACCTTTCTTTCCCGGCAGAGCGTATATACGACAAGCAGAATTTCGTCAGCCTGCTCTATTATTATGGGATGCTGACAATGACGGGGACGTACGGAGATTTGCTGGAGTTGAGCATTCCTAACAACAATGTTCGTATGCAGTATTATGAGTATTTGTTGGAGGAATATCAAAGAAATGAGAACATAGACTTTATCCGCTTAAAGACGGCATATCGAGAGATGGCTTTCGGTGGTGTTTGGCATCCTGCCATGCAACTGATAGCAGATGCATACGGAAAGCATTCGACGGTCCGCACCGCAATTCAGGGAGAACGTAATCTTCAGGGATTCCTTACCGCTTATCTGAGCATTAACGCCTACTACCTGACGGCTCCGGAAATAGAGATGAGCCACGGTTATTGCGATATGTTCTTGATGCCCGACCGTGTACGTTATCCGCAGACGGCACACAGCTATATTCTGGAGTTGAAATATCTGTCTGCCAATGACAGTGATGACAAGGCTGAAGCTCAATGGATAGAGGCTGTGGAACAGATTCGTCGGTATGTCATGGATGGAAAGGTCATTCAGATGTGTGCGGGGACGCAACTGCATCTCATCATCATGCAGTTTAGGACGTATGAGCTGGTGAGGATGGAGGAAGTGGAGAAGTAAAGGATTCTAGGAAAAGTATAGACATAAAAAAAGGAGTACCGCTGTACTCCAACCTTTGTTAACCTTAAATCTAATAC
>JAUNJD010000211.1 GCA_030523205.1 Bacteroides sp.
ACGGAGCGGGTATGGAGCAGGTACGGAGCAGACTTTGCGTTGCCACGACTTGGGGCCGTGGCAACGTGGCAACGCGGCAAACGGTGTCGGAGGTTACAGTGGATTGGCGTTGTTTGGGCTTCCGGTGCTTTCGCTTCGGGTATATTTCCGGGGGTATCTGAGCAGGATGGACAGCAGGGCGCATATGCCCATGCAGAAGGGGTAATACAAGCTTCCTACAATGGAAATGGGGGAGATGCCGGCCAGTCCTGCAGCTATCAGCATCTGTGCGCCGTAGGGGATGATGCCTTGCACGAAGCAGGAAAAGGTGTCCAGTATACTTGCCGTCTTCCGTCGGTCGAGGTGGAAGCGTATGGCGATGTCCCTGGCAATGGAACCGGTGGTGATGATGGCAATCGTGTTGTTGGCAGTACAGAGGTTGGCGATGCTTACTAAGGCGGCAATACTCAGTTCGGCACCCCGTTTCCCGCTGACGTGGCGGGTCAGGCGGGCGATGATGAAGTCGATACCCCCGTTGTAGCGGATGATTTCCAGCATCCCTCCGGCCAGCAGCGTGACGATGATAAGCTCGCCCATCCCGATGATGCCGGTGCCCATGGCACCAAACCAGTCGAAAAAGCCTGTACCGGTGCTTAGGCCTATGATGCCTGTGGCGAAGATGCCGATGGTCAGCACCAATATGACATTGACGCCGGCAATGGCCGTACCCAGTACGATAAGGTAGGGGAGAACCTTTATCCACTCAATCTCTTGCGTCTGTGGCGGAGCCGTTATGGCCAATCCTTGGAAGGTATAGAGGCAAAGCACCAATATGGCAGCCGGCAGTACAATCCGGATGTTGACCTTGAACTTGTCCTGCATCTTGCATTCCTGTGTTCGGGTGGCGGCAATGGTGGTGTCTGATATAAACGAAAGGTTATCGCCGAAAAACGAACCACCCACCACGATGGCTACCATATAAGGCAAATCGACCCCCGTTTTCTCAGCCAGTCCTACGGCTACGGGAGCCAGGGCGACGATGGTGCCTACGCTGGTTCCGATGGAGAGGGAAATGAAACAGGAAGCTATGAAGATGCCTGCCAACAGCAGGTTGTCGGGCAATATGTACAGTGTGAGGTTGACGGTTGCATCAATGGCTCCCATTTGCTTGGCACCTTGCGCGAAGGCTCCGGCAAGGATAAAAATCCAAATCATCAGCAGGATATTCTTGTTGCCGGCTCCGATGGAGAATTGGTTGATTCGCTCGTCCAGGCTCAGTCCGCGTGTGGTGGCTATGGCATAGCAGGAAGAAATTACGAATGCCACCGTGATGGGCACCTTATAGAAGTCGTTTATCAGCAGCGATGTCACCAGATATAAGCATAAGAATACCGCCAGCGGGCTAAGAGCCAGCCAACTTCCCTTTGTCTGCGATGTTGTATTTGTCATTGATACCTGTAATTAGAGTAATGATTGAGTGTAAAACCGAACACAGAAGCAGGAAGATGCGCGGGCTGTTCCTTGCTATCGGCAGGACAAGTCTCCCGTGTCTTCGTGCCTCTGTGTTCAACAGTTCGGCTGCAAAGTTACTAATTTACAGCGTTACTCCGGTCTTGAAGATGGCTATTTCTTTGTATCCCTTCTTTTCATTGTTGACAAACTCACCGCTTGCCACCTTGATGATGTAGTCGATGAAGCGTTCGCAGGTCTTCTCCATCGGTTCGTTCTCTACGATGACACCGGCGTTGAAGTCAATCCATCCGGGCTTGTTCTTGGCCAGCGTGGAATTGGTGGAAATCTTCATGGTCGGTACGTAGGTGCCGAAGGGAGTTCCGCGTCCGGTGGTGAACAGCACCATGTGGCATCCGCAGGAAGCGAGGGCAGTGGCGGCCACCAAGTCGTTGCCTGGAGCCGACAGCAGGTTCAGACCCTTTACCTTCAAGCGTTCGCCATAGGGAAGTACGCCTTCTACATAGCTCTTTCCGCATTTTTGTGTGCAGCCCAAAGCCTTGTCTTCCAAGGTAGAGATACCACCGGCTTTGTTGCCCGGAGACGGATTTTCGCCCACCGGTTCGCCATGCGACAGGAAGTATTCCTTGAAGTCGTTAATCAGTTTCACGGTTTGCTCAAACAGTTCCTTGGTGCGGCAACGGTTCATCAGGATAGTTTCGGCGCCAAACATTTCAGGCACCTCTGTCAATACACTGGTTCCTCCCTGTGCTACCAGGAAGTCGGAGAACATCCCTAGCAGCGGGTTGGCCGTAATGCCCGAGAAGCCATCCGAGCCACCGCACTTCAAGCCTACGCGCAGTTCGCTCAATGGAACGTCCACACGTTCGTCTTGGCTGGCTTGGGCATACAGCTCGCGCAGCAGCTTCATGCCTTCTTCGTATTCGTCACCGACTTTCTGCACAACCATGAACTTCACGCGGTCCTGATTGTATTCGCCCAAAAACTCGCGGAAGACGTCCGGCTGATTGTTTTCGCATCCCAGACCTACAACAAGTACACCGCCTGCATTGGGGTGCAGCACCATGTCGCGCAGAATCTTTTTGGTATTCTCGTGGTCATCGCCCAGCTGCGAGCAACCATAGTTGTGCGGATAAGCCATGATGGCATCTACACCCTTGCCGCCTGTCTCGCGGCGCAATCCTTCGGCCAGTTGGTTGACAATGCCGTTTACGCATCCCACGGTCGGTATAATCCATATCTCGTTGCGCACGCCTACGTCTCCGTTCTTGCGGCGATAGCCCTTGAAGGTCAGATTCTTCTGCGGAATGTCCAAATCTGCGTTGACGGGCTTGTAGGTGTATTCCAGCAATCCGGCCAGATTGGTCTTGATGTTGTTCTCGTTCATCCAGTCACCCTGCTTCTGTGCCTTCTTGGCATGGCCGATGGGGTAACCATACTTGATGATGTCTTCACCTTCCGCAAAGTCTTTCAATGCGAATTTGTGTCCGGCAGGAACGTCTTCGTTCAATACGATTTCTTTCCCGTCCACTGTGATTTTCTCGCCTGCCGGCAGTGCTGCGATGGCTACTGCTACGTTATCGGCAGGATTGATTTTCAGGTACTTTGTTTCTAACATAAGTCTATTTACAATTTAACAATTTACTCAATCCTATTTGTTTATTCTCAATTTCGTCAGTCATAATTACATTTACCATTTAACACGTCGCTGTCTGCTTGTTGCAATCGTAAATCGCCATCCATCTCTTCAGGGCTGCCTGCGCTGAAATCTTCGGGCGGGTTAAATCGTAAATATGTTCATTTGTTGTAATAGAATTCGATGTTTTCTTTCGTCAGCAGGTCTATCGGCATGAAGTTTACCCGTGCCACCTCTTTCTTCAGAATCAGGTGGTCGCATAGGGCCTTGATGCCGTCGAATCCTTGCAAGGTAGGTTGTTGGGCAATGAGGAAGAAGATGCTTCCCTGCTTCAGGCAATCTACGTTGCGTTGCAGCAGGTCGTATCCCATGAGGTTAAAATCCTCCATGCCGCATTTTTGGAGATATTCTCCGATGATGTATGCTTTTGAGTTGAAGGTAATCCCGTTCTTTACGTTGGGATGCGTGCGGAAGAAGTCGTCCAGCATCTGCGTATCTTCGCTATCCCGCTTGGCGTGGAGGTCGAGTTCCCATATCCGGCAATGTGGATGGTGTATGTGCATATATTCGCGGAAACCGATTTCTCTGCGTTCCTGCTGATTGGAACCCACGATTCCCTCGTTTATCTTCCGGAAGATGACGATTTCTTTGGCATCTTCTCCGGCCAGCAACATCAGCATACGTGCGGCGAAAAAACCGCTTTGATGGGAATTCTGTCCGAAGAAGGCGAGGGCAGGCTCCTCTTGCAGGTTGGAGTCTATATATATATAAGGTGTATTTCGTTTCAGCAGTTCTTCTGTAAAGGTTTGGGTGTATTGAAGGGCGGTAGGCGCAAGCATCACGCCGTCCGGTTCTTGATTTAGTATTTCTTCCGAGGCAGATGCAAATGAATGGTAGTCGTACGGGTCATAATAAGATATGTGTACGGTGATGTTGAAATCCGAATAGGTGTCCAGTGCATCCCAAATGCCCGTTTCTACGTCCGTCCAGTATTCCCCCTCCTCGTGTTGGGGCAACAGGCAGGCAAACGTGTATTTTTTGTTCGATGCTAGCGCACTGGCATACATATTAGGCTGATAGTCCAGTTGCTTCAGGATTTCCTCCACGCGCTTCCTGCTGGATTCGGAAACTCCGCTGCGGCCATGTATCACGCGGTCCACTGTTCCTACTGATACGTCTGCCATCTTGGCGATGTCTTTTATTCTAACCCTTTCCATCTATCTATTCGGATTATGATTTGGTTAATGCTTCAAAATCTTCTTGTTGTTGAGTGCGAATGGGGCATGGATTGCTAAAAAAATGCCTTTTTTGAGCCCGATTGTGCTCGCACACGATAATAATCTTAAAATTTTCGACACAAATATACGATAATTTTTTGTATTTCAAAAAAAGTTGTACCTTTGTGCCCGCACACGAAAGCTATGAAGAACAAATCTCAAATTCGTTTATTCTGCATAGTATCAAGTGGTTAACCCTAAAAATGGGGTTGAAATGATAAATTGAAAGGAAATAAATTCATCACATATTAATTAAAAACAAAAAAATTATGGGAAAGAAAGTCGTTACATTAGGTGAAATCATGTTGAGACTGTCCACTCCGGGCAACACCCGTTTCGTTCAGTCTGATTCTTTTGATGTAGTATATGGTGGTGGCGAAGCCAACGTAGCTGTCAGCTGTGCTAACTATGGTCATGACGCATACTTCGTGACTAAGTTGCCGAAGCATGAAATCGGTCAGTCTGCTGTCAATGCATTGCGCAAGTATGGTGTTAAGACAGACTTTATTGCACGTGGTGGCGACCGCGTAGGTATCTACTATCTGGAGACCGGTGCTTCTATGCGTCCCAGCAAGGTTATCTACGACCGTGCACACTCTGCCATCGCTGAGGCTGATCCCGCAGATTTTGATTTCGATGCTATCATGGAAGGTGCCGATTGGTTCCACTGGTCCGGCATTACTCCTGCTATCTCTGATAAGGCTGCCGAACTGACTCGTCTGGCTTGCGAAGCTGCCAAGCGTCACGGCGTTACGGTATCTGTTGACCTTAACTTCCGCAAGAAGCTGTGGACAAAAGAGAAAGCTCAGTCCATCATGAAGCCTTTGATGAAGTATGTTGATGTTTGTATCGGCAATGAAGAAGATGCAGAACTCTGCTTGGGCTTCAAGCCCGATGCTGACGTAGAAGGTGGTAAGACTGACGCTGCCGGCTACAAGGGTATCTTCACAGCTATGGCTAAGGAATTCGGTTTCAAATATGTTATCTCTACGTTGCGTGAATCCTTCTCTGCTACTCACAATGGCTGGAAGGCTATGATTTACAACGGTGAAGAGTTCTATGAATCCAAGCGTTACGACATCAACCCGATTGTTGACCGCGTAGGTGGTGGTGACTCCTTCTCCGGTGGTATCATCCACGGTCTGCTGACAAAACCCAATCAGGGTGCTGCCCTCGAATTTGCAGTAGCTGCTTCTGCCTTGAAGCACACTATCAACGGCGACTTCAACCTCGTATCTGTGGATGAAGTAGAAGCTTTGGCCGGTGGCGATGCAAGCGGACGCGTACAGAGATAATTTATTGAAATAGTAAATCGTCAAAATTGAAAAATCATCATGGCTAAATTTGATAAGATATCCGTCCTGAACAAGATTGGTTCGACGGGAATGGTTCCTGTATTCTACCACAAAGATGCAGAAGTTGCAAAGAAAGTAGTGAAGGCTTGTTATGACGGTGGTGTTCGTGCATTCGAGTTTACCAACCGCGGTGACTTTGCTCACGAAGTATTTGCCGAAGTTGTGAAGTTTGCAGCAAAGGAATGCCCGGAATTGGCTCTGGGAGTAGGTTCTATTGTTGACCCTGCTACGGCTGCTCTTTACTTGCAGCTGGGTGCCAACTTCGTTGTTGGTCCATTGTTCAACCCCGAGATTGCCAAGATTTGCAACCGTCGTTTGGTTGCCTATACTCCGGGTTGTGGCAGTGTGTCCGAAGTTGGTTATGCTCAGGAAGTAGGTTGCGACCTTTGCAAGATTTTCCCGGGTGACGTACTGGGCCCGAAATTGGTAAAGGGTCTGTTGGCTCCGATGCCGTGGTCTAAGCTGATGGTAACCGGTGGTGTAGAACCCACTCAGGAAAACCTGACTTCTTGGATTAAGGCTGGTGTATTCTGTGTAGGAATGGGTTCCAAGCTCTTCCCGAAGGATAAGGTAGCTGCCGAAGATTGGGCATACGTTACCGAAAAGTGCAAGGAAGCTCTGGGCTACATTGCAGAAGCTAGAAAATAATAGTAAAATTCATTTTGTTTAAAGGTGTTTAAAGGGGACAACCACTGGAGCAGCATTGTCTGTTCCAGTGGATTGTTTTTTTTATGGGGGTACACATATCTTTCTTTCGGCTGTCTTTGGACTTTATCTTTACTTGTTCTTTGGTCAGACTCTTACTTTTTTTCATTTATTCCGCTCTGTGCCTAACACTCTGTGTTTATAAGTGTAAAAACAACCCTTTATCGTTAAAACTATGTTACAAAACATAAGAAAGTCGTCTTTTTCGTTGGTGGACACCTAGAAAACACTTACCTTTGTAGTGCGTTAAGGAAAGAGAGAGTGCTTAAGATATTTAGTTTTCAATAGTAG
>JAUNJD010000212.1 GCA_030523205.1 Bacteroides sp.
CTAAGAATACGACTGAGGTAGCCTCGATATACGACCGATTCCCGCTCCTCCAAAAACAGGGAGGAACGGTGACCGGAAAAGATAGATCTTTTGTCAGAAAGATTTGATGATTTCGTCTGCCGTTTCGCCGTTTTCGGACATCGTTTCATCCGGCTGCATCGCCTTCTTCTTCAGGCGGAACTTCTGCTGCGAAACGGGAGGCGGGCGATACGGCCATCACGACGGCAAATCGGGTCAATACAGTATCAGCCCGGCAATTCCGCACGCCACAATCATTCCTATCGGGTTCAGCTTGTACTTCTTGGTACCCACGAAGGCCACCACGAAGATGATGCAGCTGATGATGAACGAATAAGTGTCTTCCGTAGGCGAGCCAAAGTTTTCGGTATTCATCAGTACCAGTGCAGCCGATGCCAACAGACCGACTACGGCCGGACGCAAACCGCTGAACACGGCTTCTACCGACGGATGCTTCTGATATTTCAGGAAGAACTTGCTGATGGTCAGCATCAGGATGAACGATGGCAGCACCACGGCAAACGTCGCCAAAGCGGCACCCCATACGCTACCCGTAGCCGTGAATCCTACGTAGGTGGCTGAGTTGATGCCGATAGGGCCGGGCGTCATTTGGCTGATGGCCACGATGTCAGTAAACTCTTGCGGGGTCAGCCAGCCGTGGCGGGTGACTACTTCGCCTTGAATCATGGAGAGCATGGCATAGCCCCCACCGAAACCAAACAGGCCTATCTTGAAAAAACTATAGAATAAATGAAGGTAAAGCAACATGATTAATTTTAAATTTTGAATTGTCAATTGTCCATTATCAATTATCCATTATTCCTAACTCTTCCCCACACATATCCACCGACACCGGCAATGACAATCACCCAGATGGGGGAGAAGCCCAGCAACCATATCAGCAAGGCTGAAACGACGGGAATCCATACGTTGTACTTGTTGATTTTGGCAGACTTCGCCATGCTGAACGTAGGAGCGGCAATCAGAGCCACCACGGCAGGGCGGATGCCCTTGAAGATGCGCTCGATGACCGTGTTGTCCTTGAAGTTGTGGAAGAACAAGGCGATGGCCAGGATGATGAGGAACGAGGGTAGGATGGTGCCCAGTGCCGTGACGATGCTTCCCGGTATGCCCTTCAGCCGATAGCCGATGAAGATGGAGATGTTCACCGCCAAGATGCCCGGTGCCGATTGCGAGATGGCGAGCAGGTCGATGAAGTCTTCTTTGGCTATCCAGTTGCGTTTCGTTACAATCTCATTTTCTATCAGAGGCACCATGGCATAGCCTCCACCAATGGTGAAAGCTCCTATCTTGAAGAAAATGGAGAAGGCTTCTAAATAAATGTTCATAAATGAAAGTGTAATTTATGCCAAGACACGGATTACGCGGATGATGACGGATGCGCGATGCCTTCCGTGTCGTTTCCGTGTAATCCGTGTCTGAGAAATCTGTTATCCGCTTATCGGCGAGTCTTTTCCTCTACCCACTTGCGGGCATTGACAAAGGCTTCCACCCACGGCGTAATCTGGTCGCTGTTCAAGCGGTCGGCCGGATAGTAAGCATTCTGCCACGGGAAGATGGCACGCTCCAAGTGGGGCATGATGGCCAAGTGACGTCCGTCGGCACTGGCAATACCGGCGGCAGAGTAAGACGAGCCGTTGGGGTTGGCGGGATATTCGTCGTAGCTGTACTTGGCCACGATGTTATACTTATCCTCATCGTAAGGCAGAGAGAACTTGCCTTCGCCGTGAGCCACCCAGATACCCAGCTTGCTTCCGCTCAGCGAACCGAACATCACGCTGCGGTTGGTGGGGATGGTAACGCCGAGGAAACGGCTTTCGAACTTGTGCGAATCGTTGTGCAGCATCTTGGCTTGCTTCTTCAGTTCGGGGTTGATGAGGTTCAGCTCTATCATCAACTGACAGCCGTTGCATACGCCCAGTGAAAGTGTGTCTTCGCGGGCATAGAACTTGTCGAGGGCTTCCTTTGCCTTGGGGTTGAAGAGGAAGGCACCTGCCCAACCCTTGGCCGAACCCAGTACGTCGGAGTTGGAGAAACCACCGCAGAAGACAATCATGTTGATGTCTTCCAGTGTCTCGCGTCCGCTCACGAGGTCGGTCATGGTGACGTCCTTCACGTCGAAGCCTGCCAAGTAGAGCGAGTAGGCCATCTCGCGTTCGCCGTTGGTACCCTTCTCGCGGATGATGGCGGCGCGGATGCCTGTCGGCGTGCGGCGGTTCGGGTCGATGCCGAACTGTGAATACTTGCCCTTGAAGCTCGGCATGATGGCGTACTCCATGGGTTGCATCTTGTAGTTCTCGAAACGCTTCTTGGCACAGCCGTTCATGCTCTGCTTGCGGTCCAGCAAGTAGGAAGAGGAGTACCATACGTCGCGCATATAGTCGATGCCAAACTGATAGGTGGCACCGTCCTTCTCGACAAGGATGTGGCGTTCGTCGGTCGGCTTGCCCAGCTTGATGTAGCCCACACCGGCATCTTCCAGCACCTTCTTCATGGCTTCCTTATGCTTGTCGCTCACCTGAATCACGATACCCGGATTCTCGGCGAACAATATCTTGACGAGGTCTTGCTCCTTTATTTTGTCGAGGTTGATTTCCATGCCGCCTTCCACGTTGGAGAAGCACATTTCGAGCAGCGTCGTGATGAGACC
Source organism: Bacteroides sp. (assembly GCA_030523205.1). Taxonomy (GTDB): domain Bacteria; phylum Bacteroidota; class Bacteroidia; order Bacteroidales; family Bacteroidaceae; genus Bacteroides. The sequence continues at coordinate 2,690 of JAUNJD010000212.1, forward strand.
GCCTGCCGAGATGTCGTGTCCGGCCAAGATGAGGCCCTTGTTCACCAACTCCTGCACGGCCAAGAAGGCATCGCGGAAGTATTCGGCATCTTGCACGCAAGGCACTTCGTCGCCCACCTTGCCCAAGGATTGTGCAAAGGCAGAACCACCCAGCTTCAGCTTGTCGAAGCTGAAGTCGATGTGGTATATCGTGGTCTTGGCATCGTTCACCAATACGGGAGATACCACCTTCTTCACGTCGCTCACCTCGCCACCGGCTGATACGATGACCGTGCCCGGAGCGATGACTTTGCTGCCATCGGGATATTTCTGCGTCATGGAGAGGGAGTCCTTACCGGTCGGCACGTTGATTTGCAGCGCACAGCAGAAGTCGCTCAATGCCTTGACAGCTGTGTAGAGACGGGCATCTTCGCCTTCCTGAGAGCGGCAAGGCCACATCCAGTTGGCGGAGAGTGATACGCTGTCCAGCCCTTCGGCCAGCGGTGCCCATACAAGGTTGGTCAGTGCCTCGCTGACGGAGAGCACGGAGCCTGCGGCCGGGTCGGCCAACGCAGCTTGCGGTGCATGGCCCAGTGAAGTGGCGATACCCTTCTCGCCGCGATAGTCCAGCGCTACCACGCCGCAGTCGCTCAACGGCAATTGCAGTTCACCCACGCATTGCTGACGGGCAATCTTGCCTGTTACAGAGCGGTCCACCTTGTTCGTCAACCAGTCCTTGCAGGCCACGGCCTCCAGCTGGAGTACGTTGGTCAGGTATTCGTGCAGCTTGCCGAGTTCGTATGTGGGCATGGTGTAGTGGCGTTCTACGGTCTTGTCTATCATGTAAGTCTTGGGCGAAGAACCAAACATCTGATCTACAGCCAAGTCGAAGGGACGTACGCCGTCGGCTTGCTCGAAGGCAAAGCGGTGGTCGCCCGTGGTTTCACCTACTACGTACATCGGGGCGCGTTCGCGTTCGGCTACCTTGCGCACGTGTTCGATGGCTTCCTCCTGAATCAGCAATCCCATGCGCTCTTGGCTCTCGTTGGCAATGATTTCCTTGGCCGAGAGGGTCTTGTCGCCAATGGGCAACTTGCTCATGTCAATCAGACCACCACATTCCTCTACCAATTCGGAGAGACAGTTGACGTGTCCGGCCGAACCGTGGTCGTGGATGGAAACCACCGGATTGTTCTCTTCCTCGCAGAGGGCACGCACCACGTTGTAGGCACGCTTCTGCATTTCGGCATTGGCACGCTGCACGGCGTTCAGCTCGATGCCGCTGCTATAACGACCCGTATCTACCGACGATACCGAACCACCACCCAAACCGATGCGGTAGTTATCGCCACCGATGACCACCACCTTATCACCTGCTTCGGGTTTGCCCTTCAAGCAGTCGCGTTTTGTGCCGTAGCCTACGCCGCCGGCCAGCATGATGACCTTGTCGTAGCCATACACTTCTTCGTTCTCCTTATGCTCGAAGGTGAGTACCGAACCGCAGATAAGCGGCTGACCGAATTTGTTTCCGAAGTCGCTGGCACCGTTCGAAGCCTTGATAAGAATCTGTTCGGGCGTCTGATACAACCACTTGCGCACGGGCAGCAGCTCTTCCCATTCGCGTCCTTCCTCCGTGCGGGGGTAGGAGGTCATATAGACGGCTGTACCCGCAATGGGCCAGCTTCCCTTTCCGCCACCCATACGGTCGCGAATTTCACCGCCCGTACCGGTGGAAGCACCGTTGAACGGCTCTACGGTTGTGGGGAAGTTGTGCGTCTCAGCTTTCAGCGAGATGACGCTCTTGATGTCTTTTACTTGGAAGTAGTCGGGTTTGGAGTGGTCGGCCGGAGCGAATTGCTCGATGACGGGACCTTCGGCAAAGGCCACGTTGTCTTTGTAGGCCGATATGATTTTGTTGGGATTCTCTTGGGTAGTCTTCTTTATCATCTGGAAGAGCGATGATTCCTGCTCTACACCGTCGATGACGAATGTTCCGCCAAAGATTTTGTGGCGGCAGTGTTCGGAGTTGATTTGGGCGAAGCCGAATACTTCGGAGTCGGTGAGCGGACGTCCGAGGTCTTTCTCCACCTTCTTCAGATAGTCCATTTCCTCTTTTGAGAGAGCAAGACCTTCCTGCTCGTTGTAGGCCTCAAGGTCCTCGATGTGTACGATGGGCTCAGGCTGACGGTTGGTAGTGAACACCTGCTGGTCCAGTCCTTTGTACATACGTTGCAGCATGGGGTCATGGTCGGCATTCTCGTCTTTTACGGGGAAATATTCCTCGATGCGCGTGATGCCTTCCAATCCCATGTTCTGGGTAATCTCTACGGCATTGGTACTCCAGGGGGTAATCATCTCGCGGCGCGGACCTACGAAATGTCCTTTCAGGTTGTCTTCACTTTCGGGGGTAGCTTCTCCAAAGAGCCAGCAGAGCTTGTCGGCGTCTGCCTGGGAGAGTGCGTGTTCGCTTTCTACGGCTATCACGCTTTGTTGAGGGGTTCTGAAAAAACGAATCATGTTATATGTTTATGATTGAAATTATTCTTTTTTTCTCGGCGCAAAGATAGTGAATTCGCCGTCAATTCTGCTAATGCGTCTAAAAAAAGTAAATACTGTTTCGCTCTTCTCATAAAAAAGTACGATATTTGCAGCCATGATTCAGATAGAGACCATATTCAATATATTGTGGAAAGGGTTCATCATAGGTGTCATTGTGTCCGCGCCGCTGGGACCTGTGGGGGTGCTATGCATTCAGCGTACGCTGAACAAAGGACGCTGGTATGGTTTTGTCACCGGGGTAGGGGCTTCGTTTAGCGACATCGCTTACGCTTTGCTGACGGGTTACGGCATGAGCTTCGTGTTCGACTACGTGAACAAGAATATTTTCTACCTGCAACTATTCGGCAGTGTCCTCCTGTTGGCCTTCGGTATCTATACATTCCGTAGCAATCCGGTGCAGTCCATCCGGCCGGTCTCTACCAGTAAGGGGACATACTTCCATAATTTCATTACGGCATTCGCCGTCACTCTCTCCAATCCGCTGATAATCTTCCTGTTCGTAGGCCTCTTTGCACGTTTTGCCTTTGTCAGCGAAGGCATATTGCTGTTCGAGGCAGTTACTGGTTATATGGCCATCATGTTGGGGGCACTGACGTGGTGGTTCAGCATCACCTACTTTGTCAGTAAGGTGCGCACGCAGTTCAACCTGCGAGGCATCTGGATGCTGAACCGCATCATTGGAAGCATCGTTGTGGTGGTGTCTGTGCTGGGAATGGTGTTTACACTGATGGGGGAATCGCTTTATTAATGAAGAACCTATAAATGAAGAACGAACTCTGAAATCTAAAAATCTGAAATTATAGAAGTCTTTAAATGAACATAGCAAAGCAACTGAAGGAAAAGAATATCGCTGAATACCTTATATATATGTGGCAGGTAGAAGACTTGATTCGTGCTTTGGGGTGCGACATCGACGTGATACGCGAAAAGCTTATCTCTACCTTCCCGGAAGCTGAGCAGCCTGCCTTGGATGAATGGTATGGTAATCTTGTGGAGATGATGCGTGCCGAGGGCGTAAAGGAGAAAGGACATCTGCAAATCAACCGTAACGTCATTCAGAATCTGACGGAGCTGCACGGCGAATTGTTGGCTTCTACCAAATATCCGTTCTACAATGCGGCCTATTTCAAGGCACTCCCCTTCATCGTGGAGCTGAGACAAAAGAACGGTAATCAAGAAGAATCTGAGCTGGAGACTTGTTTCGAGGCCCTATACGGTGTTCTGTTGCTCCGGCTTCAGCATAAGGAAATCACTCCGGAAACGGATACGGCCATGAAGGCCATCAGTAACTTCATCTCTCTGCTGGCTAATTATTATGAAAAGGAGAAGAAGGGAGAACTGGAGTTAAATGAAGAATGAAGAACTAAGAATGAAGAATTGGGCTGCGCATGAAAAGCGTATCCTCATAATATTTATATAGGAAGAATACAGAAGGAAGAAAGAAAAAGGGGAAAGTAGGTAAGGCTAACCGCCCGCATGGTAA
>JAUNJD010000213.1 GCA_030523205.1 Bacteroides sp.
TGTACTCCAACCTTTGTTAACCTTAAATCTAATACTATGAAAAACACAGTGCAAATGTAGGGACTTTTTGGAAACCTGCAATAGATGGGAGTAAAAAAGTGTGTAGTTATAACACTTATTATACAATGGGGCCGATGCTAAATCTTTTTTAAGAGATTTAGGCGTCGGCTTTTTCTTTTAATAAGGCTTCCAGACGAAGAACTTCGTCGCGATATTGGGCTGCTTCGATGAAGTCGAGCTTCTTGGCGGCCTCCTGCATGAGTTTCTTGGTTCGTTCGATACTCTTTTCCAGCTGGGCCGGCGTCATGTAGCTTACAATCGGATCGGCTGCGGCATAAGTGGTAGAATCCTGTTCGGTATAAGGACGGGGGGCAGTTGGGCTCTTTCTTGCCTCCGTACTGTTGGCATTCTCGGCTGTGGCAAACACATTCAGGTTTTTGGCTTTCTTGATTTGCTGTGGAGTAATGCCATGCTCTGCGTTGTACTTCAACTGTTTCTCACGGCGGCGGTTGGTCTCGTCAATGGTTTGCTGCATACTTTCGGTGATTCGGTCGGCATACATGATGACCATACCGTTTACGTTGCGGGCGGCACGGCCCGCTGTTTGCGTCAGTGAACGATGGGAGCGCAGGAAGCCCTCCTTGTCGGCATCGAGAATGGCGACAAGAGACACCTCGGGCAGGTCGAGGCCTTCGCGTAACAGGTTGACGCCTATCAGAACATCGTATATGCCTTCGCGTAGGTCGCTCATTATCTTTACACGTTCCAGTGTATCGACATCGCTATGGATATAGTTGCACTTGATGTTGTTGTTCAGCAAGTATTCGGTCAGCTCCTCGGCCATTCGTTTGGTAAGGGTGGTGACCAATGCACGTTCATTGTGCTCGATGCGTAGCTGAATTTCTTCCATGAGGTCGTCTATCTGATTGTGGCTGGGACGCACTTCGATGATGGGGTCGAGCAGTCCGGTGGGACGGATGACTTGTTCCACCACAATGCCTTCGGACTTCATCAGTTCATATTCGGCCGGAGTGGCACTGACGTAGATGACTTGCTTGACCAGTGTCTCGAATTCGTCGAACTTCAACGGACGGTTATCCATCGCGGCAGGCAGACGGAAACCATATTCTACCAGATTGACCTTGCGGGCGCGGTCGCCTCCATACATGGCACGGATTTGGGGAACACTGACGTGGCTTTCGTCGATGATCATCAGGAAGTCTTCGGGAAAGAAATCGAGCAGGCAGTAGGGGCGTGTACCGGCCGCACGACCATCGAAATAGCGCGAATAGTTCTCAATGCCGGAGCAATGCCCCAATTCGCGTATCATTTCCATGTCGTAGGTCACACGCTCTTGCAGGCGTTTGGCCTCTAAAGGACGACCTTCGTCCTCGAACCATTGCACTTGTTTGTGCAAATCGTCTTCTATCGCATGGATGGCCCGTTGGGTAGATTCCTTGCTTGTCATGAACAGATTAGCCGGATATATCTTGTAAGCGTCGAAGCGGGCAAGCGTAATGCCGTTGATGGGATCTACCTCTTCGATGCTGTCTATCTCGTCGCCCCAGAAGATGACACGCAGCAGATTATCGGCATAGGCCAGATAAATATCTACGGTGTCTCCCTTCACCCGGAAGCTGCCTCGATTCAAATCGATGTCGTTGCGGACGTACAGGCTGTCTATCAGCCGACGCAGGAATACATTGCGGCTGAAGTTCTTGCCTTGCTGAATCTCGATGACATTGTTGTAGAAGTCTGCGGGATTGCCCATACCATAGATGCAGGATACGGACGAGACGACGATGACATCCTTCCGGCCGGAAAGCAGGTCGGAGGTGGCGGAAAGGCGTAGCTTGTCAATCTCGTCGTTGATGGCCAAATCCTTCTCTATGTAGGTGTCCGAAGAGGGTAAATAGGCTTCGGGCTGATAGTAATCGTAGTAAGACACATAGTAATCGACGGCATTGTTGGGAAAGAATGCTTTGAACTCGCTGTACAATTGCGCCGCCAGTGTTTTGTTGTGGCTCAATATCAGTGTGGGCTTGTTGATGTTGGCAATGACGTTGGCTATGGTGAAGGTCTTTCCGGAACCGGTGACTCCTAACAATGTTTGGGCAGGAAGTCCCTGAAGCACGCCTTCCGTGAGCTGTGCGATGGCTTCGGGTTGGTCTCCCGTAGGCTTATATGCGGATGTTAATTCAAATTTATTCATTTTCTGTCACTAAGAGTTGGCAATATTCGGCAAAATCTTTGAGATAAACAAAAATATTTGTTTCTTTGCATAGATAATTAATCAAAGAAACATTAAACCAATACATTGAAGGACATGATTTGGAATGAAAGCATTGAATGCATGGATCGAGAAAGCCTCCGGAAGATCCAAAGTATCCGCCTAAAGAAAACAGTGGAACGTGTTTATCACAGTACGCCTTTCTACCGTAAGAAAATGCAGGAGTTGGGCATTACTCCGGATGATATCAATGACATAGACGATATCGTAAAACTTCCGTTCACTACGAAGTTTGATTTAAGAGATAACTATCCTTTTGGCCTTTGTGCCGTCCCCATGAGCCAGATAGTGCGCATTCACGCCTCTTCGGGTACGACGGGAAAGCCTACCGTTGTGGGCTATACTCGCAAGGACCTTTCGGTGTGGGCCGAATGCATTTCGCGTGCTTTCGTGGCATACGGAGCCGACAATACGGATATCTTTCAGGTGTCCTATGGATATGGCTTGTTTACGGGAGGTCTGGGTGCCCATGCCGGAGCTGAGAATATCGGTGCTTCCGTCATTCCGATGTCGAGCGGCAATACGGAGAAACAGATTACGCTGATGCACGATTTCGGTTCCACGGTGCTTTGCTGTACGCCATCGTATGCGCTTTATCTGGCAGATGCCATCAAGGACTCCGGGCTGCCTCGCGAGGAATTCAAGCTGAAGGCCGGTGGATTTGGTGCAGAGCCGTGGACCGAAAAGATGAGAAAGGAAATCGAAGCCAAACTGGGCATTAAGGCATACGACCTTTACGGATTGAGCGAGATAGCCGGTCCCGGAGTAGGGTATGAATGTGAATGCCAGCATGGTACGCATCTGAATGAGGACCATTATTTCCCGGAAATCGTAGATCCGAAAACGTTGCAACCTTTGCCACCCGGTGAAACCGGAGAATTGGTGTTTACCCACCTGACCAAAGAAGGTATGCCGCTCCTGCGCTATCGCACCAAAGACCTTACGGCCTTGCATTATGAAAAATGCTCGTGTGGACGCACGTTGGTGCGTATGGACCGAATCCTGGGGCGTAGTGACGATATGCTAATCATTCGTGGTGTGAATGTCTTCCCGACACAGATTGAATCCGTCATACTCGAAATGCCGGAGTTTGAGCCTCACTACCTGCTGATAGTGGATCGAAAGAACAATACGGATACGATGGAGCTTCAGGTAGAGGTTCGTCCGGAATTCTATTCGGATGAGATTAATAAGATGCTGGCCATGAAGAAGAAGCTCACAGCCCGCCTTCAGAGTGTGCTTGGCTTAGGAGTAGATGTCCGATTGGTGGAACCCAGAAGCATAGAACGCAGTGTGGGCAAGGCCAAGCGAGTGATAGATAACCGCAAGCTTTCTTGACGGAAAACTGTTGCAATCTAGATAGAAAAGCGGCAGGACAGTAGGCTTGTTTGTGAATGGCATGATTATAAAGCATGTATTTAAATAATAAATAGTAAAACGTTAATTGATAAGTAATTATATGGTAGCAAAACAACTCTCCATTTTCTTGGAAAATAAATCGGGCCGTCTGACAGAAGTGACGGAAGTATTGGCAAAGGAAGGCGTTAACCTTTCAGCTCTGTGCATTGCCGAGAATGCAGATTTCGGTATTCTTCGCGGCATTGTGTCCGAACCGGACAAGGCATACAAGGCTTTGAAGGAAAATCATTTTGCAGTGAATGTAACGGACGTGATAGGCATCAGTTGTCCGAATATTCCCGGTTCATTGGCGAAAGTGTTGCGCTTCTTGTCGGACGAAGGTGTGTTCATTGAATATATGTATTCGTTTGCCAATGGCGAAACGGCTAACGTCATTATCCGTCCCAACAACATGGAAAACTGCATCCGCGTACTGACAGAAAAGAAAGTCGATTTGTTGGCTGCAAACGATTTGTACAAGCTGTAAAAAAGGTACCGAAAATTGCTGCTAATCACGAAAGATTCTCTATTCGTCGGGTTTTTGAAAAATTAAGGTTCGTATCGTTGCTTTATTCGATACGAACCTCTATCTTTGCACATTATTTGAACAAAAGTAATGAAAAAGAACATCCCTATAACTCTGCTTGCAGCATTGCTGCTTTCTTCATGCGGAGAATACAATGCAGTGCTGAAGAGTACAGACTACGAATACAAGTACGAAGCGGCAAAAAGTTATTTCGCAAAAGGGCAGTACGGTCGTTCGGCAACCTTGTTGAATGAACTGATAGCTATTCTTAAAGGTACAGACAAAGCAGAGGAATCACTCTACATGCTGGGCATGAGCTACTATAATCAGGAAGATTATCAGACGGCGGCTCAGACTTTCATCCAATATTATAATGTATATCCTCGTGGCACATATACCGAGTTGGCCCGATTCCATGCGGGAAAGGCGTTGTATCTGGATACTCCGGAACCTCGCTTGGACCAATCGGCTACGTACAGTGCCATACAGCAGTTGCAGATGTTTCTGGAATACTTCCCGCAGAGCAGCAGAAAAGAAGAAGCCCAAAACATGATATTTACCTTGCAGGACAAATTGGTGATGAAGGAATATTTATCGGCCAAGATGTACTACAATTTGGGTAACTATCTGGGAAACAACTACCTTTCGTGCGTGATTACTGCACAGAATGCGTTGAAGGATTATCCATACACCAATCTTCGTGAGGACTTGTCCATGCTCATCTTGCGTGCCAAATATGAAATGGCCATATATAGTGTGGAGGAAAGAAAGGCTGAACGTTACCGCGAAACGGTGGATGAATATTATTCATTCAAGAACGAGTTTCCTGAAAGTAAATATATGAAGGAAGCCGACCGCATCTTTAAAGACTCCGGAAGGATGTTGGGTGAGGATGTAGATATAATTGAGTAAGAAACGTATACGTAAAATTAAATTAGATAGAAAAATTTATGGATTACAGAAAGACGAATGCTCCTACCACGACGGTGACTCGTGACATGATGGAGTTGTGTGAAGATACCGGTAATGTATATGAAACTGTAGCGATTATTGCTAAGCGTGCCAATCAGATTAGCGTGGAGATAAAGAATGACTTGTCCAAGAAGCTGGCCGAATTCGCATCTTACAACGACAATCTGGAAGAAGTGTTCGAGAATCGCGAACAGATTGAAATATCTCGCTATTATGAGAAATTGCCGAAGCCGACTTTGATTGCTACTCAGGAGTATATCGAAGGAAAGGTGTACTATCGTAACCCGGCTAAGGAAAAAGAAAAATTGCAGTAATGATACAGCGTATTCAATCCGTTTATTTGTTGGTAGTAACAATCTTGCTGTTTGTTGCCGCCTTCATGCCGGTAGGGCATTTCATCGGTGCGGATGGTGTGTCATCCTATGTATTCAAGCCGCTGGGTGTTTCTTTGGCAGGCGGTGAATACCAATCTACATGGGGATTGTTCGGAATATTGCTGCTGAGTGCGATTATTGCATTCTGCACCATTTTCCTATTCCGCAATCGGATGTTGCAGATACGCATGACGATTTTCGGCAGCATTTTGCTGATAGGTTATTATGTTGCTTTCTTCGTGTTTATGTTCATGCTGAAGGATAGCCTGAATGCGACTTATCAGATAGGGTGGGCATTGTGCTTGCCTGTGGTCTGCATCATACTGAACTATCTCGCTTTCCGTGCCATTTACCGCGATGAGGTAATGGTGAAGGCTGCTGATAGACTGAGAAGATAATATTTGTTTCGACACGGACTGTGTAGAGGACTTGGTAGGTGATGATGGTCATCCTATATACCCCTTCTGCGCAGTCCGTGTTTTTTTAGTCATGCAATAAAATATATTGAGTAAATGAAGAACTTGGTGGTAGCTATGTGCATTGCATTCGTGTCGGTATGGGCCAATGCACAAGGGACATTGAAAAAGGTCTATAATGAGGAAATCAATCCGATGGAACAGATTGACCAAGCTTTGTCGCAGGCAAAGGCAGAGGGGAAGTTTGTGGTTTGTCAGGTAGGCGGTAATTGGTGCCCGTGGTGCTTACGCTTTGCGGCCTTCATTGCCAATGACAGCACCATTAGCAAGGTGATTGACGATAACTTTGTTTACATTCATGTGAACTATAACCCTCGTAAATCGGCCGGTGCAGAAAAGACGGCACAAGCCTCTGCCATGATGAAACGCCTTGGCAGTCCGGCTCGGTTCGGATTTCCGGTGTTTGTAGTGCTTGATGAGAATGGAGAAGTGCTGCATACGCAAGACTCCAGCTTCTTGGAAGAAGGGCAGGGCTATGACTCCAAGAAAGTGCTCCGTTTCTTCCGCAATTGGACACCGAAGGCGGTAAAGGAATGAAGTTTTTAAGTTTGTAAGTTTTTGAGTTCGTAAGCGTGTAAGTTCTTGAGTTTGTGAGGTCTTAAGTTTGTAGGACCTTAAGGCTTTTTTGAGGTGCGCAGCCCCTTTTATAATTT
>JAUNJD010000214.1 GCA_030523205.1 Bacteroides sp.
CTCCTCTTTTGTCCCTTGTCAACTCCTCTCTTCTCCCCTTGCCAACTGAATTAATCGAAACTTAATTCTTTTCTTTCGGCAAAGATACGAGATTATTTTTTATATTTGCGAGCGATGCCACTGAAACTGACTACATATTATCGCGGAAACGAAATTCCGGACTTACCCGGCACCAATACGTTTCATTCTACCGAGCTGTTCCACACATTTGAAGCAACGCCGGGATATACCCCCTTACTAATTGTTGCATCCGAGAATGGACGACCGGTAGCCAAGCTACTCGCCGCCTTGCAGAAATCGTTCCGTTTCTTTCCACCCATGATTGTGAAGCGGTGCGAAGTGTATGGCACAGGGGAGTATTTTGATGATTCGGCCGACAAGGAAGCCATCTTCAGCGATATGCTGCAACGGCTCACCGACGAAGCCATGCGCGACTCCTTCCTCATCGAATTTCGTAACTTGGAAAATCCCATGTTCGGCTACAAGTCCTTCCGGCAGAACCAATACTTTGCCATCAACTGGCTGCGCGTACGCAACTCTCTGCACAGCGTAGAACGAGCCGAAGACCGCTTCAGCCCTTCGCGCATCCGACAGGTAAAGAAGGGACTGAAAAACGGTGCTTGTGTACAGGAGGCACACACGGCAGAGGAAATCAACCGCTTTGCCCACATGCTACACATCATTTATTCGGCCAAGATACGCCGCTACTTCCCCGATTTCCACTTCTTCCTGCGACTTGAAGAACGCATGATGAAGACCGGACAAAGCAAAATCTTTATCGTCACCTACAAGGACAAGATTATCGGAGGAAGCGTGTGCCTATACTCGGGCAGCAATGCCTTCCTGTGGTTCTCGGGCGGTATGCGCAAGACGTATGCCTTGCAATATCCCGGCATACTGGCTGTGTGGAAAGCGCTGGACGACGCCAAGAAACGCGGCTACCGCCATCTGGAATTCATGGACGTGGGCCTACCCTTCCGTCGGCACGGATACCGTGAGTTTGTCCTGCGCTTCGGAGGCAGACAGGTCAGCACACGCCGATGGTTCCGACTCCGCTGGAATTGGCTGAACAACCTGATAAACAAGTTGATAAGTTGATGCTAAAATTTACTATAATGATGTTTATACAGAACGATACACATTAATCTTCATTATTGTGATTGTTATGAATACAAATCTAAACATCTTATTTGAACTAATTATCAATTCACCAAGAACACCACCGAACTATAAGCTCCCATCTGCAAAGCGGTCTCACTGCTGCCTGCTTTCACCTGAATATCTCCGTTGATGCCTACTGCTTTCTCCAGATTGTCGGTAAGCGAAATTTCGACAGTAGAGCTACCGAAGTTATGCACAACCAACATCTTATCTGAACCGTAAGTCATATACCATGCAGCAATGGGCAGTCCGGCACTCGTATTGCTATCGTTATAGACGCTGTGTTTCGACATGGCGCCCTTTGCCAAGGCGGGATATGTATTGCGCAGTTTGGTGAAGGTCAGATAGACATTCAGCAGGGAGTTTGCATCAGCCTGTTGCTCGGTTACAGAGGCTATGGAGGAAGCCACTCCGGCATCTATCTTATCCGTATAGGAGGTGACGCTTGCATCGCCCCACAACATCGGACCGCGCACGTACTCGTCACCATTGTCTTGAGTGCCATACAGGCCCAATTCTTCGCCATAGTAGATGTAGGGCGACCCACCACTGGTCAGCAGGACAGCACCGGCCAACTTCTCCTTTGCCAACGACTTGCCCAGCTCGGATGCGGTGCGTGCCTCGTCGTGGTTGGACAGCTTGGTAGCCTCGATGTAGTCCGAACGATAGGCAGCATAGAGGTCCTGATAGCCTATAATATCTTTGGCAAAATAGCAACCTGTATTGTTGTTGATGGCCCAGTCAAGTCGATACCAGAAAGAGAACTCAAAGAAGGCAGGAAGACCGGCATAGTAAGGAGCGACATCGCTGCTCTCGGACAACACTTCGCCCACCATATAGAGGTCGTCTGTATTTCCAAGCCCTTGATAGTAAGCGTTCAACTCGTCGTAGAAGGCCTTCAGGAAAGTGGGATTCTCGCTGCTCGTCTGATTGTGATAGATGTGCTTCACGGCATCCAAGCGGAAGCCATCGACCCCTTTATCCAGCCATTTCTTAGCCGAACCGACCATCGCTTGGAAGGTGGCGGAAGATTCCAGCTCGTCAATGTCGCCATAGTTGAGGTCGGCAAAGGAAGCGGTATAGAAATTGGAGTGGTAATACCACTGGTCCATAAAGTCGAACTTAATATCGGCGGCAGATGAGCCTTGCGCCAGCGTGAAGGCCTCGCCCAACGTCAGGCGATCGCTCGAAGAAGAAGCACCGTACTTATAGTTGTCCCATAAGGTGCTGCTGGTACGAATCAGGAATCCCCAGTTCGTATCCAGGTTCACTGTCAGCCGGTAAGTGCCATCACCATTGTCATAGAACTTCTTGCAGATGCCGTCACCGTAGTACAGGAATTTATCAGAACCGGTATCGGTAGCTGTATTATCTGCGTCAGCCGTCGCAGCCCGGGTCACGGTGACGGTTGGCCGGGTCGAATTGGTCCAGTCGAGCACAAACTGATAGACACCCGTCACCGATTCGTTGCCCGAGAGGGCATACCATTCGCTGGCATTATAACCGGATGATCCCTCGCTACTAATCATGGCAATGTTGCCGGCAGCAATGTCCGTGGCCGGGTCTTGCGAAAAGATGTAGTAGTCGCGATACTCACTGTCCTCCGACGCAGAAGCATTTACGAACCAAGGATGTTCCGCACTGGTATGATTCAGCACGTAGTCCAGATAAATCTTGATGTCGAGATTGTGGGCAGCCGCCACCAGTTGGTCGAAATCGGACTGGGTACCAAATTTCTCGTTCACTGCGTCGTAATCGGTCACGTCGTATCCATGATAGGAAGAACAAGGATGGATGGGCGACAGCCAAATGGCATTTACACCCAACGAATTGATATAATCCAGTTTCTTTATCAATCCTTGAAAATCACCGTATCCGTCGTTGTTGCTATCGGCAAAGGAATACACCAACAGTTGGTAGGATATGTCAGCCCGTTTTTCGCCATCCCATTCGTCGGGCGAGGCGGTCAACGTTGTCCACTCTTCGGTTTCTTCCGGTTCCGGAGTTTCCGGATTGTCCGGAGTCGTGTTGTTATCATCACTACATGCGTTCAGGCTTCCCACCAAAACACAGAAAAGGAAAAAGGAAATCAGTTTAAATTGCTTCATGACATTAGAGGGTGTTTATTATCCACGCCCAAAGATAAAAAACTAAAACCATACCGACGGACAGAGGAGGCTAAGAAAACGGATTTGATTTACGAAAACGTTTGCAAAATCACCTCTTGCAGACATCGTCCATTAGGTAGATTAAAGATGCGAAACGTATATTACTTTATCAATCATCCATTATCAAAAAACATTATGAAGAAAAGATTTTGCCAGATTATTATCATCTGGATACTCTGTTCGCTTTCGGGCGCACGAGGTCAGTACGTATCACAAGTATGGGTAGCCGACCAAGGCGACGGCACGTACAAGAACCCTGTCCTACACGCCGACTACTCCGACCCCGATGTCTGTGCGGTGGGAGACGATATCTATCTGACAGCCTCCAGCTTCGGAAGCACACCCGGCCTGCCCATCCTGCATTCCAAGGACTTGGTAAACTGGCGACTGGCCAACTATGCCTTGAAAAGCATCGAACCAACGGACTTCTACAACACTCCCCGTCACGGCAAAGGAGTATGGGCACCCTCCATACGTCACCACAACGGAGAGTTCTACATCTATTGGGGCGACCCGGACTTTGGCATCTTCATGGTAAAGGCGAAAGACCCGCTGGGCGAATGGGAGAAACCCGTATTGGTAAAAGCCGGAAAGGGCATGATAGACCCCACTCCGCTGTGGGACGATGACGGACGTGTCTATTTGGTACATGCTTGGGCCGGCAGCCGGGCAGGATTCAACAGCGTCATCAACGTATGCGAGCTGAATGCAGAGGGTACGAAGGTCATCGGCAATCCCGTATTGGTGTTCGATGGCAACGACGGAGTGAACCACACGATAGAAGGTCCCAAGTTCTACAAGCGAGGCGATTACTACTACATCCTGGCTCCTGCCGGCGGCGTGGCTACGGGCTGGCAACTGGCCTTACGCTCGAAGTACATCTATGGTCCCTACGAATCGAAGATTGTCATGGCACAAGGCGAAACAGACATCAACGGCCCGCATCAAGGCGCATGGGTGGAGACGCAGACGGGTGAATCATGGTTCGTACACTTTCAAGACAAGGCGATGTATGGGCGCGTCATCCACTTGAACCCGATGAAGTGGGTGAACGATTGGCCCGTCATCGGCACGGACAAGGATGGTGACGGTTGCGGTGAACCGGTAAACCGTTATCGCAAGCCCAACGTAGGTCGCACATATCCGATAGAGACACCTGCTGAAAGCGATGAATTCAATTCGCGCCAACTCGGCTTGCAGTGGGAGTGGCACGCTAACTATCAGGACTTCTTCGGCTTCACCTCCGACTTGGGCTACCTACGTCTCTACGGTCATATCCTGTCGGAAAACTTTGTCAACTTTTGGGAAGTGCCGAACCTGCTGTTGCAGAAGTTCCCTGCCGAAGAGTTTACCGCCACCACCAAGCTGAAAGTATCGGCCAAGGACGACGGTCAGCAATCGGGACTGATTGTGATGGGTTGGAACTACTGCTACCTCGGCGTAGAGAAATCCGGTGAGGGATTCGTACTGAAGCAAGTAGTCTGTAAGGATGCCGAGCAAGGGAATCCGGAAACCACCACCCTATTGACGGAACTTCCTGCCAGCCGCAAGTTCGAAGCCGGCCTTTACCCCAACTACGAGCGCGACATCTACCTGCGGGTCAACGTTGGCAAAAATGGTCTGTGCCGCTTCGCCTACAGTCTGGACGGAAAGAAGTTCAAGACAGTCGGACAAGCCTTTACCGCCCGACAAGGCAAATGGATTGGTGCCAAAGTAGGACTATTCAGCACGACACCTCACGGCAAGGAAAGGGGTTGGGTAGATGCGGATTGGTTTCGGGTGACGAAATAAGGACGTATTTTTTCTTCCTTCCTTAAGTGAAAATTCTTCGTGAAACGTATCATTGTTTATGATAAACCATGTAACTTTACGCAGATATGAAGAATTTTAGATTATTGCTCATTGCAAGTGTGTTCGTCGGGCTTGCTCAGACAGGCCTCGCACAGAACCAATTAGTCGTTTATCCTGCCCCACAAGGAGCGGAATTAAAGGACGACTTCACCGTGAAAGTACGGGAAGCGGGAGGCGAAGAATGGCAAACGATAGACACCTACGCCGTC
The DNA here is from genome assembly GCA_030523205.1 of Bacteroides sp. GTDB lineage: Bacteria > Bacteroidota > Bacteroidia > Bacteroidales > Bacteroidaceae > Bacteroides. The sequence goes on from JAUNJD010000214.1 coordinate 5,390, forward strand.
AAGGTAGATGAGGTAAGAGGACCCAAGCACCACGTGGAACTGGCTTCGCTGGCCTACTTTGATTTCAACGGCGAGGTGGAAGTATCCGTCACTTCCCGCAGAGGAAAGATAGAGACGGGACAAGTACGTCCCCTCTCCTACCAAATCGTTCCCCAACTGAACGACAGCACCCTGACTTTCCGTCTGGACCGTCCGCGCAACCTCTCGGTGGAGGTGAACGGCGACATCTTCCACAACCTGCACCTCTTTGCAGGCCCCATAGATGAGAACAATCCACTGAAGCCGGGCATGAGCCCCAAGAAGCTGAAGAAGAACCGTAACCTGATATACTTCGGCCCGGGCATCCACCAACTGCCGGGCGACACGCTGGACGTACCTTCGGGCAAGACGGTATACGTAGCAGGTGGTGCCGTGGTAAAAGGTTGCATCCGCGCCCACGGCGTGGAGAACGTGCACATCCTGGGGCGTGGCAAGGTACACCCCGAAGGCCGAGGGGCGGGCATCAGCATCAAGCAATCGAAGCATGTGACAGTGGAAGGCCTCATCACGACCCAATGCCCCACGGGCGGATCGGACAGCATCGTTATCCGCAACGTGAAGTGCATCAGCTCGTACAACTGGGGCGATGGTCTGAATGTGTTTGCCAGCAACAACGTATTATTCGATGGTGTGTTCTGCCGCACCTCGGACGATTGCACCACGGTGTATGGCACGCGCTTTGAATTCACGGGAGGCTGCCGAAACATCACCATGCAGAACTCCACCCTTTGGGCAGACGTGGCACACCCCATCTTCATCGGCATCCACGGCAATGTGGAGAATCCGGAGATATTGGAGAATCTGAACTACATCAACATCGACATTCTGGACCATAAAGAGATGCAGGTGGACTATCAAGGCTGCCTCGCCATCAACGCGGGCGACGAGAACCTTGTGCGCAACGTGCGTTTCGAGAACATCCGTATCGAGAACTTCCGACAGGGACAGCTGCTGAACCTGCGCATCTTCTTCAATGAAAAGTATTGCAAAGCCCCGGGACGCGGCATCGAGAACGTCCTTTTCAAAGACATCTCCTACACGGGCGACCGTGCCTCCGCCTCCATCATCGAAGGATACAACGAACAACGCCGGGTAAAGAACATCCGCTTCGAGAACCTGCGCATCAACGGCCAACTCATATCCGACGACATGCCAGACAAACCGAAATGGTACAAAACGTCGGACATGATGGGGATGTACGTGGGGCCACATACGGAGGGGATAAAATTTGTGAGTTTTTAAGTTTTTGAGTTTTT
>JAUNJD010000013.1 GCA_030523205.1 Bacteroides sp.
GTCCTATACCGAGGGTACCTCAGTCGCATACTTAGGGTACCTCAGTATAGGACTGAGGTACCCCCCTCTCAGAAGTGCTTCTGAGAGGGGTGAGACCTGCGAGATTTGAAGAAAAAACGTTGATAAAATATGCGGACAAATAAGCCGGATGTCGGTGATTTCTTCTCATATTGCCTGTTTGTCCACCTGCTTACTCCTCCTTGTTCAGCAGTTCGCTGGGCTTCACGTTGAATTCTTTGGTAAAGCAGCGGGTGAAATACTTCGGGTCGTTGAATCCCGTCTCGTAGGCTATCTCGGCGACGCTGATATCCTTCTTTCCACGGCTCTTCAGGATGAGGTCGCGTGCCAGGTTCAGGCGGTAGTTGCGGATGAATTGGGCAGGCGACTGTCCGATGAGGCTTTGCAGCTTTTGGTTGAGCAAGGTCTTGCTGACACCGGCCGCTTCGCAGAAGCCTGCCACTTCGAAGCCGGGGTTCCTATAGTTCTCCTTCATGATTTCCATGATGCGGTTGATGAACTTCTTGTCGCCCGATTCTTCTTCTATGTTCAGGCTTTCCACGTTCATGTTCATGGCAAACTTTCGCTGATAGCGTTTCCGGTTCTCCAGTATGTTCTCGATGCGGGTCAGCAGCAGGGTTTCGTCGAAAGGCTTCAGCAGATAGTCATCCACACCGATGCGGTAGCTTTCGATGCGGGCTTCCTGCGAGGTCTTGGCCGTCAGCATCAGGAAGGGGATGTGCGAGATGGCCAGATTCTCCTTCACCCGCCGCGACAGCTCGATGCCGTCCATGACGGGCATCATCAGGTCGCTGATGATGAAGTCGATGGGTTGCGAATTGAGTATGTTCAGGGCTTCGGCACCGTCGGCAGCTTCCACCACGTTGTACCGGTCGCGCAAGATGGAGCGGATGTAGCCGCGCATATCGGCGTTGTCTTCTACCACGAGTATGTTCAGTCCCTTCTTCTCGTTTTCGGCTGTGGGTTGTGCGTCAGGCTGTTGGGTGTCGGGAAGGCTTGCCACGACGGAGGGATCTACGTGGACCTCCTCGTCGGTCATCGGCAGGAGGATGCGTATCGAGCAGCCCGTCGTGTGGTTGTTGCCGGCATAGATGTCGCCGCCATGCATCTGCACGATGCGCTTGCACAAGTACAGGCCTATGCCGCTGCTGGCTTGCCCGTACATGGGGTATCGGGTTTGGCCTTTCGACTGGTAGAAGCGGTTGAATATCCGTTCAGTATCTTCCGCCGGTATGCCGCAGCCTGTATCGCTGACGCAGATGTACAGCGTCATTTGCCGGTCGGCAGTCGGGGGGAACTGGGCGATGTACAGAGACACGCTTCCGCCGTTGGGTGTGAATTTGATGGCGTTGCTCAGCAGGTTGGTGAACACCTTGTGCATGGCTTCTTCGTCGTACGACATCTCAGGCGTACTGATGCGGCAATACAACTTCAGCTCGATGTTTCGTTCCCGGGCAAACACCTGGAAGGGCGTAATCAGCTCGTTGATAAACTTCAGGAAATTGTGCCGGCTCTTGATGATTTCCAGCTTGCCCGATTCCACTTTCCGGAAGTCCATCAGTTGGTTGACGAGCGACAGCAGATACTTGGAGTTGCGCTCCACGAAGTGCAGCTGCTCGATGACCTGTGGATTGTAGCTCAACTTCAAGGCACGCTCTATTGGTCCGATAATCAGGGTAATCGGGGTGCGGAATTCGTGGGTAATGTTGGTGAAGAAGGCTATCTTGTCCAGCGTAAGTTCCTGCACCTTGCGGGCCATTTCGGTCAGCTGTATTTTCTGTTGCGTAATCTTTTCGTTCTGTTCTTTCAGCATGAGGTTCTGCCTCGACAGTTCTTCCGTCTGCCGTTCCAGAATCTGCTTCTGCTCGTTCAGCTCGTGGGTGCGCTGCTCCACCTTGTTGTGCAGTATTACCTGTTGCTGCTTGAAGTTGCGGATGCGCCATTGGTAGAACTGCCATATCGCGACGGATATGAATGCGATGACCAGCAGGGCAAACCAGATGGTCTTGTAGAAGTAGGGCTGTATGATGATTTTCAGTTCCGCTATTTTCTCTTCCTCCTCCTCGTCGTTGGGCGAATACTTCACTTGCAGGTTGTAGGTGCCCGGCGAAAGGTTGGTATAGCTGAGGAAATGTTGGTCATGGGGCACCTTCATCCATTTGCGGTCGAATCCGATAAGGCGGTAGCTGTATGTGCCCATATTGTTCGACTCGAAGTTGAGTGGCGAGAATTCCAGTAGGAACGACTTCTTGCTCTCGTGTATCTTCAGCTCTTGGGTAATGGAAATGGCCTGCGGTAGTTGTTCGGTTCCTGGTAACACTCGTTCGTTGCTCACCGTCAGTTGGGTGAAGCGCATCTGCGAAGGTTGTAGCGGCACCGTCGGCAAGTCGGACTCGATGACGGACAGTCCGGCCATGTGACCGAAGTACAGTTCGCCCCGTGCCGAGCGGCAGGCAGCGTTCCAGTAGAACTGTCCGTTGAGCAAATCGTCCTGTTCGGTATAGCTGATGAAACGCTCTTTGGAGGATTGCAGGCGCGACAATCCATTGTAAGTGGCTATCCATAGCTGCCCCTTGTCGTCTTCAAGGATGCTCCGGATGCAGTTGTCGGCCAGTCCGTGGGTCGTGGTGTAGGCGGTAAACACTTCCTTCCCGTTCGCGTCTGTGCTTCGTTTGTAGATGCCATATCCGTTGCTGCCCAGCCACAGGGTTCCGTTGTGGGTCTCGTAGAAGCAGGTGATTTTCTCTATCAGTCCGGAGTTGGGGGCATCCAGCTTATACTTTAGGTGGCGGTAGGCGAAGGTTCCATCGGCCGATGATTGGTCTCGCTTATGCAGGTCGATGATATAGACACCTTCCAGACATCCCATCCATAGCTTGCCCTCACGGTCAATGATAGTGCCTATGCATCCGTGAATGTTTGCGTTGACCTGCTTCGGAAGGGGTGAAACGATTTTCTGCCGGGCAAAATCGTAGAAGTAGATGCCGTCACGCGCTCCAATCCACATTCCGTTGTTGATGGGGTCGTAAATCAGTGCGCCGATGAAGTAGATGAAGCTGGTCTCTTTGTCGGCGGTGGTAATGTTTTTCAGCATACGGTTGGGATGGTTGAGGTCGAGCAGGGTGATGCCTCCTCCCCAGGTGCCTACCCATAGCCGGCCTTGAGGGTCGGCGGTGATGGCGCTCACGGTGTTGTGGCTCAGGATGCCGTTCTCGTGCGTGTAGTGGGTGAAGTGGTTGCTGCCGGGTTCCTTCCGGTTCAGTCCACCTTCCACGGTGCCCACCCATAACGCTCCGTTCTCATCCTCGTAGATGGAGTTGACGGGGTTGGGGGAGATGGAGTTGCTGTTCTCTTTGTCGTTCAGGTAGTTCTGTACGGAGAGGCGTTTGGTGGTGAGTTTGTTGATGCCTCCGCTTTCCGTGCCTATCCATATATGTTTCCCTTCTATGTTGATGCAGTTGATGAAGTCGCTGTTGAGCAACCGTGTACCTTTGTGGGATGCTTGTTCGTCGATTCGCTCGAAATTGTCCGTTATGGGGTTGTAGATATTGATGCCTTTCAGGCTGGCTATGATGAGTTGCTTCTCGTTGGTCATGGCCAGGCTTGTCAGGTAGTTTTGCGAGAGGGAATGCGGGTCGCCGGGGTTGTGCTCGTAGTGTTTCACGATGTCCCCTTTCTTGTTGTAGCGGTATAGCCCTTGGTCGGTGGCTATCCAGATGTCTTCCTCTTTGATGATGAAGTCGGTGAAGATGAGGTCGGGTGCCAAGGCCAGGGTTTCGGTTATGGGAGTCGCTTGAAGCTCGTCGCGCACGTTGAACCCTATCTTGCACAGTTGTCCGTTGATGCCTGCCCATATTTTCCCGTCGCCCTCAACGTCGCGGATGATGGTATGGCTGCGCAGGGAGAACGGGAAGTCCAGAGAGTTCAGTTGGTTGATATTCCCCGCCTCGTCGAAGGAGATGCGGTGAAGCTGGGTCTCGCCCAGTATCCAGATGCACCCTAGGGCATCGCGTGTGATGTAGTAAGCCGGTTGATGGGCAATGTCCGGGATGTTCTTTGCCGATTCGAGTAGGGGGACGGATTGTTGCACCGTTAGGTCGATGATGTCGATGCCGGCCTCGGAAGCAATCCATAGCCGCTTGAAGTTGTCTTCATAGACGTTGCTGATGAAGTTGCTTTTCAGCCTGCAATGGGTGCTTGGTGTGAAGTTGATGAAGCTGTATCCGTCGTATCGGGACAGACCGCCGCCCTGCATGGATATCCACAGAAAGCCATAGCTGTCCTTATAAATGTCGTCGATGAAATTGTGTGGAAGCCCATCATTCATGGTGATATAGGATATATTGTAATGATCGGCAAATGATTCTTCTGCCTGCAGTGCGGAGAATGGATATGCGAGGATGCTATATAATATAATAAGGTATAAGGCAAGATTCTTTTTCATGGTTCGTGGTATTAGTAGGGGGCAAAGTTAATGGAATACTCGATGAATGAAAACATTTTTCAAGCTTTTGTCAGTGAATGGTCGAATTTCCACCTTAAAAGTTCATTTGTCTACCCCCTAAAGGACAAACCTTGCGTACTTTTGTGCATAGAATTAAAATTATAATATTATGAGAAACTTACGACACATAATTGCCGCACTGGGAAGCATTGTAGTTGCTACCGCTTGTACACCTCCCGCATTTACACCAACAGCCTCACCCAATCCTTGGCAGGATGACTATTCCTCTTTGGCCCCGATGGAGAATTATCGTTCGTGGGGAACGTTCAATGTGCACGACCCCTCGTGCAAGAAGCTGGGCGAGTATTATTATATGTATTCCACCGATGCCATTTTTGCGGAAAACCGTCAGGAGGCAGCCGAAAAGGGGGTACCCCTGGGATATATACAGATGCGCCGGTCGAAGGACTTGGTGAACTGGGAGTTCCTAGGTTGGGCACTGCCCGAGATTCCGCAGGAGGCAGTGGCGTGGGTGCAGTCTCATGCCGGAGGACAGGGAGCCACGAATATGTGGGCGCCTTACATCATTCCTTATCAGAATAAGTACCGGCTTTATTATTGCGTGTCGGCATTTGGCCGCAAGACTTCTTATATAGGTATGGCAGAGGCTGCTTCGCCCGAAGGACCGTGGACGCAAGTGGGCTGTGTGGTCAAGACCGACGACACGACCCCGATGAACGCCATCGACCCCAGCGTCATCATCGACCCCGCCAATGGGAAGTGGTGGATGCATTACGGTTCATTCTTTGGCGGACTCTACTGCGTGGAACTGAATCCGGAAACCGGATTGGCGGCAGTGGAAGGCGACCTCGGGCACCTGACCGCCCGTCGTGCCAACTATCGGAAAGACAACCTGGAGGCTCCGGAGATTGTGTACAATCCCGACCTGAAGCAATACTACCTGTTCACTTCCTACGATCCGTTGATGACCACTTACAATGTGCGTGTCAGTCGCTCGCTCAAGGCTGAAGGACCGTTTACCGATTTCTTTGGCAAGGCAGTGGCCGATACGACCAATAATTTCCCTATCCTGACGGCTCCTTACCGTTTCGCCAATCATCCCGGTTGGGCAGGAACGGCTCATTGCAGCGTGTTCACCACGGACGATGGCCGGTATTTCATGGCTCATCAAGGACGCTTGTCACCGCAGAATCAACTGATGGATTTGCACCTACGCCAACTCTTCTTTACGGAAGATGGATGGCCGGTAGTCTCTCCCGAACGCTATGCCGGAAGTGCGCCGCGGCAGTTCACGAATGCCGACTTGGCAGGCGAGTGGGAAATTGTACGTGTGACCGAACCCTCGCTTGAACGTGGTTTGGAGGCCGGACAGATACTTTGGGGCGAAGGCGAACTGAAGGATGGCGAATGCAATGTTTCCACTATGCTGACATTGGACAAGGCAGGAACACTGTCGGGCGAGAAGGCAGGTACATGGAATTTTATTGAATCTAAACAATTGTTATCACTCAAACTGGGCGAAGAAGATGTCAATAATTTGATTATATTTGCAGGACATGACTGGGAGAATGAGACTGAAACAGTCTTGTTCACCGGACTGGACAGCCGTGGGCGTTCCGTATGGGGCAAACGGGTTAAATAATGGATAATTAGCTTACGCTCAAAACATCTCATACTTTTTCATTAAGGTATAGTGACAATGAACAATTAATTTAAAATTTAGAATTTATATAAACCTAACATCATGAGTAAAAAAACATTATTGGCCGCAATGGCTTTGACAATGGGCATGACGCTTCAGGCACAGACCCATGATTTTGTCATACAGACAAAGAAATTGGGGGCTGAGATTCAGCCTACCATGTACGGACTATTTTTCGAAGACATCAACTATGCTGCCGACGGTGGTCTGTATGCCGAACTTGTAAAGAACCGTTCTTTTGAGTTTCCGCAGCACTTGCAAGGCTGGAAGTCGTTTGGTAAGGTTTCCTTGCAGGACGATGGACCGTTTGAGAAGAATCCTCACTATGTACGCCTTGCCTATTCCGGTCATCCGCATAAGCACACGGGATTGGAGAACGAAGGTTTCTTTGGCATAGGTGTGGAGAAGGATAAGGAATATCGCTTCTCGGTATGGGCACGTATCCCCGATGGCGGTCAGGCAAGCAAAATCCGCGTAGAGTTGATTAATACCAAGTCTATGGGCGAGCGCCAAGCCTTCGCTTCGACCGAACTGACCATCGACTCGAAGGAGTGGAAGAAGTATCAGGTGGTGCTGAAGTCACCGGTGACAGACCCCAAATCGACATTGCGCATCTTCTTGCGTTCTCAGGCGACGGTAGATTTGGAGCACATTTCCCTCTTCCCCGTTGACACTTGGAAAGGACACGAGAATGGTTTGCGCAAGGACCTTGCACAGAAGTTGGCCGATTTGAAGCCGGGCATCTTCCGCTTCCCCGGTGGATGTATCGTGGAAGGTACCGACTTGGATACGCGCTACAACTGGAAGAACACCGTAGGCCCGGTTGAGAACCGCCCGATTAATGAGAACCGTTGGCAATATACGTTCGATTATCGTTTCTATCCCGACTACTATCAGAGCTATGGACTGGGATTCTATGAATTCTTCCAGCTCTCCGAAGAGATAGGCTCAGAGCCTCTGCCTGTATTGAGCTGTGGATTGGCCTGTCAATTCCAAAACCCGAATGAAGAAGCCCACGTGCCCGTAGCCGAGCTTCAACCTTACATCCAGGATGCACTCGACCTGATTGAGTTTGCCAATGGCGACGTCAATACCACTTGGGGTAAGCTGCGTGCCGACATGGGACACCCCGAACCCTTCAACCTGAAGTTTATCGGCATTGGTAACGAACAGTGGGACAAGACTTATCCCGAACATTTGGAACCGTTTGTAAAGGCTATCCGTGCCGCATATCCCGACATCAAGATAGTAGGTAGCTCCGGTCCCGATTCCGAAGGCAAGCAGTTCGATTACCTGTGGCCTGAGATGAAGCGTCTGAAGGCTGACTTGGTGGACGAACATTTCTATCGTCCGGAGACTTGGTTCCTCAGCCAAGGTGCCCGCTATGATAACTACGACCGCAAGGGCCCGAAGGTATTTGCCGGCGAATATGCTTGTCATGGCAAGGGAAAGAAGTGGAATCACTTCCATGCTTCTTTGTTGGAAGCTGCCTTCATGACCGGACTGGAACGCAATGCCGACATCGTTCACATGGCTACATACGCACCCCTGTTTGCCCATGTAGAAGGCTGGCAGTGGCGTCCGGATTTGATTTGGTTCGACAACCTGAAGTCTGTGAAAACCGTAAGCTACTATGTACAGCAACTCTATGCCACGTACAAGGGTACCAATGTGCTCTCTCTGACCATGGACAAGAAAGCCGTTACCGGTGCCGAAGGACAGGATGGCCTTTTTGCCAGTGCCGTTTATGACAAGGCGACGAATGCCGTGATTGTAAAGATTGCCAATACGTCGGACAAGGCACAGAGCATTGCCTTGAACTTCCAGGGCATGAAGAAGAAGGATGTATGGGCCGGTGGCCGTTGCATCAAGCTCAGCTCGCCGGATTTGGACAAAGACAATACGGTAGAGAATCCTACGGCCATCGTTCCGGTCGAATCTCCTCTGACCATAGAGGGACAGTCGGTAAACGTGGAAATCGAACCGAACACATTTGCTGTATATATCTTGAATAAGTAAGAAGTATGAAGCATATAGGTTGGTTTTATAAGGTTAGTTTGTTTGTGGTAACTTTTCTGTCGGCAGCCCTTCCCGGGCTGTCGGCTCAAAAGGATACCACATTCGTAGCCGACGGTAACCCTATCATCAAATATAAATATACGGCCGACCCGGGTGCCATGGTGTATGACGGGAAGGTGTATATCTATGCCGGACACGATGAGTGTCCGCCGCCGGCCGAACACTATTTGCTCAACGAATGGTGTGTATTCTCATCTGCCGACTTGAAGCATTGGACGGAACATCCCGTACCCCTCAAGGCCCAGGATTTCGCATGGGCCAAGGGAGAGGCATGGGCCAGTCAGGTGATTGAACGCGACGGCAAGTTCTATTGGTATGTGACGGTGGAGCATAAGACGGTTCCGGGCAAGTCCATCGGTGTGGCCGTTTCCGATTCGCCCATCGGTCCCTTTGTCGATGCCCGTGGCTCAGCCTTGATTACCAATGCCATGACAACGGAACGCAGCAAGAGTTATTGGGACGACATTGACCCCACCGTCTTCATCGACGACGATGGTCAGGCTTATCTGTATTGGGGAAACAGTCAGTGCTACTATGCCAAGTTGAAGAAGAACATGATAGAGCTGGACGGACCGATTGTTCCGGTTGACCTGCCCCGTTTCACCGAAGCACCTTGGATTCATAAGCGTGGCGATTGGTATTACTTGTCCTACGCCTCCGAGTTCCCCGAGAAGATATGCTATGCCATGAGCCGCAGCATTACGGGACCTTGGGAATACAAGGGCATTCTGAACGAACTGGCCGGTAACTCGAATACCAATCATCAGGCCATTATCGAGTTTAAGGGCGATTGGTATTTCATTTACCACAATGGCGGCATCAACCCGTCAGGCGGCAGTTTCCGCCGTTCCGTCTGCATCGACCGTCTGTATTACAACGAAGATGGCACGATGAAGCGCATCCAGATGACGACAGAAGGCATCCACTAAATCGCGCCGACGGATTTATTCTCAGGCACGGATGACACAGATACACGGAAATAATCTATCAAAGCATTCTCCGTGAAAAACCCGTGTCATCCGTGCCTAATTTGTAAACATACTCAGAGCTTTCGGACAGGCTGGGGGAGAGGCCAGAAAAAAAGAGTAGGAGGAAACTATTTCGTTTTCCTCCTACTCGATAATACAACTTTATTTAATCGTAGGCTATTCTACTTGCTTATTCCAGTCTGCGGGCACCGTCGCTGATGACGACATCGTAGATCTTCGGGCTTCTACCGAATTTAGCCTTGAATCCTTCCTTGGCCTTTTCGATGAAGGTTGAATAGAGTTCGTCTTTCACCAGGTTGATGGTGCAACCGCCGAAGCCGCCACCCATCACACGTGAACCCGTAACGCCACAGTCGAAAGCAAGGTCGTTCAGGTAATCAAGTTCTTCGCAGCTTACTTCGTAGAGCTTGCTCATGCCGTGATGTGTTTCGTACATCTTCTGACCTACTGTCTCGTAGTCACCTTTCTCCAAAGCGTCGCAAACGTCGAGCACACGTTGGATTTCTTCGATGACATATTCGGCACGCATATAGTCTTCAGCACTGATGTCGGCTTTAGCTTCTTCCAGCATTTCCATGTTGCAGTCGCGCAGGAACTCTACGTGCGGGTGCTTCTTCTGAACGGCAGTCACAGCGGCTTCGCAGCTCTGACGACGCTTGTTGTAGGCTGAAGAGGCCAACTCGTGCTTAACGACAGAATCTACCAAAACCAGACGGTAACCCTTCGGTTCGAACGGGAAGTATTGATATTCCAGCGAACGGCAATCCAAGCGAATCAAGCTGCCTTTCTTGCCGAATACAGAAGCAAACTGGTCCATGATACCGCAGTTTACACCGCAATAATTATGTTCAGTGGCTTGTCCTACCTTGGCCAACTCAAACTTGTCAATCTTGTTTTCGCCGAATAGGTCGTTGAGCGCATAAGCGTATGTGCTCTCCAATGCAGCGGAAGATGACATACCGGCACCCAGAGGAACGTCGCCTGCGAAAGCTGTGTTGAAGCCTTTCACTTCTACACCTCGCTTAATCATCTCGCGGCATACACCGAAGATGTATCTGGCCCAGCTGGCACGGGGAGCGTCTTCTTCGCCCAGTCCGAACTCTACGTAGTCCTTCAGGTCGATGGAGTATGCTTTTACTAGGTTAGTACCATTGGGCTTTATTTCGGCTATCATGCCTTTGTCGATTGCACCGGGGAATACAAAACCACCGTTGTAGTCTGTGTGCTCGCCAATAAGATTAATGCGTCCCGGAGAAGCATAAACTGCTCCTGTTGTTCCGTCAAAATGCTTGATGAAACGACTTCTTACGTATTCTATGTCCATAATACTTATAGTTTTTAAGGTGAATAATATAATTACCTATTTTGTTGTTGTCAATCTACCGGAATGTCTTTGTTGACGTTCTTGCAGCCAATCACGCTATAATAGAGGATGAATGCCAGCATGGCGATAATCAACCAATAGCTAGTGATGGGGTTGGTGCCCTTGGCGATGAAGTCTTGAATCAGTGGCATGACGCCTCCGCCTACTACCATCATCATGAACAGACCCGATGCGGCAGCTGTATATTTGCCCAAGCCTTCTACTGCCAGGTTGAAGATACCTCCCCACATGATGGACGTACACAGACCACAGGCAGCAATCAGGAAGCACTTCACCGGAATGGCGTTGCCTCTGAACGATACTTCGATGGTGGCCGGCATTAGGATGGCTATCAGCAGGAGGACGATGGCCACTGTAGATACGATGGTCATTTGGATGGAAGTGGATACCTTACCGCTGATGACGCTACTGGACACACGACCCACCAGCATCAGGAGCCAATAGGAGGCAGCTAGGGTACCACCGACGGCAGCCGAGCCTTCGAATCCGAGGTTCGTGATGTAGAAGTTCAACTGAGCGGGAATACCGATCTCGATACCTACGTAGAAGAAGATGGCGATGACGCCCAGCACCGTGTGACGGAATGACAGCGGGCTGTGCTCGTATTTCTCGTTCTTGACGTTGGCCTGGGGTTCGGGGATGGCTACGGACCAGATGATGAAGAAGGACAGCACAAACACTGCGATACCGATGAACAGCAGCGGAGCTACGTCCGACATACTGGTTTTTTCGCTTACCTGTCCGATGAGCACACCTACCAGCAGCGGGGTGAGCGTACCGGTCAGCGAGTTCAAGCTACCGCCGATTTGGATGAGCTGGTTACCTTTGTTGCCACCACCGCCAAGCAGATTCAACATCGGGTTGACCACTGTGTTCAGCATACATACGCAGAAACCACAGATGAAGGCACCCAGCAAATAGATGATGAGGTTCAGCGCCACTACCTGGCCTCCATAGTTGAATGCAGCTACGTCGGCACCGAAGACGCTGGACAAGTATTGGATAATCAAACCGATGCTACCCAGTACGACGGCACTGAGGGCGGTCTTCTTATATCCATACTTTACGAGCATCTTACCTGCGGGAATACCCATAAACAGGTAGGCTGCGAAGTTCATCATGTTACCCATCATGCCGGCCCAGCTGTATTGATAGCCCCAAATGTTTCCGAAGGGAGCGGCCATGTTAGTTACGAATGAAATCATTGCAAACAAGAAGCACATTGTGATGATTGCAATGAGCTTACCGTTCTGTTTTTGTTGTGTCATGGTTTTTTAAAGAATTATTAAATTGATAATTAGGTTAGTTTTTCTACTGTTAACACGTTATTCTGTTATCCCGAATTTATAGATGGTCACTTGTTGGTATTCGTCACCCGGCAGCAATACGGCCGACGGGAAGTGAGACTTGTTGGGGGTATCGGGGAAGCACTGGGCTTCGAAGCATACGGCACTGCGGGCAGGGAAGGTTGCTCCGTGTGCGCCGGCGAATCCGTTCAGCCAGTTGCCGGTGTATAGCTGCACGCCGTTTTCGGTGGTATATACTTCCATGGTCCGACCGCTTACGGGTTCGGTGCAAGTAGCTGCCAGGCTGAGTTCGCCATTCTCGGTTTTGTTCAGTACGTAGCAGTGGTCGTATCCGGCACCGTTAATCAGTTGCTCGAACTTGTCGTCGATGCGTTCGCCGATGGTATGGGGAGTGCGGAAGTCCATCGGAGTACCTTCCACCTTCAGGATTTCACCGGTGGGGATGGACACTTCGTCGATGGGTACATAGAAATCTGCATTAATGGTTAGTATGTTGTTCAGAACGGTCGGGGAGGGGTTGGCGATGCCGGCTAAGTTGAAAAAGCCGTGGTTCGTCAGGTTGACGATGGTGGCCTTGTCGGTCGTGGCGCGGTATTCGATGACGAGGGCGTTGGCTTCATCTTCCAGTCGGTAGGTCATTTCTACTTCCAGCTTGCCAGGGAAACCTTCTTCGCCGTCGGCCGAGGTGTAGTTGAAGATGACGGTCGCCGCATCGGGCTGGACGGCATCCCACACGCGGGTATGGAAACCGGTGGGTCCGCCATGCAGGGCATTGGGACCATTGTTGATGGCCAGCTGATGCTCTTCGCCATACAGCGTGAATTTTCCTTTGGCTATTCGGTTGCCATAGCGGCCGATGGTGGTGCTGAGGAAGGGTTCGGGACTGTTGATCACGCTGTCGATGCTGTCGTGACCTAAGATGACGTTGCCGTATTTGCCATTTTTGTCAGGAACCATGATGGACAGGATGGCGCATCCGTAGTTAGTAACTGCAACTTCCATTCCCTGAGCATTTTTAAGGATAAACAGATCGGTCTTCTTGCTATCTATATCCTTTTGAAAGTCTTCTCTGTTCAGACCGGACAGATTGCTTTCTGTTGGAGTAGTGTTTATCATAAAGTGGTATATTAATTAATTTTCTTGCAAATAAAAAGAATTTCTTTTGTACTCCCAAGTAAATGCATAGAAATGTGGAGGACATTTTAGGAAAGTTTAGCGTTTAGCCAGTATGCCTCAAATGAATATTTTTTGTATGTTTGCCACCGTTATCCTATAAAATGTCACATTTTAATTGAATGTCTAACAAAAACAACGAATGTATCCTCTAAAATTTGAGCCTATTCTGAAGCAGACGCTTTGGGGAGGCGACAAGATTATTCCCTTTAAACATTTGAATGAAAACCTGCCCAACGTGGGCGAGAGTTGGGAAGTCTCTGCCGTAGAAGGCAGCGAGTCGGTAGTGGCTAACGGCGCAGACAAAGGGCTTACGCTGCCCGAGATGGTGCGCAAGTATAAGGAAGAGTTGATGGGTGAAGCCAACTATGCCCGTTTCGGCAACAAATTCCCTTTGTTGATAAAGTTCATCGATGCCAAGCTGGACCTGTCTATTCAGGTGCACCCGGGCGACGAGCTTGCCAAGAAGCGTCACAACAGCTTCGGGAAAAACGAGATGTGGTATGTGATTGCCGCCGATAAGGGTGCCAAGCTGATTTCGGGATTTGCCCAGCAGATCACTCCGAAGGAATATAAGGAACGAGTGTATAACGGTACGTTTGCCGACGTATTGCAGACGTGCGAGATTCAGCCGGGCGACGTGTTCTATGTGCCTGCCGGACGTGTACATGGCATCGGTGCCGGAGCCTTTGTGGCCGAGATTCAGCAGACATCGGACATCACCTACCGCATCTTCGACTACAACCGCAAGGATAAGAACGGCAACGCCCGCGAACTGCATACCAGTCAGGCCTTGGATGCCATCAACTTTGCCGATGTGCAGGATGATTTCCGTACGGCCTACGACCGTGTGGAGAACGAGCCGGTAGAGGTAGTGGCCAGTCCTTACTTCACGACTTCCGTTTACGACATGAGCGAGGAAATCACTTGCGACTATTCCGAGCTCGATTCGTTCGTTATCTTCATCTGTACGGAAGGTGCCTGCAAGCTTGTAGATAATGAGAAGAACGAATTGACACTTTGTGCGGGCGACACCGTGCTGCTGCCTGCCACGACGCAGGAGGTAACCATCATCCCCGAAGGTAAGGTGAAGTTGCTGGAAACTTACGTGTGATGGCAGACCGAGGATTGTGCCTCGTTCCGTGAATGCGGACGCGACATTTGCAGCTCTGCTTATCTCATAATACGTGCGCGCATACATATTCTTCGATGTGTATGTGTGCACGTTCTTTTTGGTGTCAAATATTTACAAGACGTCTGTTTGCCTATCGTTTGCCGATGAGTTTTCGAACTCTTTTCATGATTTTGATGCCGAACATCACTCCGTCGAATACCGCCATTCCGGTATTGAAGCTCCTCATAATGGCATCGGCCTTGTTAGTGGCAGGAGCCAGTGGGGCGAAGATTTCGTGCGTGATTTGGTTCATTGCCTCCTTCTGTTGCCTGATTTGTTGCAGCAATTCGGCTTTCCGGGCGGCGATGCTTTCCAGTGTTACGGGTGTTTGGGTAGGAGTTTCGTTCATGGCCGTGTAGTCTTTTTAGTTGGACGAATGGAGGAATAGGCCTGCCAGGAAATTCACTGTGGGTTGTATAATCAGTTGCTTGCGGAATACGATAATCGACACGATGAGCAAGATGTGAAAGCCGGCGATGATTCCGAAGCTCACCATGAGCCCGCCCACCAAGGGAGCCAGTACATATGCCAGCATGAAAGACAGATAAAACAGAGCCACCATGCCCAGGATGATGACCAGCAGCACGAGGGCAATGGTCGATAACAGGATTGTCAATTTCTCCGTTACCTCCAGTTTGGTGTATTCCTTTTGCAGTTCAAGATACTTCTTGAACTCTACAACCAGTTGCTGTACATTTTCGATGCTTTTGTCGTCTGCAAACATAATGACTCTGTCTTGTTCACGATGGTTCGTTATTCGGCTTTATCGCCTTTCACTTCGGCTGCGATTTCATCTACCAAGTCATCCATTTCGGTACGGCTCAGGCGGATGCCTTTCTTGCGCAGTGCGTCTGCAATTTTCTGACGGGTTTCCTGTCCCTTTTCGGGAGCAAATAAGATACCGAGGGCTGCGCCTACTGCTGCGCCGCCTACAAAAGCTGCCAATACATTTAATCCTTTCATGATATATTCCTTTCTTTTAGAGGTTCGTACTACAAATCTAACATTTTTCCCCGTAAGTTGGTTCATTTGTTTCTCTTTTTTTTGAAAAAGAAGCAGAATGTGCCGAAAAACAAGAAGAATGCGACACGATCGCTATAAATAAATAAGGTGTATCCCCTCCCTGGCACTCCTCCCGCCTTTCCCGTCCCCAAGTGTCATGTAAGTCGGTAAGATTGGCAGGAAAAGGAGGATTAAAATTTAAAATAAGAATATTTCTGTCTTTTTTTCGGTGTTATACTTTGAAAGATGCTGATTTTTCTATTAATTTGCTGCCTAATTGAGGTATAAATACAGAATTTATTAATAAAAACGATAAAGAAAAGATGAGAAAATTAGCTGTAATAGGTATGGGAATATGCATTGCGTTTGCATTCTCCTCCTGTAAATCAAGTGAAAGTGCTTACAAGAAAGCATACGAAAAGGCAAAGCAGCAAGAGCTGACCGAGCCGCAGCAGACAACGACTCCCGTTGCCGTGGAAGATGTGAAGGCTGTAGAAACCAAAGTAGTGGAGAGTGTACCGACCGACGTTCGTCAGGAAAAGGTAACCGTTGTGGCCGGTGCCAACAATGGCTTGCAGGATTTCAGTGTGGTATGCGGTAGCTTCGGTGTGAAGGCCAATGCTGAGAATCTGAAGAGTTTCCTCGACAACGAAGGCTACAATGCCATCGTAGTGTTCAATGCTGAAAAAGAGACGTATCGCGTCATCGTAAGCACCTTTGCCGACAAGGCTTCGGCTGCTGCCGCACGCGATGCTTTCAAGGCCAAATATCCCAACCGTAAGGACTTCCAGGGTTCGTGGTTGCTGTATCGCATCAACTGATGAAATTCTTTTTTGGTAATTTATAGAAAGGGGTATTTCCCTCCTTTCATAATGGGGCGGTGACTGTGAAGTTGCCGCTTTTTTGTTTCCTCCATTCGGCCTGCGGGCAGATGGACGAATGTTTTCTCGCTCAATGTTTAATAATATAAAAAAGAGCTTGCGTATTTAAAATATCTTCTCTATCTTTGTTTTTAATAAAATTGATTTAGTATAAAGTGGAAAACGTTGATTTTTCATATAGTCGAAATACATACTTTAATTTTTTAATATATAATGCGAATAAAATGAAAAAACTTGAACTCTTGTTTTCAATGGCATGTCTGGCTCTGTTAGCCTCATGCTGCGCCCCCAAAACGACCGAGCAACAAGTGTCGGACAAGGGAACCAAATGGAGCTGGGACAAAGGAACTATCGTAGTGGAAACCCCGGAGCGTCCGGCCGGACAGACCAGCGTCATCGGACTGACATTGCCGAAGATGGAAGTCGTACGGGTAGGTTTTGTAGGGCTCGGTATGCGTGGGCCGGGTGCAGTGGAACGCTTCACTTACATTCCCGGTGTAGAGATTGTAGCATTGTGCGACTATGAGAAAGAACGTGCAGAGGCTTGTCAGCAGTATTTGCAGAAGGCATCCATGCCGAAAGCCGCTGTCTATTCCGGAGAGAAAGGATATGAAGAACTGTGCAAGCGCGATGATATAGACTTGGTATATATTGCTACCGACTGGCTACACCACTTCCCCGTAGCCCTGTGTGCCATGGAGAACGGAAAGAACGTAGCCATCGAAGTACCGTCGGCTATGAACCTGAAAGACTGCTGGGCGTTGATTGACATGAGCGAGAAGACGCGCAAGCACTGCATGATTCTCGAAAACTGCTGCTATGACTGGTTCGAGATGAATACGCTCAATATGGCTCAGCAAGGTGTGTTTGGCGAGATTGTCCGTGCACAGGGTGCATACATCCACAATCTCGACGCCTTTTGGGATTACTATTGGAAGGATGGTGCCGACGACAAGCTGGGTTGGCGTTTGGACTACAACATGAAGCACCGTGGTGATGTATATCCCACGCACGGCCTTGGCCCCGTGGCGCAAGCCCTCGACATCCATCGCGGCGACCGCATGAAGACGTTGGTAGCCATGGACACGAAGTCCGTAGTAGGCAAAGCCTTGGTGGAAGAAAGAACCGGAAAGCCTTGCGAAGAATTCCGCAATGGTGACCACACCACCACCCTGATTCGTACCGAGAACGGAAAGGTCATCGAAATTCAGCACGATGTAATGACACCTCAGCCCTACAACCGCCTGTATCAGCTGACGGGTACCAAGGGCTTTGCCAATAAGTATCCGGTAGAAGGCTATGCGCTCGATGCCAAGCAGATGAGTGCTTCGGGCGTGGCTCCCAAGCTGGACAACCTGAACTCTCACCGCTTCATGCCCGAAAGTGAAATGAATGCTTTGGTAGAGAAATATCGTCACCCCATCTTGAAGCAGTATGGAGAGATGGCCAAGGAAGTAGGCGGTCACGGTGGTATGGACTTTATCATGGACAGCCGATTGGTGTATTGCTTGCAGAACGGACTCCCCTTGGATATGGATGTATATGATCTGGCTGAGTGGTGCTGTCTGGCCGAATTGGGCGAACTGTCGATGGATAACAACTGCGCTGCCGTAGCCATTCCCGACTTTACCCGTGGCGAGTGGAACAAGGTGAAGGGCTATCGTCATGCCTTTGCATCTCCTGCCGACGAAGCCGAGGCTTTGCAGAAAGCTCAGGCCTTCACTGCCCAACTGAAGCAGAAGGGTGCACAAGAGTGGGCTGCTGCTCAATAATTCCCTCTTAGGTCGTCCGAGGACAAAGAGCATATTTGCGAAACGATATTTTTTAAGAGGATAAAGCGGATTTGACGGATTTCTTTTTATTTATCCGTCGAATCCGCTATTTTGCATCTAAAAAGTTTCTGTGCTATGACCTTTCGGATACCCTTCTTCCTTCCTCTTATCCTTCCAACTGAAAAGTGCTAAAAGTGCTTATAAATCTTCCAGTCGGTTTAAAAGAAGTTATAAAACATTTAAGGAAACTTTTTGCGATAGAAAAGTTTTTAATTTTGTACTTCGATAAACAAATAAGATGGAACAGCAATATATACTAGATGCTATTGATGCCGCTTTAGAAGCCGGCAGAAAGATACTCACTATTTACGACGATCCGACATCCGATTTTGAGATAGAACGGAAAGCGGATAATTCCCCCTTGACCATTGCAGACAGAAAGGCACACGAGACGATTGTTGAAGTCTTGAGCCGTTTGCCTTATCCCATATTGAGCGAGGAAGGCAAGCATCTGCCCTACGCCGAACGGAGGGCATGGCGGACATTGTGGGTGGTTGACCCGCTGGACGGTACCAAGGAATTCATCAAGCGGAACGGAGAATTTACGGTAAACATTGCCTTGGTAACCGATTCCGTACCGGTGATGGGTGTCATCTACTTACCTGTAAAGAAGATTCTCTATTTTGCCGAAGAGAAGCTGGGTGCTTATAAGTTGACGGACATATCGGAGCGTGGCGGCCTGTCGTTGGACAGACTGATGGCCATGGCTACCCGCCTGCCGGACAAGGTAGGACACGACAAGTTCGTGGTTGTCGCTTCGCGTTCGCACCTGACAGCCGAGACGGAGGCATATATCGACAAGATAAGGCAAGCCCATCCCGATGTGGAACTGGTGTCGAGTGGCAGCTCCATCAAGATTTGCTTGGTGGCCGAAGGCAAGGCCGATGTATATCCTCGTTTTGCCCCCACCATGGAGTGGGATACGGCTGCCGGTCATGCCATAGCGCGAGCCGCCGGCATGGAAGTCTATCAGGCAGAGACAGACGAACCGTTGCATTACAACAAGGAAGACTTGCTAAACCCTTGGTTTATAGTAGAACCCAAACACGAACCCCTTAAATAGCAATACTTATGACTTTTGAAATAGCCTTTGTACTTCTTGCACTCTTGGGTATGGTAGTGGCATTGATACTCGACAAGATGCGTCCGGGCATGATTCTGTTCACGGTTGTCGTGCTGTTTCTGTGTGCGGGCATCCTTTCTCCCAAGGAGATGCTGGAAGGCTTCAGCAATAAGGGGATGATAACCGTGGCCATGCTGTTTCTGGTAAGCGAGGGCATCCGGCAGTCGGGTGCGTTGGGGCAAGTCATCAAGAAGCTGCTTCCTCAGGGTAAGACTACCGTATTCAAGGCACAGCTGCGCCTGTTGCCGACGATTGCATTCATTTCAGCCTTTCTCAACAATACGCCGGTGGTTGTTATCTTTGCCCCCATCATCAAGCGGTGGGCCGAGTCGGTGAAACTGCCTGCCACCAAATTCTTGATACCCCTTTCCTACGTGACGATTTTGGGTGGTATATGTACCTTGATTGGTACATCTACCAATTTGGTGGTGCATGGCATGATATTGGAGGCCGGTCACCGCGGCTTCACGATGTTCGAGTTGGGTAAGGTAGGGGTCTTCATTGCCCTTGCAGGCATCATCTATCTTCTGCTTTTCTCCTCCAAGCTCCTGCCCGATGTACGGAAAAGCAAGGTGAAAGACGAGGACGAACAGGATGCACAAGAAGGACAGACTGATCTGCATCCGGTGGAAGTAGTGCTAGGTGCCCGTTTCCCCGGTATCAACAAGCGCTTGGGCGACTTCAATTTCAAGCGTCACTACGGTGCCGAGGTCAAAGAAATCAGACGTAGTGGTCAGAGCTTTACGCAGCAGCTCGATGACGAATATCTGCGTGAGGGCGATACATTGGTGCTGATGGCCGACGATTCCTTCGTGCAGGCTTGGGGAGAGTCATCCGTCTTTATGCTGTTGGCCAACGGGAAAGATACCGAGCCTGTGCCACGCAAGCGGAAGCGTTGGTTGGCACTGACCTTGCTGATACTGATGATTGCAGGTGCTACGGTAGGCGAACTTCCGGTGGTGAAAGAAATGTTTCCGGGTGTGCAGCTCGATATGTTCTTCTTCGTGTCCGTCACGACGATTATCATGGCTTGGACCAAAATCTTCCCTGCCCGCAAGTACACCAAGTATATATCTTGGGACATACTGATAACCATTGCTTGTGCCTTTGCCATCAGTAAGGCAATGGTCAATTCGGGCGTAGCCGATTTGGTGGCCCGTTACATCATCGGCATGACCGAACACTACGGCCCGCAGGTGTTGCTTGCAGCCGTTTTCGTCATCACCAACTTGTTTACCGAGCTGATAACGAACAATGCAGCGGCGGCTTTGGCTTTCCCCTTGGCACTGTCCATCTCGCAGCAGTTGGGGGTCGATCCGATGCCTTTCTTCGTGGTTATCTGTATGGCTGCTTCGGCCAGCTTCTCCACGCCCATCGGCTATCAGACCAACCTGATAGTGCAAGGTATCGGTAACTATAAGTTTACCGACTTTGTCCGCATCGGTCTGCCGATGAATCTCATTACATTTCTGATTTCTATATTTCTAATACCATTGATATGGCCTTTTTAAAAACACTGTAAAATTATGACTGACAACAACCATATTTATCCGATTTTCAATAAGATGCTGTCGCGTAAGGACAAGGAAGAACTGCTGCATCAGCGTAGTGTCATGATTTGGCTGACGGGGCTGAGCGGTTCCGGCAAGAGTACGATTGCCATTGCGCTGGAAAGGGAACTTCATAAGCGCGGTCTGCTTTGCCGCATCTTGGATGGCGACAACATCCGTAGCGGCATCAACAGCAATTTGGGCTTTACCGAAGCCGATCGCGTGGAGAACATCCGTCGTATAGCCGAAGTGGCCAAGCTGTTCATTGATACGGGCATCATTACGATTGCCGCTTTTATCAGCCCCAACAACGACATTCGCGAAATGGCAGCCTACATCATAGGCAAGGATGACTTTTTGGAAGTATATGTCAGCACCCCCATCGAAGAGTGCGAGCGCAGAGACGTGAAAGGCCTCTATGCAAAGGCACGCCGTGGCGAGATAAAGAACTTTACCGGCATATCGGCTCCCTTTGAGGCACCTGCTCATCCGGCCCTGACACTTGATACGTCGGTACTCACCCTAGAGGAGTCGGTAGGCAGATTGCTGGACTTGGTATTATCGAAAATTCAGAAGAAACAAGATATATAGATGAAAGAAGAATATAAGTTAAGCCACTTGAAGGAACTCGAAGCAGAGTCTATTCACATCATCCGCGAGGTGGCGGCGGAGTTTGAGAATCCTGTCATGCTCTACAGCATCGGCAAGGATTCTTCTGTAATGGTGCGTTTGGCCGAGAAGGCATTCTATCCGGGCAAAGTCCCCTTCCCGTTGATGCATATCGACTCAAAGTGGAAGTTCAAGGAGATGATACAGTTTCGCGACGAGTATGCCAAGAAGTATGGCTGGAACTTGATAGTGGAGAGCAATATGGAAGCCTTCCATGCGGGGGTAGGGCCCTTCACTCATGGCAGTAAGGTGCATACCGACCTGATGAAGACGCAGGCCTTGCTCCATGCACTGGACAAGTATAAGTTTGATGCTGCCTTCGGTGGTGCACGCCGCGATGAAGAGAAGTCGCGTGCCAAAGAGCGCATCTTCTCCTTCCGCGACAAATTCCATCAGTGGGACCCCAAGAACCAGCGTCCCGAGTTGTGGGACATCTACAATGCCCGTGTCCACAAAGGCGAGAGCATCCGCGTGTTCCCTCTGAGCAATTGGACAGAGCTGGACGTCTGGCAATACATCCGTCTGGAGAATATCCCCATCGTTCCTCTCTATTTTGCCAAAGAACGTCCTTGTGTAGAGATAGACGGCAATCTGATAATGGCCGACGATGATCGCCTGCCCGAACAGTATCGCGACAAGATTCAGATGCGCATGGTACGATTCCGCACACTGGGCTGTTGGCCGTTGACCGGTGCCGTCGAAAGCAATGCCGACACCATCGAAAAGATTGTGGAGGAAATGATGACCACCACCAAGAGCGAACGCACCACCCGTGTGATTGACTTCGACCAAGAGGCCAGCATGGAGCAGAAGAAGCGGGAAGGCTACTTTTAAAATGAAGAATTAAGAATGAAGAATTGGCCATGCGAGATGTGTTCTGCTTCTGTGTAGATAATTGTCATGCAGCATGTCATTCTGAGCGTAGTCGAAGAATCTCTTCTCTTTTTCTTTAGGATGAATGATTATTGAATGTAACCTAATATATAGAATTGATGATGAATGAAAATTTAGATATAAAGGCTTTCTTGGACAAGGACGAAAGTAAGGATTTGCTGCGTTTCTTGACAGCCGGCTCCGTTGATGACGGAAAATCCACCCTGATAGGCCGTTTGCTGTTCGATAGCAAGAAGCTGTACGAAGATCAGTTGGATGCTTTGGAACGCGACAGCAAGCGCATGGGCAATGCGGGCGACCACATCGACTATGCGCTGTTGCTGGACGGACTGAAGGCCGAACGCGAACAGGGCATCACAATTGATGTGGCCTATCGCTACTTCTCCACCAACAACCGTAAGTTTATTATTGCTGATACTCCGGGACATGAACAGTACACCCGTAACATGATTACCGGTGGCTCTACGGCCAATCTTGCCATTATCTTGGTAGATGCCCGTATGGGTGTCATTACGCAGACCCGTCGGCATACCTTTTTGGTCTCTTTGTTGGGCATAAAGCACGTGGTGCTGGCTGTCAACAAGATGGATTTGGTCGAATTCTCCGAAGAGCGTTTCAACGAAATAGTGAAGACCTATCTGGACTTTATTGCTCCGTTGGGCATTCCCGATGTCACCTGCATCCCGCTCTCGGCATTGGATGACGACAATGTGGTGACCACCTCCGCACGTACTCCGTGGTATCACGGTCCTTCCTTGCTCGACTTCCTAGAGACGGTTCACATTGACAACGACCATAACCTGACCGATTTCCGTTTCCCCGTGCAATACGTCCTTCGTCCGAACTTCAATTTCCGTGGGTTCTGCGGAAAGGTAGCCTCGGGTGTCATCCGTAAGGGCGATGAGGTAATGGCTCTGCCTTCGGGTAAGAAGTCGCGCGTCAAGAGCATCGTCACTTACGACGGTGAGTTGGACTATGCTTTCCCGCCACAGTCCATCACCCTGACGTTGGAGGACGAGATTGATGTTTCGCGAGGCGAAATGCTGGTTCGTCCGGACAATCTGCCCATCATGGACCGCAATTTCGAAGCCATGCTGGTATGGATGGATGAGGAGACAATGGATGTCAACAAGTCTTTTTTCATCAAGCAGACCACCAACCTGAGCCGCACGCGCATCGACAGCATTAAGTATAAAGTCGATGTCAACACCATGGAACATCTTTCCGTGGAAACTGGACAACTGACGGCTGACAACCTTCCGATGCAGCTCAATCAGATAGCCCGTGTCGTGCTGACCACTGCCAAAGAGCTTTTCTTCGACTCTTATCAGAAGAACAAGGCTACGGGTGCCTTCATCCTCATCGACCCTATCACCAACAATACAAGTGCCGTCGGCATGATTATCGATAGGGTAGAGGACAAGGATATGCACCTCTCCGAAGAACTTCCTTGCCTGAACCTGCCCAAACTGGGTATCGCTCCCGAGCATTACGAGGCTGTGGAAAAGGCTGTGAAGGAACTGGAACGACAGGGAGTGGGAATCAAGGTTCTTAAATGAAGAATGAAGAACTAAGAATGGAGAATTAGGGGAACGCAGATGACGCAGAAGGCGCTGGATGAACACAGAAATATATATCCGTGAACCAAAGGTCAGCGAAGCTAATATCCGTGTCATCCGTGCCTAAAAATAATCTGCGACCGTCAGCGTTATTCAGCGTCGTCTGCGTTCTCGTAGCCTCGTTAACTTGTTCCCTTGTCAACTAACTCAAAAACTCAAAAACTTAAAACCTATGGGACTATTAGAATTCAATAAACTACCTATAAATACTTTGGTAGGTGCCGATTGGAAAACGTTCAAGGCTATCACCAAAGGTCGTGAGATTGATTCGGCATACAAAGGCAAGTATCGCCTGACGAAAGCTGTTTGCCGACTGCTCTCTACATTGGCTCCGTTGCAGGAGAAGCGTTATCAGAAGTTGCTGGCCGATAAACCGCTGGAGCACGACCCTGTGTTCATCTTGGGGCATTGGCGTAGCGGTACCACCTTCGTCCACAATGTCTTTTCTTGTGACCATCATTTCGGCTATAACACCACCTATCAGACGGTGTTTCCCCATCTGATAATGTGGGGACAACCTTTCTTCAAGAAGAACATGAGTTGGCTGATGCCCGACAAGCGTCCTACCGACAATATGGAGTTGGCCGTGGACCTTCCGCAAGAAGAGGAGTTCGCGTTGGCCAACATGATGCCTTACACGTATTACAACTTCTGGTTCCTGCCCAAGTATCAGCACGAGTATGCCGATAAATATATGTTGTTCGACAACATTTCCCAAGACGAGCTGAAGCTGTTCGAGGAAACCTTTGTCAAGCTGATAAAGATTTCTTTGTGGAACACCCACGGCACTCAGTTCCTGAGCAAGAACCCTCCGCATACCGGTCGCGTAAAGGAGTTGGTCAAGATGTTCCCCAATGCCAAGTTCATCTATCTGATGCGCAACCCTTATACCGTATTCGAGAGTACGCGAAGCTTCTTCACGAACACCATCCAGCCCCTCAAGCTGCAAGACATCAGCAACGAAGAGCTGGAGCAGAACATTCTGTCGATATACGCCAAACTCTACCATAAGTACGAAGCAGACAAGAGTTGCATCCCCGCCGGTAATTTGATTGAAGTGAAGTTCGAGGACTTCGAGGCCGATGCCATGATGATGACCGAGCACATCTATGATGCCCTGTCCATCCCCGGTTTCGCCGAAGCTCGTGCCGATATAGAGAAGTATGTAGGCGGAAAGAAGGGGTACAAGAAGAATAAGTACAAGTACAACGACCGTACCATGCAGTTGGTGCAAGACCATTGGGGCTTTGCGCTGGAACAATGGAAGTACGAACTCTGATGTCAGTGCTCAATTCTGAATGATGTCAGCCGAAAACAACACTTATTAAACTTAAATGTAAATGATAAATAAATGAGAAAGTTCTTTTTAATGAGCGGGCTTATGCTCGCAATGTGCGGGAACTGCTCTCTGTTTGCTCAGCAGCAGCATACGGTGGAACTGATTCCGTTCGGTGATATGGACCAGTGGGTCGATCGTCAAATTAAAGAATCGGGTATCATTGGCGGGGCCACCAAGCACGTCTATGCCCTTGGCCCTACCACCACCATCACCGATAATTCTGCCTACAAGAATATGGGAGGCTCTCCTTGGGCCTCTTCCAATGTGATGGCTCGCGTGGCGGGTGTCACCAAGACGAACACTTCCGTCTTTCCCGAGCAGCGTGGCGAAGGCTTTTGTGCTCGTATGGATACTCGTATGGAGAGTGTCAAGGTGTTGGGATTGGTCGATATAACGGTCTTGGCTGCCGGTTCCATCTTCTTGGGCGAGGTACACGAACCCATAAAGGGAACCAAGAATCCGCAGAAGATGCTTGATTGTGGCGTTCCGTTTACCAAGAAACCCATAGCCATTCAGTTCGACTATAAAGTGAAGATGTCCGACCGCGAGAAGCGCGTCCGTGCTACGGGATTCAGCCGCATCACCGATGTCGAGGGGAAAGATTTTCCGCAAGTAAATCTCTTCTTGCAGAAGCGTTGGGAAGACGAAGACGGAAATGTCTATGCCAAGCGTGTCGGAACAATGGTTGTGCGCTACTATACCACGACGGACGACTGGCACAACGATGCTACTTACGAAATCCTGTATGGCGACATTACCGGTGATCCGGCCTACAAAGCACATCTGATGCGTCTTCAGGTGGAAGAGCGTTATACCATGAACAGCAAGGGCAAGAGCGTGCCGATAAAGGAAGTTGCCTGGAGCACGGAAGATGATGTCCCGACGCACCTATACATACAGTTTACCTCTAGTCACGGAGGTGCTTACGTCGGGTCACCCGGCAATTCTCTTTGGGTTGACAATGTAAGGTTGGTATATTGATACCAACCTTTTTTAATTCATGAGTGTGTATCAAAATAATAAGTAGCCTTACAAATTGACATTATTTAGACGCGGATTGAGCGGATTGAGCGGATAAATAATTAAAAAATCCGCCTAATCCGCTCAATCCGCGTCTAAAAGATTATTCCTTTCAGTTTTGATACACCCTCTTTTTAATTCATGGGGGTATCATTCCTCCTTGCAAACACAAAAGTAAGAAGTGCTATCATTCTGTCATGCTGAACTTGTCGAAGCATCTCCTCTCCCGTTTGCATAAACGGATATGTTTCGATAGCCCCTCTTATCTCTTCCGCAATCAAGGGATAACAACAATCGGCATGACAGAACACATTTATGATAACGTGAGTTCGATGAATTTGTAAGCATTTCCTAAAGAAAGCGCAAACTGTCATGCTGAGCCTGTCGAAGCATCTCTTTTCCTTGTAAACGCAAAGAAACGTCTTATCTGATGGTCACTGAAAAGAGAGGAGATCTTTCGACTTCGCTCAGGATGACAGACGCACCGAATTCATCGAACTGATGTTATGATAGTGTTCTTATTGTTATAAGTGAGATACACCCACATAGAAAGAGGGCACCTGAATGAATCAGATGCCCTCTCTATTCAGTCGTGAGTTGCTGTAACTCGTATTATTCGAGGATTACTACACGGTTCAGGTAGTCCTTACCGAACATGTTTTCAGTACCGCCGAAGCCTACCAACTCAAGCTGGCTAGCATCTACGCCTTCAGCAATGAAGGCATCGTAAACGGCCTGTGCACGTTTTTCAGACAACTTCTGGTTTGTAGAAGAGCTACCCGTAGCCTTATCAGCATAACCGGCAATCTTGTACTTCTTGTCCGGATTAGCCTTCAGCACCTTAGCAGCCAACTGGATGTTAACCTTGCCGTAGTCATCAATCTTAGAGCTACCAATCTTGAAGAAGATAGCGCGCGGACCGGCCACTTGTACTTCCTTGACAACTTCCTTAACCTCCTGCTTAGCATTCGACAAAGCGTTCTTGGTGTTGGCCAAGTCGGTCTGAGCCTGTGCCAGCTCGCTTCTGTACTTGTTAACTTCGTTGTTGATGGCAGCTTGGTCAACCTTGGCACTGCAAGAAACGAACTTCTTGCCACCGAAAGTATAAGTACCACCAATAGACAGATACAGATAACCGTCGGTGTCTGCGCTGCTGTATGCGCCCAAGATAGAAGGAGTAACCTGACCACGCAGTTCCAAGTCAAGAGCCCAAAACTCGTTGATGTTGTACTTAGCACCCAAACCAACACTGGCACCTACCAACCAACGCAAGCTGTGATTTACAGGCTTCGTAGTAGAAGGATCTACTGTAGTAGTGTAAGTAACGCTACCATCTGCGTTTGTTACGCCATCATCAGTTTTGTAACCCAACTGCCAAGTGCCGTAATTCTTTACGACGTTAACAGAAGGACCACCAAACAAAGTGAATTCAAACTTACGGTCTTCCTTGTAGCCACCGAACAGATTGCTCAGGTTCAAGATAGCGTCAGCGTTCAAACCGATGTAGTTCTCTTTGCGCTTAGTGCGGCTTACCACTGTCTCCTGATCCAAGAACGGATAAGCCGTTTTCTGCTTCGATTGCCAGCCGTAAACTTGTCCACGTATCCCCCATACAGGAGAGATATACTTACCCAATGATACATTAATCAAGGGGGCTACTGTCTTTCCGAAATCGGAATCAGGGTTGGTGCCGGCTTGTGCACCTACGCCTACGCTGAGAAACCAGTTGTCCTTCCAGCTTTCGCTGTAGTATTTCTCTTTGGTTTGTGCATCAGCAAAGGTGGCTACCCCTGACAACAGTAAAGATAATATTACTAATTTACTTTTCATTGCTTCACAAATTTATGGTTGCTTGCCATTTCTCGTCCATCCGCCACGGAGCGTCCCGGCGAGAATGGCAAGCCTTTTAAAAGTTTTATTCGTACTCCCCTGCTTATTCTGATTCAAGGATACCACCACCGGCGTTCTGGTTGTCACCGTGGCCGTGGCCGTGAGAGTGAGAGTGGCTTACTGTGTCGAGAACGTAGTTGTCAACAACGATGCCATTGGCCGTGTTCAGTTTAGACGAAGCACCGATAACTGCGGTCGGATATTCGGTCAGTTCGGCACCTTCAGCCGTAATCGTGATGCTGCTTACTTCGTAAGAGATTTGCGTATAGCTGTAGGCTACATCTACCGTTTGCAACCAATAGTTGACGGGGATTACATATCCGGCATCCGTCTTCGAGTTCCATACGCTATTCGGTGTAGTGGTGTATTCACTGCTGGCCTCGGGAGTCAGTCCGGCTTCAATCAGGTCATACAGCGTATTTCCGCTCGTCATGCCAGCACCGCTCAGCACTTCTTCATAATCCGATTCAGCTACCACAGTGCCTTCCTTCTTGGTATATGTGATGGTGAAGGGGAGGCCGCTCGTTTCGTCATCGTTGCAGATGTCGATGGTGACAGTTGTGGCTTCATCCTGCACTGTGACGGGATCGCTTGCGGTGATTCCCACCTGGAAGTTGATGGTCACGTCGGCATCGCTCGTGCTGCCACCTTGTCCGGAAGTGGTGATGGTGTATTCCTTCGTGTAGGCAATCGTCACCTCATCCTGATCTACGATCTCGAAGTAGAAGGTAGCCGTCTTGTTGGTCGTCGTGGCCTCGGCGCGGGTAGCTACTTCGGTGAAGTAGGCTTCGCTTACCTCGAAGTCGTAAGTATAGCCTTCGTTGATGCCCAGGAGTTCACCCTTCTCGCTGTTTTCGTAAGAGTAGATCTTGATGCTCTTGGCGCTGTAGTAAGAGCCGTTCATCTTCAGCTCACCGCGTATATGTACGGTGCCTACTTCTTCCTCTTCTTCAGGAACCAATGTCACGTAAACGGTCTTCGTCTCTGTGTCTGCGTCCGTTCTGAGCTTGGGCAGTTCTACAGTGGTGTAGTTTGTCTTATAGCCTTCCTTCGTGACGGTGATCAGGTAAGTACCGGCCGACAGCGGAGCAGAAACGGAAGTTTCCCCCTGCTGAATGGTGTATTCGGATGCATCGATTGTCAATCCGCTGGTTTCCACTAAGTTCAGGTTGTACGTACCGTTGTAGGTAGGCTGCAAGGCGAGGAGCACGGGGTAAACGCCCGATTCGCCGGCGTTCAGTTTCGTCACTGCTACA
Source organism: Bacteroides sp. (assembly GCA_030523205.1). Lineage (GTDB taxonomy): Bacteria > Bacteroidota > Bacteroidia > Bacteroidales > Bacteroidaceae > Bacteroides. The sequence goes on from JAUNJD010000013.1 coordinate 29,367, forward strand.
GAAGCACTTCCGGCTTCATAATACGTGTTGCCGCTGAAGCTGAAAGTGTATGTATTCCCTCCTATAACGCCATCATCCGTGCTCGAATAGGAGAATCCACCGTTTGCCACCGTCTTGCTTGACAAGATCTTGTCTGCTGATACTGTTATGCCACTGATCGGTGCCATCGTCTCTCCATCAATCACCGTACCCGTGATGGTGTACACGGCTGCGGGAAGCTCAGTTGTACCTGTTGGGGTGCTTGCGTCCAAACCGTCATCCTTATAACATCCTGTTAAAAGAGCGCCGGTCAAGGCTACTGCGGTTAATGCCAATTTGGCATTGAATCCGCTAAAGAAATTTTTCTTTTTCATCTCAATAAAAAATTAATAATTCAATAATTCCGATTTAATAAAATATGGGTTAAAACTATTATTCTGCATTATGTTATCACTCGGGTTTGCTCGGAAGCCCTTGTAATAGTATTGTTCGTTACCGGCATTATAGGCAAGTCCCATGTTCTTCGATGGCGTCACTCGCGGTATATAGCCTTTGCGTTTATACCTGTAAGGCGGCAGTGCTATTTGGAAACGGAAACCACCGTTTGCCGAAGCACCTTGTGCCTTCATGGCATAAAAGCCGATGGAACAGTAGCGGAAGTGGCGAATCATGTCGAACCGCACACCCTTCTCGCCCAGCAAATACTGTTCGCCCTTCAGGCTGAACTGCATATTGTAGTACGGCCAATAATAATTGGCACCTACCGTCCACGTCACACGTGTCTTTGTTCCGTATGTCAGTTCAAATCCATCCCATTGGTATGTGGCAGTTACTCCAATCCTTCCTTCTACACTGAAGTGCTCGTCCTTGAAAGGGTAGAACACTTTCAAGTCGCCACCGTAACGGCTACTGTTGAACATACCCACCGTCCCCGTTACCCATATATTATAAGGTAAACGGACTGTTTGCTGGGCAGTGATGAACCCCGGATGAACCCTGCCGGCCCTACGGCCATATCCGTCGTTATATACCGGAATAACAATTTGTCCTGTCACCTTCATCCCCTTCCAAAAGGAAACCTCTATGGCCGGCGACAAGTTGAACAAGACTTGATATACTTGCGTTATCACCAGATTTTTTAATGACAACTCCGGATATACCACCACATCCACCTTAAACAAAGAACTGTTTTTCCCTTTTACCTTCCTCGCTTCCTTCCAAGAGTCGCCTAGTTCGTAGCTGACGTTCCAATCACGCCTCTCAGCCTCCGGCACACTATCACCGATAATGGGTTGATAGTAGAGGGAAATCTGAGGTACATTATTGTCCAAAACAACGATTCGACATGGCTTTTTCGGCGGTAAACCCATCTTTTGAATGACATCTACGGCCTTTCCGATGCCTACTCCGTTCAGACGATAAGCAGAATTTTGCAGAACATATACACGTTCTTTGCCATCTTCTGTCCATCCGACATTCTCAAATCCCATTTCCACCAACGCATTTACCGCGTCATCTCCAGTCTGAGCAAGTCCCTTAAGCGGGAACAAACAGAATGAAAAGAACGCTAAGCTATACATCAGTAGCTTGATAGTCAGGCGTGTGGTTGTGTCGAATCTTTTATACCTCATTATTTTATATTTCTATTGTTATTATTAATAACAACTAAAACACGGTGCAAAAATAGAAACAATTTTAATAATACCAAAGAAAAATCTATGAAAAAGCACATTTATGTCTTTTTTTTTGCTTTTTACCCCTTTCTAGAATCATAAATACCTAATAATTGTTGAAATTAGGAAAAAGTTGTGCTAAAAGTCAGCAAAAGGCGGAATATTAAATCGATTTATCATCATAAACCGTCATTTTAATAACATTTAAAAGTTGAAAAGCGCCGGTTCTAGTGCTGTTTTTTGATGCAAAAAGACGGCATAGGCTTGCCGTGACGTGTATTTTTTTAAATTTCTTCATGTCCCTCTAGCCCCTTTGGGAGGGGCTTTTCGGCTATATTCGTAGGTGTGATTACGTTTTCGCGCATCCGGAAGGCTGATTGCCCATGCATTTGGCAAAAAAATAATTCGATAAGAGTGGGTATAGGAATTTGTGTGCCTCTAAAAAGTGCCTTTCTGCAAGCTCGCTTTCTTTTTGTGTGGCAGCTGAAGCAGGGATGTTACAAAGTGATGTCGGTTTGATGAATCTTGCCGGAATCACAAGTTTGCCTTATCGCTATGGCGGGCTACATCTTTCCGATGAATGCAATTTGTTGTGATATATTGTTGTTATACCTCGTGACACGAGGTCATTATCATTACGCATTCAAATAGGGGTCTGCTCCGTACCAAGTCCGTACCTGATCCGTACCAAGTCCGTAACTGCTCCACACTCGCTAACAATTAATGCTTAATGTCCATTTACGGC
>JAUNJD010000215.1 GCA_030523205.1 Bacteroides sp.
TTAGGGTACCTTGGTCGTATAGTGAGATACCCCCACGTCAGAAGGGGTTCTGAGAGGGGTAGAGACACATTGCATCCAAAGACCATTCACCACAACAGAAGAATAGTTATTTTTTCATACAATCAGCACTTTCTTCCTAAAATTCTGAATTTCTCGGGAAATAAGATTATCTTTGTAAATCCATTTACTCATTGACATATAAGTTGAGTTAGCTTATGGCAAAGAAATTTGAGATACGCAACAGTACGGCAGAGTTCCTGACCTTCATCGCCGAAGGGAAGGAAGACGGCATACAAGTATTGTATAAGGATGAAACGATTTGGGCGACACAGAAGGCAATGGCGACGTTGTTCGATTGTTCAACTGACAATATTGGAGTACATTTAAAAAACATCTTCAATTCAAATGAATTAGATAAGGAAGCAACTACCGAGAAAATTTCGGTAGTTCAACAGGAGGGGGACAGAGAGGTAAACAGAACAACACTTTTCTACAATCTCGATGCCATCATCTCCGTAGGCTATCGCGTCAATTCCGTCCGTGCCACCCAATTCCGACAGTGGTGTACATACGTACTCCGCCAATTCGCCATCCGTGGTTATGTGATAGACAAGAAGCGCATGGAGAACGGTGCCTTCATCGGCGAAGACTATTTTGAGCATCTACTGGCCGAGATTCGGGAAATCCGATTGAGCGAACGCCGCTTCTATCAGAAGCTGACAGATATATACACTACTGCCATCGACTACAACAAGGAGGCTCCAACCACCCGACAGTTCTTCAAGAAAGTGCAGAACAAAATGCACTACGCCGTACATGGACATACGGCCGCCGAACTGATAGTAGAACGTGCCAATGCCGAACGCGAGCACATGGGGTTGACCACATGGGAGAATGCCCCGGATGGGAAAATCGTGAAGCCGGATGTTTCAATAGCGAAGAATTATCTACGTGAAAACGAATTGGAGGATATGGGACGTATTGTCAACGCCTTTCTCGACGTAGCCGAAGACATGGCCAAACGTCATATCCCCATGACCATGGAAGACTGGGCAAAGCGCATCGACAAGTTTCTTGATGTGACCGACAGAGCGATACTGGCCGATAACGGCAGAGTGACCGCAGAGTTTGCCAAAGAGTTTGCAGAAACAGAGTTTGAGAAATACAGAGTCATCCAAGACCGTCTGTTCCGCTCCGACTTCGACCGCTTTGAGGGAGGAGAAACATTGTTGCCAGACTTTGATGTTTAAAGGAGTAATAAATGTGAGTTGTATTCAAAAAGATTGATTGGGAATTGCAATTTGCGGCATCCTATTGCATACATCACAAACAACATTCTAAAAGGATAGAACAGTCATCGGACGCTATATTGATAATATATTGAAGGAAGAAGAACTCGAACAAGAGGGTGTATCATAATGCAAGATTTATGATACACCCTCTTCTTTGTTTCGTCAAAGCTTGATTGTTTTACTCACCGACTTCGATTCGTTTTGCAATCTGTCCAGCGCAGTCACCACATAGCGGTACTTCGTCTTTCCGTCCTCGTAGGGCAACTTATAGAAGTTGTCGCGCGTGATGGCAACGATGTGCGAGGGATCGTCGATGTTCACCTCCTCTTTGTCCGAGAAACGATAGACCACGAACTGAACGGCACGATCCATTTCGGTCTTGTACTTGGGCTGCGTCCAGAAGAGCAGATAGCCGTCGGCCGTCCATACAGGCTTCAGCTTGCGCACCTTTCCGGGGGCCTTGTCGTCGATGAAGTCGAACACAGGAGGCAGAGCCGGATACTTATGATACTCGGCAATCAGGGCATCGCGGTAGTTGCCCGGATTATCCACTACGGCAGCGGCATACCACTGACAACTGCCGCCTATTGTCTGATATGCCCGTTGCAGCCTCATCTTGGCCCGAAGCTGATGACTCGACGGATTCTGCGGGTCGGCATTCTGCACAGTGTTCATCACCGACTGCCCGATGAATAGCGGACGATTCTCAGTATGTGTGGCCCACCAGCGTACCAGCGTCTCGTAGTCGGCCACCGGATGGCCTATCTGCCAATATATCTGAGGAATGTTGTAGTCTATCCAGCCCTCACGCGCCCACAGCAGGACGTCGGCATACAGGTCATCGTAATTCTGCAAACCACGCGTACGGCTACCCAACGGGTCGCTGCTATCGTTGCGGTAAATGCCAAAAGGCGAGATGCCGAACTTCACCCACGGCTTCACCTCGCGTATCGTCTCGTGCAGTTTCTTTATCAGCAGGTTGACATTGCTGCGCCGCCAGTCGCCCCGGTCACTGAAACCACCACCGTAGCGGGCAAAGCTGGCATCGTCGGGGAAATCCTTGCCCGCAATGGGATAAGGATAGAAGTAATCGTCCATGTGGATGGCGTCGATGTCGTAGCGCGACACGATGTCCGTCACCACCATGCAGATGTGGTGGCGACTTTCGGGCAAGGCCGGGTCGAAGTAGAGTTGGTCGCCGTAAGTGACAAACCATTCGGGATGGATGTTATAGACATGGTTCGGAGCCAGCTGATTCTTGAGCGAAGTTTTCACCCGATAAGGATTAATCCAAGCGTGGAACTCCATGCCGCGCTTATGGCATTCGTCAATCATAAACTGCATGGGGTCCCAATATGGAGTGGGCGCCTGTCCCTGCACGCCCGACAAGTAACGGCTCCACGGTTCCAAGTTGGATTCGTATAGCGCATCGCCCTCGGGACGCACCTGAAAGATGATGGCATTGATGCCCGCCTCGCGCAAGGAGTTAAGTTGAGAGACTAACGACTGCTTCACCTGATCGGTGGGCACGCCTTTGAACTGCCCGTTGACGGCCTGTATCCAGGCTGCACGAAATTCACGTTTGGGATAAGGATTGTACGCACTACTCTGTGCAAAAGCCGTGGGCAACACGATGCACCACAACAGACATACTATCAATAGCTTGTATTTCATCGCTTGTAGTTTTCAAAACTGATTAAAAATTCGAGCCGTAAAGGTATGAAAAAATATTTCGATTTGCATTATATTTGCACACTCAATTACTTTTCATCACCGCAAAGAACCATGACAGAAAGCAAATCCATATTGATAAAAGGCGCGCGCGTCAACAATCTGAAAAATATAGACGTCGAAATTCCCCGCAACAAGCTGGTAGTCATCACCGGCCTGTCAGGCTCGGGCAAGTCGTCATTGGCCTTCGACACCCTGTATGCCGAAGGACAACGCCGCTATGTGGAGAGCCTCAGCAGCTATGCACGGCAGTTTCTGGGACGCATGAGCAAGCCCGAATGTGACTTCATCAAAGGCATACCGCCCGCTATTGCCATCGAGCAGAAGGTGAGCAGCCGCAATCCTCGCTCCACCGTGGGTACTTCGACCGAGGTATACGAATACCTGCGCCTGCTCTATGCTCGCGTAGGAAAGACGTATAGCCCCGTCAGCGGACAGGAAGTGAAGAAGCATTCGGCCGAAGACATCGTAAACTGTATGCTGGAGCACCCCGAAGGCACCCGCTACACCGTGCTGACCCCACTCCTGCTACGCGAAGGACGCACCTTGACCCAGCAACTGGAAGTAGATATGAAGCAAGGCTTCAACCGCTTGGAGGTAAACGGCCAGATAGTGCGGATGGAAGAATATACTTCACCCAACGAAAAAGATACCATCTTCCTGCTGGTTGACCGCATGGCGGTATCCAACACCAAAGATGCCATCAGCCGCCTGACCGACTCGGCAGAGACAGCCATGTACGAGGGTGACGGTGCCTGCCTGCTACGCTTCTATCAGGCAGACGGCACCACAAGCCTCTATCGCTTCAGCACCAAGTTCGAGGCCGACGGCATCACCTTCGAAGAGCCTAACGACCAAATGTTCTCCTTCAATTCACCGCTAGGAGCCTGCCCCGAATGCGAAGGTTTCGGAAAGGTCATCGGCATAGACGAGCATCTGGTAGTGCCCAACCGCTCACTATCCGTCTATGAAGGGGCTGTTGTGTGCTGGCGAGGCGAAAAGATGGGCGAATGGAAAGACATGGTGATACGCGGAGCCGAACGGGCCGGATTCCCCATCTTCACCCCCTACTACGAACTGACGGACGAACAGCGCCGTATGTTGTGGGAGGGCACGCCCTACTTCGAGGGCATCAATGCCTTCTTCAAGATGCTGCACGAGAATCAATACAAGATACAGTATCGCGTGATGCTGGCACGCTATCGGGGCAAGACGTTATGCCCCAAATGCCACGGCACGCGGCTGAAACCCGAAGCGGGATACGTGCGCGTAGGTGGACGAAACATATCGCAACTGGTCGATTTGCCCATCACTGAACTGAAGGCTTTCTTCGACAACCTGAAACTAAGTCCTCACGACGCCAACGTGGCACGCCGCATACTGACCGAAATCAGCAGCCGCCTCCAATTCCTGCTCGACGTGGGTCTGGGATACCTGACGCTGAACCGACTGAGCAACTCGCTGTCGGGAGGCGAAAGCCAGCGCATCAATCTGGCCACCTCGCTGGGAAGCAGCTTGGTGGGAAGCCTTTACATCCTCGACGAACCCAGCATCGGGTTGCACAGCCGAGACACGGACAAACTGATTAGCGTGCTGCGACAACTGCAACAGTTGGGCAATACGGTGGTAGTAGTAGAGCACGATGAAGAAATCATACGTGCGGCAGACTACATCATCGACATTGGCCCCAAAGCCGGAAGACTGGGAGGTGAAGTCGTATATCAAGGCGACATGAAAGACATATTGGACGATAACGGAGAGAAAGCAAAGAAAGACAGAGAAAAGCAAGAAGAAAGAAGCTATACCGTCCGCTACCTGCGTGGCGAAGAGGTGATTCCCGTGCCCCTGCAACGACGGAAATGGAACAACTACATCGAGATAAAGGGTGCCCGCGAGAACAACCTGAAAGGCGTGGACGTACGTTTCCCGCTCAACGTAATGACGGTGGTCACCGGTGTGAGCGGTTCGGGCAAGAGTACGCTGGTGCGCGACATCTTCTACCGTGCGCTGAAGCGCGAACTGGATGAGTGCAGCGAACGACCGGGTGAATACGTATCCATCGGCGGCGACCTGCGTAACCTGCGCAACGTAGAGTTTGTTGACCAAAACCCCATCGGCAAGTCATCGCGAAGCAATCCGGTGACTTACATCAAGGCCTACGACGAGATTCGCAAACTATGGGCCGAACAACCGCTGGCCAAACAGATGGGCTACGGAGCCGGATATTTCAGTTTCAACAGCGAAGGCGGGCGATGCGAAGAATGTAAGGGCGAAGGAACCATCACCGTAGAGATGCAGTTCATGGCCGACTTGGTGCTGGAGTGCGAATCGTGTCACGGCAAGCGCTTCAAGCCCGACACCCTGGAAGTGAAGTTCAAAGGGGTCAGCATATATGACGTACTGGAAATGACCGTGAACCAAGCCGTGGAATTCTTCACGGAACACGGACAAAAGAAAATAGCCAAGAAGCTGCAACCGCTGCAAGACGTAGGACTGGGATACATCAAACTGGGACAATCATCCTCCACCCTGTCGGGAGGTGAGAATCAGCGTGTGAAGCTGGCTTACTATCTGAGTCAAGAGAAGGCCGACCCTACCCTGTTTATCTTCGACGAACCTACCACCGGACTGCATTTTCACGACATCCGCAAACTGCTAGAAGCTTTCGATGCCCTGATACGGCGCGGCCACAGCATCGTCATCATCGAGCATAACCTCGATGTGGTGAAATGTGCCGACTACGTTATCGACATGGGTCCCGAAGGAGGGGACAAAGGCGGGAATGTGGTTGTGGCCGGTACCCCCGAAGAAGTGGCCCGATGCGCTGAAAGCTACACCGGACATTTCTTGCAGGAAAAGCTTGCCTGACACCGGAATCAAGCATTCACCCACTCCAGAATCCATTGAGCCACTTGCAGCCCTTGATGCTTCATGCTGCGGATACTATCGAGGGCGGCTTGCCTGACTTGTAAAGGCTCGTCGTCGGCAAAGTTTTCCAGCAGGTGCACAGCATATTGGGGAATGTATTCGGGATGTCCCTGAAAGGTGAGGATATGACGCCCGATGCGGAAGCTCTCCACCGGACAGAAGTCGCTAGTAGCCACTAGTTCCGCGTCTTTAGGCAGGGCTACCACTTGGTCATGATGATTGTAGAGCAGGCGCATCTTGCCTTCGGGGAAGTAAATGCGTGCTTCATCATCGACCACGGACAATTCGCGGATACCTGTTCCCCAGCCTTGGGTAGCACGTTCCACCCGTCCGCCCAATGCCTGGGCAATGAGCTGATGGCCGAAACAAATGCCAACCAGCTTCACTTGTGCCTCGTTGGCCTTCACCACCCATGCCAAAAGCTGTTTTATCCAGTCAATATCGTCGTAGGCACTCAGATTGCAGCCAGTAATCAGATACATTTCGTCGCCCTTGGCCAGCTCGTCGGGCAATTCGCCGTCCATGGCCCGATAGACCTGATATTCCATATCATCGCTCAACGCATCGAACATCCGCGTGAACATCGACACGTACGAAGGTATATAGACGGGAAGCAACCCCGGAAATGTGTCGCAGAGTAAAATATTTACTTTCATTTGTCTTGTATTGGAGTTTTTAAGTTCGTAAGTTCTTAAGTTTGTTAGTTTGTT
>JAUNJD010000216.1 GCA_030523205.1 Bacteroides sp.
GCTGATTATCATTGTGCGCTATATGATGGCGCAAAAAAGTGATGAAGTCAGGAGTGATTTTTATCGATTATTCTGCAACGACCGTCACGTCGGCCTGCCCCAACTCTTCGTTCGAGACGGTCAGCCGGATGTTTCCCTTTTCTCCGGTAGAGCGAAGGACGGCGATGGCCTTGCCACGGAAAGTCTTGGGAGTGAACGAGCCGAAGCTCTCCATGTCGTCATAGCCGCCGTTGCCGGATGCGGCCAAGGTGGCGCAACCCGACAGTTCGAGCCGGAGAGGGACAACGGCATCGGGCACTACATTCCCTTCGGCATCGAGAATGGAGACTTGAACGAAGGCAATCTCGCCGGAAGAGGCGGGGAGATGGGTACGGTCAACCGTCAGACTGATGGAGGCCGGTTGGCCCGATGTCTTCAATGTAAAGGTGGATTTCTGCTTATCGACTGTCTGCGCCGTCAGCACACCGGGTTCGTAGGGCACCTCGAAGGTGGCGGTATAGTTTTCAGTATTCACTTCTTTCTCGCCTAGCAGCTTCTCGTTCAGGAAGAGTTTCACCTTGCGGGCACGGCTATACACGTTGACGGTCATGGTCTGCCCTTCCCTACCCGGCCAATTCCAGGTTTGCAGTTCGTTGGGCCAACCCCAGCCGTTCACGTCTTCCCGCTTGCCCGATGCAATAGGAGCATGTACGGCCATCGTGATGGGACGGACACGCCACACCACATCCCGATAGTAGGATTGCGGTTTCTTGTCGCCGCAAAGGTCGATGTCGCCGCACCATGCGTTATACCACGGCCAATCCATGAACTGCGGACTATGTTCGCCCGGAGCCAATTCGAGGGCATGAGCCAATCCGGCCTCACCCAGGTAGTCGATGGCAGTCCATACAAAGTCGCCTATAATATAAGGATGCTTCTCCACCAAATTCCAGTTCTGCGCCAACTCCTTGGGGAAGGACTCGCTGCCGTAGATGATGCGCTCGGGATAACGCTCGTGGTCGGCTTCGTACTTGTTCCACATATAGTTGTATCCGCCTACTCCCAGATAGTCGAAGGCACGCCAAGAATCCTTCTCCCACGAATAGCGCCTACGGTCCCAGAAGTCGTTGACACCGGCCGTCACCAGACGGGTGGTGTCGTAGCGATGTATTGTGTTTATCAGTCGGTGGGCAGCTTCTATGCCTGCCTCGTCGGCACGGTCGGGAATCTCGTTACCGATGCTCCACAGGATGATGCAGGGATGATTGCGGTCGCGGCGAATGCCTGCCGAGAGGTCGCTTTCACACCATTCGCTGAAGTATTGGTGGTAATCATCAAGTCGCTTGGCCGATAGCCATTGGTCGAACGTCTCGTGAATGACCAGCAGGCCCAGTCGGTCGCAAGCCTCGTAGAAGCTTTCCGAAGCCAGGTTGTGCGAGCAACGCACGGCATTGTAGCCGTTTGCCTTCATCAGCTCCACCTTCCGCTCCTCGGCACGGGCAAAGGCTGCCGAACCCAGCAGACCGTTGTCGTGGTGCAGGCATCCGCCTTTCAGCTTCATGGGCTGACCGTTGAGCATGAAGCCCTTTTCGGCTGAGAAGGAGAGGGAACGTATGCCAAAGGTCAGGCTGATGCGGTCACGCTCTTGCCCGGCTTCGCTCAGTGATACTTCGGCGGTATAAAGTTGGGGAGTGTCTATCGACCACAGGGCAGGTTTCTTCAGTGTGAAGTCGGCTTCCACCTTCGTGCTATCGCCGAGAGAGGTGTTCAGTTGCGTGCGATAGGCCTCCGTACCGTCGGGGGCAAGGATGCGCAGTGTGAGGAGCCCCTCGGATGCCTGTCCATCCTGTCTGCCCTTGTTGCGAATAAAGGTAGAGAAGGACACTTCGGCCGACTTCTTGCCGTTCACCTTCGAGGCATCGATGTAGGTGTCCCATTTGTCGAGATGCAGTTTGTTCGTCTTTATCAGCCACACGTTTCGATAAAGTCCCGAGCCAATGTACCAACGGCTGTTGTGTCCGTTGTTCACGGCTTTCACGGCTATCAGATTCTCCGTGCCGGGTTTGTGCAGGTAGTCGGTGATGTCTATGCGGTAGGGCGTGTAGCTATATACATTGTAATAGGCCTTCTGCCCGTTGACCCATACTTCCGACTGGGCCGATGCAGCTTCTATGTAGAGCACGATGCGCTTGTCGGCATCTTCGGGGCTGAGGGCGAACGTCTTGCGATACCAGCCTTCGCCGCCCATCGTCTGCCCTACGTCCCAAGCGCCACCGCCCATCTGCCGGTCGGCCGGATAACGTTTCTCGCTCAGCCGCGTAAAAGGGCCTATCGTAATGCCTTCCTGCTGATAGAGTACAGGTTCCACACTCCAATCGTGTGGCAAATCCAGCGTGCGCCATTGGCTGTCGTCGTATTGTGGCTGTTCGGCATTGGCCACACTGCCCAAGTGGAATTTCCAACCTTGATTGAATGATACTTCGCGTTCGGAAGCATGAAGCAATCCTACACAAAAAAAGTATGCAATGATGCAAAAGACTGACGTTTTCCTTGTCTGTTTCATGGTCTAAAAGATTTAAACGATTTCGCAGGCAAAGGAAACGTTTCCTCCACAAAGGATAGGCGGCAGATAGCGGCGAGAAGTACCTACAACAAAGGCGTGACAGAAAATGATACCCTATTTGAGACGATTTTATACCCTCTCATTCTTTTGCTGGATGAATTCGGTAGGTGTCATACCCAGCTCTTCTTTAAAACATTTGGTAAAGTATTTGGGATTGGCGAAGCCTAACGCATAGGCAATCTCGGAGACGGATAGCTCTTGCTTGGCCAACAGTTGACAAGCCCGCTTCATCTTGACGTTGCGGATGAACTCCAAGGGCGTCAGTCCGGTCACGCTTTTTATCCGGCGGTGCAAGGTCGATTTGGACAAGCCCAATTCTTTGGCGCATGATTCAATGTCAAACTCATTCTCGTCCAAATGGGCTTCGATGATATGAGTCAGTTGTTCGGTGAAAAGTTCGTCCATTCCCTTGTCTTCCCTCTTACCGTTCTCCTCAGGCTTGGGCGACTGTACGGACAAGATGCGCAAGAGGTCTATTATATGTCGGTGCCCCGTCGCGATGTTGGTCTTACGAATGGTTTGCAACTTCTTGAACAAAGGCACAGCATAAACGACGAACCAAACCATGAGAAACACAGCGAGCAGGAAGTATGCGACGTAGGCATACCACGTTTCGTACCAAGCAGGTTGCTGCACAATCGTCAGTGTCCGCCGGCATTCGGTCCATCCACCGTTTGTGTCGGCATACTTCATTCGGAAGGTATAATCTCCTGCCGACAGCTTATTGTAGAATGCGGAGAAACGGTCACTCGGCAGATAAACCCAGTCTTTGTCAATGCCTTCCAGCTTCACGGCTATGCGCGGCCTTTCCTGCAAGCCGTAGGACAGGGTGGATAAATACAACTCTATATTCTTGGCAGACGGGGCCAACTGAATGTGGTCAATGTCGTTCAAGGTCGTTTCCGCTGAATCGAAGAAGACACTCTGATTGTCCATGAGGACATCGGTGACAACCGGGCTCATGAGATTGGCCGATACCGAATAAGACGATTGCCCGCTGATGTGCAGCACCCCATTGTGCCCACCCACATAGAGGCCTCCCTTTCCATCCGGGCAGGCCGCCTTCCCTTGGAACAGGTCGATGCCGACATTGCCGTCGGTCGTGGAGTAATCGGTATAGGTACGGGTGGCTATGCCGTATTTCAAGACCTTCTTGTTGGTCATAATCCAGAGGTAATGCTCATCAACCACCATCTTCAGAATCGTGCAGTCATCTACCATCCCTTCCAACGGCACGGACTTAAAGTCCTTCTTCTCCACATCCGACTTGTAGATTTGCCCCAGCGACGAGGCTATCCAAAGACAGCCGTTATGGTCTATGCAGGAGAAGAGCACGGATTCATCGGGATGACTGCTGAACGAAGACTGTAGCTGACCAATACGCAACTCCTTTCCCAGCTCCAAACTGCATATCCCGTTCGAATCGGATATGGCCCATATTTTGCCCAATCGGTCTGCCACCAACTGAGACAGTTGTACCTTCTCTCTCCTCTCGGCCAGCAGAAGTTCACCATTGGGCGAAAGGACCATCAATGCACGCCAAGTGAGTATCCACAAACGGTTTTGCGCGTCTTCCAGCATTTGGGTCACCATCCCGCAATCGTCCATCCATGCGTCGAGGGAGGCACGGAAAGCCACATGGAGCTTATCGCCTTGTCGCACCAGCTTTACGATGTATGGTTCAATCGGATTGCTCACCCACACGGCATTCCGGCTATGGGATTTAGCCATTTGGCCGACACTGACGTTACTACCATTCACATTGGGATAGGTCAGCTTAGCGTTCCCGGTATCATACAAGCACAATCCCCACCTGTCTTGGTGCATCCACATCCATCCTTCTTCGTCTATGCACAGATTCAAGAAGCTGGCATTCAGTCCAAGTTCTTCTTTGACCTGCGGCAACAATATGTTTTGTATGCCCGAATGGTCGAAACTAATCAGACGGCCGATGTCGTACGAACTAATCCACAAATTGCCTTCCCTGTCTTTCACGATGCGGGTGTACATCTTGTGCACATCCACCCTATCCGACAGGTTGACGGGGACAGCCGACGGGGCGGAGACGTCCAACACATAGAGGCCCGAATGGGACAACAGCCATAAATATCCCAACGCATCGTCTTGTTCGATGCTATACACATTGGCATTGTCACCCGCATCCTTTGTACCCGCCAAGGGCTGAAACCGGAATTGCTTCCCTACCTCTTCTTTCGGCAGATATTCCCAGAACCCGTTGCCCCAGGTTCCCAGCCAATAACGCCCCTTGCGGTCTTGGAACATGGTGAAGAAATCAAGGTCCGGCGTGTTGTCCACCAAGAGGAACGCATCTTGCCGTGCGTCGTAACGGCACAATCCTCCCCTACCCAGCATACACCAAAGCGTCCCCTCTTTATCTTGATACATGGTGTTCACCTTAACAGGCACTGCGGACTTCGCCACTTCGGTCATGTCGTACTTCTTCTGCACGCTGCCATCGGGTGCACAACGATAGACTGACGCCTCTGCGGCTATCCACATCCCGTCGTCTGCCGAGGGCACCATCCATTCAATGTTTTCCCGACAAAGGTTCTCGTCCGGTGAGAGAGAAATGGAATACGTGCTCTTATCCATCAGATTCACCCCTTTCCGGGTCCCAATCCATAGATAGCTGTTGTTCTCGGCCAAATCGGTAATGCGATTGTCCGTCAGTCGGTGTGGAGAATGATAATCGTTCTTAAAGGTCTGCAAGCGATGTCCGTCGTAACGAGCCAATCCATTCTGGGTTGCAATCCATATATAGCCCGTCTTGTCTTGATAGACATCCCATACTTCGTTTGAGATAAGTTCATGAGAAAGAGGCATCTCTCGCGAGATAATCTCTTGGGCACTTGCATGAGGTATGATGCAGAGCACCCCTATGATGACTAACAAAGGTATAATCTGTCTTTTCATTCGTATAGCCCCGAAAGATGATGTATCCGGGTTGCACCCTCCTATTCATTGGTGCGCATCATCTTTATTTTATAACAAATTGCCCCTTGCCGGGGTCGGCAAGAGGCAAAGTTAATAGGTTTTTCCGTATTCCGCAAAGGGTCAGCGGATTATTTCGTCCGTGTCACTGTGTGCAGCACGTTTCCTTTCTTGTCTATCATGCGCAGCTCCAGCGATTTTTTGTCGATTGATACGATGGAGAATCCCGGTTCGGGGCTACAGAACACGGTACCTTCGATGGCGTTCACCTTGCGGGCCAATGAGCCGGCGGAGTTGACAATGTAGTCGATGTCGCTACCCTTGACACGCACGTGCTGGAAGTTATGGATGTGTCCGCAGATGTACATATCTACGTGATGCTTGCGCAGGATGGGGTCTAGACGGGCCTGCATATCGGCACGTTCGCTCTCGTCCTTCGGCGTATCGGCATAGATGGGGTGGTGTCCGGCCACGATGACCCAGTCTTCCTTGGCGGCGGTCAGCACAGAATCGACCCAAGCCAATTGCTTCTGATAGTCCTGCTTGCAGGCATCGGGATATTTGTCGGTTTCCTCGCGATACTTGTCGATGAGGGGAGACGTATCAACCCACAGCAGACGGATGGTAGCACCCTTGTGCTCGAAGGTCTTGGTGTAGTAGCGGGCGGGCATCTCCCAACGACGCGATACTTGGCTATAATCAATCACGGCCTGCGTGTTGCCACGGTATTCGTGGTTGCCCAGCAAGGGGAACCAATCGAGCATCAGCTCCGGATGGCTGTAAATCAGTTCGTAGTTGGTCATCCATAGGGGGTCGTTGACACTCTGCACACCGTTGAAGTGGTGAATGTCGCCCGTAGCAAGCACAAACTCGGGATCGGCGCCGTTGTCTGCCATATTACCCATCAGCTCGGCAATGGGCTTTTGGTCGTAATAGCCGTTACGACCCAAGTCGTTGGCCACATAGAAGTTGAACTTCTTGTCGAAGATGGAGTAGTCCGTAATCTGTGCCGTAGCGAGGTTGGTCAGCACGGCGACAAAGAGCAAAAGGAATAATTTCTTCATTTTCTGTTTTGAGTTTATAAGTTATTTCTTTTTAAG
>JAUNJD010000217.1 GCA_030523205.1 Bacteroides sp.
GTTTATTAAAAACCGACGTTGATACCGAACGTGATGTTAAGTGGAATAGGGTATCCATAGTTTGGATTTTCCGGGTCTACACCGGTGAAGCTCTTGCTCTTGATGGTCAGCAAGTTCTGTGCACTCAAGTAGAAACGCAGGCGATCCATTCTCAGTTTCTGTGCAAAGGATTTCGGTACGTTGTATCCTAGCTGAATGTTGCGTAGCTTCAAGAAAGAACCGTTCTCAACGAAGAAAGAAGATACGCGCTTCTCGTTGTTGCTGTCTGTACGGGCTACGGCAGGTATGTCCGAATTGACATTCTGAGGAGTCCAAGCGTCGAGCAGTCGTTTCCCTTTATTCAGGAAACCGATGTTGAGGCCGCTCCATAAGTCTGTCTCTTTCTTCAAGTCGCTGATGATATCTACTCCCTGAACACCTTGCCAGAACATGGTGAGGTCAAAGTTCTTATATTCCAAATAGATATTAAGACCGTAACTGAAAGCCGGAGTGGGATCGTAAATCCAAGTTTGGTCAGATTCGTCGATGGCACCGCTGTTATTCAAATCACGCCAGCGAATACGTCCAAGCCCGGCTCCTTCTTGTGTGGCATGGTTGTCTATTTCTTCCTGTGAGCGGAAGAGCCCGTCGGCAATGTAGCCTACTTGCGAGCCATTGGCATGGCCGATGACACTTTCTACACCGTTTCCTCCGAAAGTACCGTTGGCTGCTACCGTTGCAGGCAATTTGGTGATTTCATTACGGTAAGTAGAGATGTTGGCATTGATATCATACTTCAATCCGAAAGAGGTTGTGTTACGATAACCGAGGTTAAATTCCACACCTACGTTCTTCATCTCACCGGCATTAATCCATTGGGTACTACCTTCTCCCATGGCTGCAATACCTGCCATTTCAAGCAAAATGTCTGTTGTCTTTTTGTAGTACCAGTCGAACGAACCATATAGGCTTTGTCCGAACAAGGAGAAGTCCAAACCGATATTGGTTTGTGTGGTTGTTTCCCACTTAAGGTTGTCGTTGCCTATCTGACTGCGCATGAATCCCGATTGCAATGTACTTCCACCGTTGCTTCCGGTAATGTCATACGATGTTCCGTAGCTTTGTCCGCCCGACTCGCTGACACCATAGTTGGATTCGTAAAGAGTATAACGAGCCGTATTGGAGATTTCCTGGTTACCGGTCTGACCCCATGAAGCACGAATCTTCAGGTCGTCCAGCCATTTGAAGTCTTTCATGAAATTCTCTTGGCTAATGCGCCATCCGGCCGATACCGAAGGGAATGTAGCGTATCTGTTATTTTTTCCGAATCGGGAAGAACCATCGTGGCGAACAGTCAGCGAGAGCAAGTATTTGTCATCATACGAATAGTTCAGTTTTCCGAAGAAAGATACTAATGAGAAGCCTTCACCTGTGCCGTATGCTTGGGCTGTGCCTACACCGGCATTCGGCCACATATAGTCAGGGGTTAGTATGGTGTAGTCTTCTTTGTATGCAGAGAAACTGCTGTCATCTTCACGGTTTAACTCCATACCTACCATTGCATCTCCACGGTGCTTGCCAATCTCCAGATTATAGGTAGCAACAAGGTTCCACATCCACTTTGTCCAATGTTCCTGCTTGGCTTCTACGGCATTGGTGTCATTGGCTACGTTACCCTCTGTGATGGGATAGGTGAAAATACGTTGTTGCTTCTGTGCATAGTCCAGACCAAATGTAGAACGGAGGTTAAAGCCTTTGAACGGATTCAGGTTGATGTAGGCATCACCAAACATACGCCAATAGGTGTAGCGATTGTCGGAGTTACGTTCCAGACGGGCAACGGGATTTTCGCGGTCGGGATATCCACCTACCGGACCGGCATATTCACCGTTGATGTCATATACGGGCAACGAAGGGTTGAACTGCAATACATTCTGCAAAAATCCATCGGGCGATTGTACTTCGCTGGTACGGTTCAGTGTGAAATGTTCACCTACGGTAAGAATCTTGTCAATGAGGTTGTACTCCGTATTCATACGGGCAGAGATACGTTCAAAGTCGGTCCACTTGATGATACCGATGTTCTTGTAGTAGCCCAAGGAGAAGAAGGAACTTCCTTTCTCCGAACCGTTGCTTACGGAAACATTGTACTGTTGGATTACGCCTGTGCGGGTAGTCTCGTCGAACCAATCTGTATCAGCAGCCGGAACGGTGTTGTTGGAATCCAAATACTTGGACATACTGATGCTGTTCAGTATCGGATAACCGTTGCTGTCATATCCCCAATTATACTTATAGCCAAGACCGTTGGTATTGGGGTCTTGTCCTTCATAGAGGTATGCTTGCCACATCACACGTCCGAACTCTTCGGCATTCAACACTTCCATTCGGTTGGCATACATGGAGGCAGATACTGATGCGTCGAAATTGATTTTCAGTTGACCTTCCTTGCCTTTCTTGGTGGTGATGATGATGACGCCGTTGGCAGCACGGCTACCGTAGATGCTGGCAGAAGCTGCATCCTTCAATACTTGGATAGATTCGATGTCATTGCCGTTCAACTCGTGCATACCCGACTTGGTAGGCACACCGTCGATGATGTAAAGTGGGTCGTTGTCATTCAAGGTTCCGACACCACGGATGCGAACGGTGGTCGATCCGCTTGGATTACCATCGGCGGTGATGTTCATGCCCGGCACACGTCCTTGCAATGCTTTGATGGGATTGTTTTCGTTTTGCTTGGCAATTTCGTCCATGTCTACTACGGAAATCGAACCGGTCAGGTCGGCTTTGCGCTGAGTGGTATATCCGGTTACGACAATCTCTTGTAGCAATTCCGATTCTTCGGCCAATTGAACTGTGAGAGAACTTTGGGCCTTTACCTGTACGGTCTTATAGCCGATATAGGAGATGGTCAACTCAGCTCCTTGAGCCACGGTCAATCTGAAGTTGCCGTCGATGTCGGTAATGGTACCGTTTGTTGTTTGATTGGATTCTACAATGGTTGCTCCAATGATGGGTTCTCCATCTACCTTGGAGACCACTTTTCCTTGTACTGTCAGGTTCTGTGCCTGAACAATGGTGCATGCTGTAATGAAGAGTAATGCACATAGAAGAAATCGTTTCATGTCTTCCATTTTTTTGATTAGATTATTAATAGTTTGACTAACTCATTATTTTGCGACCGTAAAAGACGGTCCCTTATCAAAAACAGCTTTTCCCGAACATGTTTTGATGTTGCAAAGAAAGATGATTTTGAGTAAAAGGGCTATAACTTTTGTTGCAAACGCTGTGATTTTTGATACAAGGCTCAAAAAAATATCAGCATAAACGCCTTTATTATTAATAAGGTATAAATAGAAATTTCGCATCGAAATACTGCCATGTATCAGATTTGTTATCTTTTGAAACATTTCTTTTATCGGATTCGGGCATTTTTCTTTTTCTTTGCAGTGCTCTTCCCGAGCATTGATTGACTATGATGACATTGATAAATTTAATACCAGATTTGCCATGAAACATTACTCTTATGGAATTTCTTTCTCTTTTTTAAGAAAGATTGTTTTGACTTCTATTTTGATTTTCTTTATGGGGATAAGCATTGCTTGGGCACAGCAGACCGGACTAAGCATCCATCACCTAGGTGCCAACCACAGCTTAGTAATGGTGGACGAACCGCAGAAGTACCTGCTGCTGCCCATCGAGGAGACGGCTCCCGAAGCAACCATTCACGTGTTGGTAAACAATAAGGCCGACCAGACCATTCAGGTGAGGCTGGCTGCCAATCGGGTAGATTACTTTGTTCCTTTTGCTTTGGAGCAATATAAGGGCAAGGCTGTCACCTTCGACATCCATACGGCCAACGACCGCACCAACGTGCGCAATCTGATGGATGATGCTTGCTGGAACGAGATTAAGCTGGCCGATGACTTCGACACCACTAACCGTGATACCTTCCGCCCGCTCTTCCATCATACGCCCCTCTACGGCTGGATGAACGACCCGAACGGAATGTTCTACAAGGATGGCGAATATCACCTTTACTTCCAGCACAATCCTTACGGCTCCATGTGGGGGAACATGAATTGGGGACATTCGTCGAGCAAGGATTTGGTGAACTGGGAACATCACCCGGTAGCCATACAACCCAACGGACTGGGCACGGTGTTCAGCGGAAGCAGTGTGGTGGACAAGGAGAACACCGCCGGATTCGGTAAGGACGCGGTGATAGCCATTTACACCTCGGCAGGTGCCAGCCAAATGCAGAGCTTGGCGTATAGTACGGACAACGGAATGACTTTCCATATCTATGAGAAGAATCCTATCATCACATCGGACAAGGAATGTCGCGACCCCAATATGTTCTGGCACGCCAAGAGCGGCAAGTGGATACTGATTCTGGCGGCTGCCTTGGAGAAGGAGATGTGGATATATTCTTCGCCCGACCTGAAGCATTGGACGAAGGAGAGCAGTTTCGGCAAAGGTTATGGTGCGCAAGAGGGCGTGTGGGAGTGCCCCGACCTGATGGAACTGCCCGTGCGCGGCACCGACCAAACCAAGTGGGTGCTTGTTTGTAACCTCAATCCGGGCGGAATCTTCGGAGGCAGTGCCACGCAGTATTTTGTAGGCGACTTCGATGGTAAGAAGTTTGTTTGCGACTCCAAGCCGCAGGTAACGAAGTGGATGGATTACGGAAAAGACCATTACGCTGCCGTGTCGTGGAGCAACAGTCCTGCCGGACGGCATACCGTCATTGCGTGGATGAGCAACTGGCAATATGCCAACAATGTGCCTACACAGCAATATCGCAGTGCCAACTCCTTGCCGCGCGATTTGGAATTGTATGACGGAGGTGATGGCGAACTTTACTTGGCTGTAACTCCGGCACCGGAGGTGGAAACTCTGCGTAGCGGAAAGGCGTTGAAGTATGGCTCATTCTCAGCAGGTACCCGCAAGGTGTCGCGCAAACTGCCTACCGCGAACAGCGGCATTTGTGAAATCAATCTGGAGCTGAAACCACGCTCGGCCGGTAAGGTATATGTGGCGTTGAGCAATGCCGATGGCGAGCAGACCACGATGATATACGACGTGGCCAACCACACGTTCAGCATGGATCGCAATGCCAGCGGACTGACGGACTTCAGCAAGGATTTCCCGGCTGTGACGGTAGCACCTTGTCCGGCAGAGGACACACAGAGCCTGCGATTATTCGTTGACCGTTGCAGCATCGAAGCCTTCGAGGGAGACGGACGGTTTGCCATGACCAATCTGGTATTCCCGCAAAAGCCTTATACCACCCTCTCGGTCTATACCGACAAGGGTCGTTGCCAAATCAGTAATTTAACAGTAAATCCATTGAAAAACAAATAAATAAGCATTGAATAATATGAACTCCACAAAATCATCTTCCTTGGCAAAGCTGCTGCCTATCATGCTTTGCTTCTTCGCGATGGGCTTCGTTGACTTGGTGGGCATTGCCTCCAACTACGTGAAGGCCGACCTGCAACTGAGTGACTCGGAAGCCAACATATTCCCGTCGCTCGTGTTCTTCTGGTTCCTCATCTTCTCCGTGCCCACGGGTATGCTGATGAACCGCATTGGTCGGAAGAAGACCGTGCTGCTCAGCTTGGTGGTGACGTTTGCGTCGCTGCTGCTCCCCATCTTTGGCGACGGCTATATGCTGATGTTGGTGTCGTTCTCGCTGCTGGGCATCGGCAATGCGCTGATGCAGACTTCGCTCAATCCGTTGCTGTCCAACATCGTGAGCGGTGACAGTCTGGCCAGTTCGCTCACCTTCGGACAGTTTGTCAAGGCCATTGCCTCCTTCTTGGCTCCCTACATTGCCATGTGGGGGGCTACGCAGGCCATCCCTTCGCTGGGCATGGGTTGGCGGGTGCTGTTCCCCATCTACATGGTGGTGGCCGTCATCGCTATCCTTTGGCTGGGCGCCACGTCCATACAGGAGGAGAAGGAAGAAGGCCGTCCATCGACCTTTGGCGAGTGTCTGGCACTGCTGGCCAAGCCGTTCATCCTGCTCTGTTTTCTGGGCATCATGTGCCACGTGGGCATCGACGTAGGTACCAACACCACGGCTCCCAAGATTCTGATGGAGCGTCTGGGTATGTCGCTCGATGAGGCCGGTTTCGCCACGAGCCTCTACTTCATCTTCCGCACGGCAGGCTGCTTCCTCGGTGCGTTCATCCTTCAGAAGATGGCTGCCCGTTCGTTCTTCGGCATCAGCGTGCTTTGTATGCTGGTGGCTATGGTGGGGCTGTTCATCTTCCACGACAAGGCCGTCATCTACGTGTGCATCGCCCTTATCGGTTTCGGCAATTCCAACATCTTCCCCATCATCTTTGCGCAGGCGCTGCTGGCCATGCCGCAGAAGAAGAATGAGGTGAGCGGCCTGATGATTATGGGCCTCTTCGGTGGCACGGTGTTCCCCATGGCAATGGGTGTGGCCAGCGATGCCATCGGGCAAAACGGTGCCGTGGCCGTGATGACGGTGGGCGTTTTGTATCTTCTTTTCTATCTTATTCGGATGAAGAAGTAAGCAGTAGCCGATACCGCGTTACAGACCATTCTGAGAGGGGGGTATCTCACTATACGACTGAGGGTACCTAAC
>JAUNJD010000014.1 GCA_030523205.1 Bacteroides sp.
CTCAGTCGTATAGTGAGATACCCTCAGTCGTATAGTGAGCGCAGCTCTATCTAGCACTTTGTAAATCAAACATTTACACAAATTCAACTTTCTTGACTTTTTAATTGTATATCACTAACTGATTTGTAAATATTAGTTCTTGAGTTTTTGAGCTTATAAGTTTTTGAGTTTGTTAGTAGTCTATCGGCTTCCAACTCCTTTTTAACTCCTTCACTCCTTCTAACTCCTTCTAAAAAACAGTTCATTTCCCGAAGCAACGGCTCACGAAAGGCAAGCAGTTGTAGAGGGCCGAATGCCAATACTCGGAAGTATGACCACCATCGCGCACGCGGAACTGACAGGGGATTTGGGCATTGCGCATGGCCTGGAAGAACTCGATGTTGCGGTCGAGCAGGAAGTCGTCGTCGCCGCAGTCCACGAACCACTTCACCGAGCGCAGCTGTGCCTTGCGGGCGTCATCGGCTTCGACCACATACTGTATGCAGCTATGCTCTATCACCGACTTGGTCAGAATGTTTATCTTGTCATCCGGATTGGAAGACGGATTTTCGGCACCTGCCGGAATATTCATCAAAGCACTCATGGCATAGGCGGCGCAATACATATCGGAGTAACGCTGCGCATAGCTTGTGGTTCCGCCGCCACCCATCGACAGTCCGGCGATGGCGCGGTGCTGCTTATCGCCAATCACCCGATAAGTTTTCTCAATGTATGGAAGGAATTCCTTGTAGAAGAAGTCCTCGTAAGCCCATCCCGGCATATTGAAATAGCCGTTCTGACACGTAGACGGATTTCCACCGGCATTGGGAGAGACGATTATCATCTCGCAGGCCTCGCCCGATGCTACGAGCTGGTCCATCACATCCTTGCAACGCTGGTCGTCGAACCAACTGGTATTCACCCCCGACATCCCATGCAGCAGATAGAGGATGGGGTATTGCTTCGTGACATCTACCTCATAGCTTTGCGGCAGGTAGATGGTGAACTGACGGTATGCATTCAGTACCTCGCTGTGGATGCTGTCCGTAAGCACCTTGCTTTGCGGGCCCCATCCGGGGAATTGTGCGTTTGCGGTCAGTGCCAGGCAAGCGACAAGAAACACAAGTACAATCTTTTTCATTTCTACTATAATTTTATTCTCTAAATATACGGAAAGTTTTCGTTATTGTCGATGCAGAACACGTAATGAAGCATTTTTTATGAAAATACTTCATTACGCAATATTTCATTGATTTACCAACCTTCGTTCTGCGACATATTGGGGTTCACTTCCAACTCCTTCAAGGGGATGGGCAGCAGGTTATGCTTTGTCTTGAAGCCATAAGTGGTGTTCGTGTTGGTGATGGTAACCTGAATGCCACTCGTCGCGTCGTTCTGCAGGCTGGGGATTTCCTTGCCTTGCGAGGCCAATGCGGTTTCTGCATCGCCCCAGCGCACCAAGTCTTGGAAGCGAACGCTTTCCAGACAAAGTTCGAGGCGCTTCTCCTTCTTGACGTCGTCCAAAGTCACACTTGTCAGACTCGACAACTGTGCACGTGTACGAATCGTGTTGATGTATTCCAACGCCTTGTCCGTGCTGCCGCCGCCCTGTACGTGTGCCTCGGCTGCCAGCAACAGCACTTCGGCATAGCGCATCACGCGGTAGTTGACGTACTGCAATACTTGGAAGGCCGAGAAGTTATAGACGCAGTCGGCCAGCAAGGCACGGTTCTTCCACATGAAGTAGCCTTCGTTGTCAATCAGCGAGTAACCTTCCATCAGCGAAACGCCCACTTCCTCCATCTGCTCGTAAGTGCGCATGGTCTGATTCAGTCGGTAGCCGTCAGCCCCTTCCATTTCGACGAAGGCCTCATACAAGTCTTCGCGCGGATTCATGAAGCCATAAGTGCCTGTTGCCAGATAGGATTGCGCCTCTGTGCTGTAACTCATGTTGGAGGAACGCCATCCCTGCATGATGCACCACATGGAGAAGAAGTTCCAGATGTTCTCCGCATCGTTGCGCATTTGGCATTCGAGCATGGCCTCGCAGCAGTTGTTGGTCGATGCGTGCAGCAGTTGGTCGTAGTCGCCATCGTAGAGCGAATACAGGCCGGTGTTGATGACCTCGTCCAGCGTCGTGGCGGCATCGGTATATTTGCCTTGGAACAGGTATGCCTTTCCCAGATAAGCCTTGGCTACTTCCTTGGTCACACGGATGCCCGTCTCAGTATCGCTTGCACTCGACTTCGAGGGCAGTGCGTTGGCACTGATTGCGTCCGAGAAGTCGCTCTCCACCTGTGCCCACAGTGCTTCGGCCGTGCTGTTGGCCTGACGATATTCGCTGGACGAAAGCAGGTGGTTGACAACGGGAGCCGTGCCATAGAGGGTCACCAACTCGAAGTGTGCCCAGCCACGGAAGAACTTGGCTTCGGCAATGGCACGTGCCTTCACGTCCGTGTCATCGCTCATGTTGTCGATAATCAGGTTGGCTTTGTAGATGATGGTATATAAGCTGGAATAGACATCTTCAATGAATCCGTTGTCGGTGCCGAAGGTGTATTCGTTGATGGCTTCCATCTCGGTATTGTCACCACGGGCACCACCACCGCACCATACATCGTCGGCCAGCAGATTCTTGAGGAACCACCAATTGTAGAACGCCGAACGCCAAGAGGCATACATCGAAGCCGAGGCGGCCAACGCCTCATCATCCGTCTGATAGTAATCTTCCATTCCTCCCAGGTTACCATTCTGGGCAATATCCAGCCGGTCTTCGCAGCTGACGGTCATCAAGGCTATGAAGCCCAGCAACAACGTATAAATATATTTTGCTTTCATTATTGTTCCTTTCATTTAAAGTTAACTAGAATTCGATATTAAAGCCTAACACAACCTTCTTGGAGGAAGGATAACCACCCTTGTCAATACCCATACCCGAAGTAGAGCTTGCGGCAGCTTCGGGGTCGAGACCGGGATAGCTGGTGAACGTGAAGAAGTCTTCCAATGACACATACAGGCGCAGGTTGTTGATGTAGGCCTTGCTCAAGAGGGTCTTCGGCAACGAGTAGCCCAACTGTATTTGCTTGATTTTAAAGTAAGAGCCGTCGTACACCAATGCATCGGAAACTTGGTACTTGTCCATGTTGTTGGCACCGGCGCGAGGTACGGTTCCGTTGGTGTTCGTCGTTGTCCAACGGTTGTCGTAGAATATCTCTTTCAGTTTGTTGGAAGCCGGGAAGTCCGAACGGTTGATGCAGTTGAATATGTCGTTGCCTTGCGAACCGGCACCGAATACGGTTAAGTCGAATCCCTTGTAGGCTGCCGTCAGGGTGATGCCATACGTGAAGTCGGGAATGGCGTCGCCAATGTAGGTCAGGTCACCATCGGAGATGCTGCCGCTTTCGTCCAAGTCGGCGAAAGTGGGGTCACCGGTCTCGGGGTCAACGCCCGTGAACTGATAGCCGCGGAAGTAGTACACCGGATAGCCCTGTTCGAAATAAGTGATGGTGTTGGTGTGGAAGGTGGTACCACCGATGCGCGACAAGGAGGGGTCGATGTACGTAACCTTATTCTTCAGCGTCGCAATATTACCACGTACACTGTAACTGAAGTCCTTAATGTTGTCGCGCCATCCCAACTCTATTTCCCAACCCTTGTTGCTTACGTCACCGGCATTCAGCGGAGACATCGAGCCACCGATGGACAAAGACGGAGTGGTATCCCACACCAGCAGGTCTTTGGTCTTCTTGTCGAAATAGTCGAGGCTGAAGGTCAGACGGTCGTTAAAGAAACGGGCATCAACACCTACGTTGATTTGTTCGGAGGTCTCCCACTTCAGTTCGGTATTTCCCATGGTGGAAGGAGAAACGCCCGTCACGTACGAGTTGCCCGAGGCGAAAGGATAGATGCCATCGGATGCCATGTCGGTACTGTAAGAGTAGCCGCTCAAGGCCGAAAGGCTACCGTTCTGTCCCCAGCTGGCACGCAGCTTCAAGCTGCTCACGTGGTCCTTCAACGGAGCAAAGAACTCTTCCTCTGACATGGTCCAGCCGACTGATACGGCGGGGAAGTAGCCCCAACGATTGGTGGAGGGCAGCATGGAGAGGTCGGCGGCATCGGCACGAAGGGAGGCTTGCAGCATGTACTTTCCGGCATAGTCGTATCCGATACGTCCGAAATAAGAATACTTGGACGTGCGTGTCTTTTCGCCGGCTACTGTCTTCGTGGACGAAGAGGAGGCGTAGTTCAGGAAGTAGAACAACGGACTGTTCTGCAATACGGCGTCTTCTTCATTGGCCGACAAGCTACCGGTGACATAGTCGTAGGTAGACTCCTGATAGGACATACCGACCATGGCGTTCACCGTATGCTTTCCGAAGGTCTTCATGTAGTTGGCAAAGTTCTCCCACTGATAGTAGATGGTGGTGGAAGAGGTACTGCTATGGTCCACATAGTCGCGGCTCTGCGTGGCGTTGCCATAGAACGGAAGCGAAGTGCTGGAGTAGCGTGTGCCCGACAAGCGATAACCGAAGCGGGAAGTAAACGTGAAGTCCTTGAAAGGCTTAAAGTCGGCATAGATAGAACCGGTGACATTGAAACCACTGTAACGTGTTTTGTTGTTGTCGCGCATAATCAGCGGGTTGTATTGCTCGCCGGTGTAGTATTGCGAAACGCCGTAGTAGTTTCCGTTCTCATCCTGCAACAGGGTCTTTCCGTTGCTCAACGCTGTCTGCATATGGCTGGGCAGGTTGTCGGCCGTATAAGTAGGAGCGGTCAAGGGGTCCATCATCAGTACGCCTGTCATCATACTTCCGTATTCGTAGCTTTCGGATACGGAGCGGTAGTTGTACTTCTCAATCTGATTGGTGGTACCCACCTTCAGCCACGACTTGATGTTGTATTCTGAGTTGATGGTAGCCGTCAGACGACGATAGACGTCAGCGTCTCCCGCTACAATACCATTGTTGTCGAGGTACGAGAGCGAGAGGTAATAGTTGCCTCGGTCGCCACCGTTGGTGAATGCCAGATTGTGCTTCTGCAAACGGCTGCTCTCGAAGGCTACGTCCGTCCAGCGCGTATCCGTCACTCCATCCCAAGACGATTCCAAGAAGGACGATGTGAACGTACCTGCCTCGACCATGTAGTTGATGTATTCTTCCGAGTTCAGCATACGGGGCGTGCGTGCCAACGACTGCGAAGCAAACTGGAAGTCGTAAGTTATCTTACCTTCCCCGGACTTGCCTTTCTTCGTCGTAATCAGGATGACACCATTACCGGCCTCAGCACCATAGATGGCGGCAGAGGCTGCATCCTTCAACACTTCCATAGAAGCGATGTTGTTGGGGTCGATGCCCGAAATGTCGGATAGGCGAACACCATCGACTACGTACAAGGGGTCGGACGAAACATTGGAGGAGTAACCACGTACGCGCACGGTGGGCGTTGCATTGGGGGCACCCGATGTCGTAATCAGCTGTACACCGGCCGTCTTACCTTGCAAAGCCTGCTGGGCATTGGTTATCGTGCGGTTCTCCATATCTTCGGCCTTCACTTGCGAGATGGCACCGGTCACTGAGCTTTTCTTCTGCACGCCATAACCTACGACCACCACTTCTTCCAAAGTCTTGGTGTCCTCTTTCATCGTAATGTTTATCACTCCGGACACGGCCTGCCGTTCTTGGGTCACATAGCCGATGTACGAATAAACAAGCACGGCACCTCCCTTGGCAGACAATGCATAATTACCATCCATGTCGGTAATCACACCGTTGGAAGTGCCTTTCTCAAGCACACTCACTCCAATCATCGGTTCACCCAAATCATCTATAATTCTACCAGAGACCTTTACTTGCTGTGCCAACAAGAAAGGTGCTGCCATCAAAAGGAAAAGTACCGACATCGCCAGCCTTCTCACTGCATTGTTCCTGCTAATGCTTCTCATTTGTTGTAAATTAGATTAATTAATAAAAAGGTTGATATGTTTTTGTTCAAAGGATATTGCGGCATTCCTCATCAGCATCAGAATCCACGCACGGGGAATGCCAATACAATATCCAACAATTCTTTGTCATGATTGTACTTCACTTCACACGTGTCGTTGAAGAACATTGTGGCTCCTTGCTCGACGGTGTAGGGTTCCCACATAGGCAGTCCTTCGACATTGGGATTGCCTGTGCGGGCAAAGTTCAGCCATGCGTCGCTCACCTTGTCGCCAAGGGCACGGGCGGCTTCGCCGCCGCCGGTCATCGAGGCATGGCGCACCACGTTGTTGAACACGAAAGGAATCTCCATGCAGTGTGTGCTGCGGAACATACCGTCCAGCACAGGCGATTCCCAAGCAAAGAGGTACATATAGACAGGAGCACCCCCTTGAGCGGCCTTCAGCTTGGCTTGTGCCACGGCACCCGGACGGAATATGAAGTCCATGTCTATCAAGTCTTTCGGCTGATAGTTGGGATAAGCTTTCTTGAATGCTTGCAGGAACTCGTCGGTGCGGTTGCCGTACTTCTTCTGCAATCCTTCCACCGCTTTCTCCTCGGTGACGTTGCGCAGGGCAGGCACATAGGCCGTAGTGGTGAACTCGTGTTGGGTAGTGCCTATCAGCATCGGGATGTCCTTGCTCTGTGCAGGGGCTTGCGGGTCGAAGGGTTGTGCCGGAAGCACATCGCCATCCACCGTAGGTGCCCAGCCGAAGATGAAGGAAGAAACGCCTTCCTTGTCTGCCTCGGCACGCACGCGGGCCACGGCCTTGTCACCGGCGGCCAATAGTTGCTCGTAGGGCAACTTTTGCAGTTGGTCAATCTGTGAGGCCTTCAAGCCTAGTTCTTCCATCACAGCACTGCCGATGCGACGCGAATACTTCTGTTCCATCGTCCGAAGCATCGAGCCGCTTTGCACGATGGCCTTCTGGAACAATCCTTTGGCAGCCGGTATGGCAAGCAGGGTAGATACCTTGCCGCCTCCGCCGGACTGACCGAAGATGGTCACATTCTGTGCATCGCCACCAAAGGACGCTATATTATGATTTACCCATTGAAGCGCTGCTATCAAGTCGAGCAGCCCGACGTTTCCTGATTTTGCATACTTGTCCCCATAGGCCGAGAGGTCGAGGAAGCCCAATACATTGAGGCGGTGGTTCAGCGTCACCACCACTACATCGCCTTTCTTGGCCAAATTCGTTCCGTCGTACGATGGCAGTTCTTGTCCGCTACCGGCCGAATAGCCACCACCGTGCAGCCACACCATGACGGGACGTTTCTTTCCGTCGCCCACGCCCGGCGTCCATACGTTCACCCGCAGGCAGTCTTCGTCGGGATATCCATCGTCCCAGTTGAAGGCAAACGCCTGCTCGTCGCTATACCAACCCATGCGCTTGCCCTGCGGGCAGGTAGGGCCGTAGGCACGACTACTGCGTATGCCCTCCCATTCATCGGGAGCCACAGGAGGCATGAAGCGTTCGGCCTTGGCGTAGGGTATTCCTTTATATATATAGATACCGTCTGCTTGGTATCCACTCACACGACCGGATTCTGTGGTAACGACACCAATCTCTGCCGAAGCAGTGACTTCTCCGGATGCCATCGTTGCGCATCGATTCTCCACTCCACGATTTCCGCTACACGAAATCGTAAAGATCGCGATGCACGCACATACAAGTAATAGATACAGGTTCTTCATACAGCAAAAATGATTTGATTTCTACGACTGCAATATTAGCGTATTTCTACCCCATCGGATTGCTCGGGTATTCAAACTAGTTTTTGCTGTGTTCAAAGTGCTTTTTCTCTATGTTCAAATAGTTGCGGTTTTGTTCAAAACCTGCTGCACGACATTCCAAAACTCGTTTTTTATATGTATTTTCGCTGCCATAACCAATGCATCTGATATGAGAAATTCCAGTTTTGTCCTAGTCCGATTGTTGTATCCGGTCTTTCTAATATTCCTGTTGGGCGCAGGAGCTTGTACCCATGCAGGGCAATCGTCTTCTACTCCGACAGTGATAACAAGTCCCATCATCACAAATGACCTTTCTAATCAAAAGGTGACATCGTTTGCCGAAGATGCGCAGGGGCATATTTGGATAGGCACCTTTCGGGGACTGAACAAATTCAATGTACACGAATATCATCAGTATTATTGTACGGACGATTCGTTGGACTTGCCCGACAATCAAATCAATGACCTGCTGTGCGACTCCAAGGGCAGATTGTGGGTCGTCACCGTGAACGGAGTATGCATCTATACCGATGAGGACAACTTTCGATACATTCCTATTGATTTCCCCAACAAGAATGGCTGGCAGATTATAGAGAATAAGGAGGGCCGGATATTCTTGAACTTGGGTCTCCACTTAGCCGCATACAACAGTGCGGAACAGAAATTTGATATTCTAATCCAAGACTTCGACCCGATGCAGACTCTTAATCAGCGTTGCTTCATCAGTCCCGACAATAAGCTATGGGCAGTGAATCCGTTGTATATGCGTTGCTACAATTCTTCTACACTGGCCTTGGAGGATTCCATACCTTTGAATACCAATCCTGACTATTTCTTCATGCAGAGCAACGGAAATATTTGGTTGACGGGGAATCGTCAAGTTCATATCTTCGACACACAGTCGCGCAAATTTAAGGAGACCCCCCGGGCTATCCTGGAGCATCCCCGATTGAAGCAAGCTCGCGTCAGCTACATTCATCCTTACGGGCACAACGGCTTGCTGCTGAATACCGACAAGCATGGGTTGTTCCTCTACAATTACATAGAAGGCAGCGTCATACACCAAGATGAGAGTGGTTTCCCGTTCGAGGCTCCCGACTTCCAGATAAGCACCATGTTCACCGACTCGCAGAAGAATCTGTGGATTGGGTCCATCGACCAAGGATGTACGGTGCGCTACAACTATAAGGAGCGGTTCAATACCAACAATTACCTTAGCCTGTGCCTGAAGAACAAGTCCGTCAAATCCGTAGCAGTGGACAAGGAACGCAACCTTTGGATAGCGACCTTGGTCGATGGGTTATACACCTACAACATGGATAGCCGTGAAGTAAAGAAGGTAGATATGCAACAGGTATTCAGGCAAGCCGGTATCGACTATGCAGACTTTACGCTTGTGTTCGTAGACGATGAGAACAACATTTGGTTGGGAGCTGCTTATTATAGTAAGGTGCTGAAGTGCAGATATAGGAATGGTATCCTCCAAGTGGAGAACTGCTATGACATTTTTGCACCCATGTCCTTTGCCCAAGACCACCACGGTACGCTATGGATAGGGACATCGAGTCATACGCTTTGGGCAATGAAGAAAGGTGAGAAGGAGTTTACGAAGGTCCAAGCATTCCCCCAGATATGGACTTTTATCCCCGGATTACTGCCCATTGATAATGATAAGATGTGGGCTACAGCCTTCATGTGCCCCATCATGCAGATTGACCAGACGACTTGGGAAGCTAAAGAAGTACCTTTTGACCCGGCCGACTGGAAGGCTTGCATCAAGAGGTCGGTATTCATCCCCACCGCCATCATGCGCGACAGTCGGGGCGACATCTGGATAGGTACCGTCAGCAACGGTCTGTTGCACTACACCACTGCCACCGGGCAACTGAAGTCGATGGAGGGCATCCCCTGCCAAGACATCAGCAGCATTGAGGAAGATGCGCAAGGCAACATCTGGATAGGCACGCAATACGGACTGAGCAAGTACGACCATACGGTGGACCGATTCACCAACTACTATGCTGCCGACGGCACGGGTGGCAATCAGTTCTACGACCGCTCTTCGTGCCGACTGCCCGATGGCACGCTCGTCTTTGGCGGCACGCACGGACTGACTTACTTCAACCCCATCGACGTCAGCATCAAGCGAAACATCCCGCTGCTGTTCGAGGACTTGAAGATTCACAACCGGCTGGTGCGCCCGCAGGCAGACGGCAACATCGAGAAGCACTTGTCCTACCATCCGGACATCCGTCTGAACCATGACGAAAATGGATTCAGCATCTCGTTTGCCGCCCTTGACTATTGCGAGTACGAGCGTGTGCATTATTACTACATGATGGAGGGTTTCGACAAGTATTGGATTGACGCCAACAACAACCGCGAGGCTTACTATGCCAATCTGCCCGCCGGATGCTATACGTTCAAGGTGAAGATAACCAACAACGACAAGAGCATCGTGGAGACGGAGAACTCCATCCGCGTCATTGTCCGTCCGGCTCCGTGGGCCACGTGGTGGGCACGCTGCCTCTATCTGCTCGTGACTGCCGTCCTTATCGGCTTCCTCATCCGTGTGCGCCTTCGCATTCGCCGCAGTAAGGAGGCCATCCGCCGTGCCCGGCAGGAGAAGGAGCAGGAGCAACGGGTGAACCGCATGAACATGAGTTTCTTTGCCAATATCTCCCACGAATTCCGCACACCGCTCACCATGATTTCGGGACCGGTGGCACAGCTCTGCGAAAGCCCGCAGATAGAGGGTGCCGACAAGCAACTGCTCTACATCGTGCAACGCAGCGTGGGCCGTATGTTGCGGCTGGTGAACCAACTGATGGACTTCAACAAGCTGGAAAACGACACGCTGAAGTTGCAGGTACGCCGCACGGACATCATCTCGCAGCTGCAACGCTTCGTGGACATCTTCCGCATCAACGCCACGGAGAAGGGCATCGAACTGAACACGTATGGACTGGAGGACACTTTCCTGATGTGGCTGGATGCCGACAAGCTGGACAAAATAGTGGGCAACCTGCTGAGCAATGCCCTAAAGTTTACGCCCGGAGGTGGACGGGTGGAGCTGTCGTTCGATGTCATCACGCGCGAAGAGGCCACCTCGCTGTTCCCTTCGACAACCGAGAGCCTGGACAAGCAATATGTGAAGATAGTAGTGGCCGACACCGGATGTGGCATCCCGCAGGACCAGCTGGAGAAGGTGTTCGAGCGTTATTATCAGCTGAACAATCAGCATACGGGCACGTACAACTGGGGCACGGGCATCGGGCTTTACTATGCCCGCAGTCTGGCCGTGCTGCATCATGGCCTGCTCTGCGCCTCCAATCGTGCGGAGGGTACAGGAGCCGTCTTCACCTTGCTGCTGCCCACCACCGATGCGGCCTACACCGCCGAAGAGCGCACCTTGCCCGACGAAGAACAGAACAAGGCTTTCCCCCTGCAGACGGAGGCGCAATATCGGTCGGGACAAGCCGAAGGCAACCCACAGGAGAAGCAAACCATCCTGATAACGGACGATGACACGGAAGTGGTGCACTACCTCAAGGCACTGCTGTCGCCCTACTACCGCACCATCTGCCGCTTCGATGCCGACTCGGCCTTCAAGGCGATGAGCGAGGAAGCCCCCGACCTCGTGCTGAGCGACGTAATAATGCCCGGCAAGAGCGGCTACGAGTTGTGCCGACAAATAAAGGACGACTTGCAGCTCTGCCACATCCCCGTCATCTTGGTGACAGCCAAAGCCACCGTAGAGAATCAGGTGGAAGGTTTGGACACCGGCGCCGATGCCTACGTGACCAAGCCTTTCGACCCCAGCTATCTGCTAGCCCTCATCAAGTCGCTGCTGAAGAACCGCGAGAAGGTGCGCAGCCTGCTGAGCCAATCGACGCAGACGGACAAGATTGAAGAGAACGTGCTGTCGCCGCAGGACAACGCCTTCATGACCGACCTCTACCGACTGATGGAGAACGAACTGTCCAACCCCGAGCTGGACGTGGCCCGCATGACGGAGCTGCTGCGCATATCGCGCACCAAGTTCTACTACAAGGTGAAAGGACTGACAGGCGAGAATCCCAGCGTATTCTTCAAGACCTACAAGCTGAACCGTGCCGCCGAACTGATAAAGGAAGGCAAGTACACCGTCTCCGAGATAGCGGACATGACGGGCTTCAGCACGCTCTCCCATTTCTCCACCAGCTTCAAGAAGCAGTTTGGGGTGGCGCCGAGCGAGTATAAAGGGTGAGGCTGTTGTCAGAACTATATATCCAACGTGCGGGGCATATATGCCTGTCGCGTCAGATCTATATTTCCAGCGCGTCAGCCATATAGATGCCGCAAGTGGGATATATAGATGGAAAAAAAATTCTATCTTTGAAGAGAAAAAGGAAAATAATTCGTTTCTTTGCAAGTATAACAAAAAACAGATTCTTATGGAAGCAACATTGAACTTGAGCTATAATCAAATCTTGTCGCTCGTCAAGCAATTGCCTACACGTACCCAACTGCGTTTAGGGCAGACGTTAACCCGTGAAGCTACCCGTACAGAACTGAATCATTTTCTTGATTCCTTCCGGACAGATGAATTGTCGGAAGAAGATATACTTGCGGAGGTAAAACAAGTCAGAAAAGAACTGTATGAACAGCGTAAAGAAGAAGAGGGTAATCGTTGATACAAACTGCTGGATTAGTTATTTAATAGGTAAACGATTGTCTTTATTGACGAAAGGTACCACCTCTCCCGTACCGGTGACAGAAAAATAGGGCATCTCCACACAACCCCTCTTCTGTATGGCCTCGTTCATGATAGCCTCATCGTTGTAACCAAACATATAGCGATTGGGGGTCAGACCTGCCGACTGAGCACCGACAACATCTGCCCGACGAACACAAGCGAAAACAGCAGCAAAGAAAATTTTGTCTTCATGGCATTTACAATGTTTTATTTTACGGATGCAATATTAGCCAAACGCCTGCAAAACATTATTTTCTATTTGTTCAAAAGTTTAGCCATAGGTTCAATTTTATTCGTTACATTTGTGGCGGGTAAAACGAAAAGTGAACACAGAGGCACAGAGACACGGAGATTTTTCGTTTCTTCTCCGTGCTCTCCGCGATGTCAATCGCCTTTCTTTTTTAAAAACAAGAACTCTGTGCCTCCGTGTCTCTGTGTTCAAAACAAAAAACTAAAAACTCAAATATGACACACCGTCTGAATACCAACAAGCAGTTCATGATAGGCAACGGCATACTGGCCTTTGCCGTAATCTTCGTAGTCGTCATCTTCGTCTATATGAGTATGCGTCTGCAACGCGAAAAGGAAGGTGGGCGCTACTATGCCGAGACATACAATATCAGTCTGGTGAAGGGCTTTGCGGGCGATTCTGTTTCCCTGCTCATCAACGACAGCCTGCTTGTCAACCAGAAAATCGCGGAAGAGCCTTTCAACCTCGAAGTGAAACGCTTCAGCGAACAAAGTGCCCTCATGATAGTGGACAATGCCACGGAGAAACTCTCCCTCTTCGAACTGAGCGAGAAGGGCGGCACATACCGCTTCGAGAAGGAGGGGGAAGAGGTGAAGCTGCTAGCGCAGTGAGCAATTAACAATTATCCATTAACTAAAACTCCGTCCGATACCGCTTCAGCTCCTCGCGCAGTTGCAGTGCCTTGCCATCCGTCATCTTGTTGAGCAAGGCCCAGAAGCGTTCGCCGTGGTTCATTTCGCGGGTATGAGCCAGTTCGTGCAGCAGGACATAGTCTATCAAATGTCGGGGCAGCAGCATCAGATAATAGGAAAGGTTGATGCTGCCCCGTGCCGAACAGCTTCCCCAACGTCCGCTGCTGGAGTTTATCTTGCAACTCTTATACGAAAGTCCGTGCTGCATGGCAAGCTGATACAACCGAGGCGGCAGAATAATCTTTGCATTGCGGCGCAAGGCCTCTTCAATCACCTTGTGCAACCAAGCCTGAAGGTCGGCATTGGAGAAATCGGCATCGGGCGGACAGACAATCTGCATCTCCCCCAGTTCCGAACGGGAAAGGAACTTCTCGCGCTGACCACTGACCAGACGCAGCTTGAAGTAGTCGGCATCAATCCGGAAGTCCAGGTCTATCAGCGAACGCCTCTGCTGCCGTTTCTGCCGGGCTTGCCTCAACCGAAGGCGCAACTGATTGACAGCATTCTCCACCTCCCTTACCGATGTACCCGGCGGAACGGTCACATGAATGCCGTCTTCCTTGGTGGTGAAGGTCAGCCGACGTGCACGGGCATACACACGAACCTTCAGAACGCCCAACTCCTTATCTTCCAAAACATAATTTGTCACCATACATATCTATTCTTTGATTGAAGAGAAGCACTGTAAACGGTAGCAAAAGAACAAAGTTTAAGCCACATTACCAAACAAATCGTACGCTAAAAGCGAACAGACTGTCCGAAAACGAACACCTACGCAAACGGCACAACTTCTTATTATCAGCCACTTACACTTTTGGCACGGAAATTGAATTATAACTACCGACGAGAAAACAATGAAAAAAAACGTGCTACTTGCAACTTTTTCGAAACAAATCCCGTCTAACAGATAAATAGAAAAAACATAAAAAGGAAAAGATATGAAAATCATCGCATCAATCATCACAGCGGCTTTCTTAGCCCTCAACATTCAGTCTTGTTTAAGCATCAACCCAAGCGGCAACAAGCGAGTAGTAGCCAGCAAGAACTACGTGACCAAAGACATACGGGTAGATAGTTTTAAAGGAATAAAGATAAAAGGCAGTGCCAACGTCGTCTTTACGCAGAAGTCCGGCAGACCCGGTGTAGAGGTCTATACCTCCGATAACGTCGTTGACCTGCTCGACATCTACGTGGAGGATGGCACGCTCTACATCAGCCTCAAGCGTGGATACAGCATCAGCAACGACAAAACGGAGATGCGCATCTCGTCGGCCGACTTGAACAACATAGCAGTCGTCGGTTCGGGAGACATCTTGCTGAAGAACGGACTGACAACCGACAACCTGAACATCTCCATAGCCGGTTCGGGAGACATCAACGGTGACAACATCACCTGCGACAACTTCAAGACTTCCATAGCCGGCTCGGGCAACCTGACAATGAAAAACGTCAAAACCACTAAAACGGAAATAAGCATTGCCGGCTCGGGCGACATCTACCTCAGTGGCATCACCGAAGAGGCCGATTACAGCATTGCGGGTGCGGGCGACATAAAGGCCTCCGATCTGCAAGCCAAACGTGTAACGGCCAGCATCTCCGGTGCGGGCGACATCAAATGTTACGCCACCAAGTACCTAAAAACACGCATCAGTGGAATGGGAAACATCGGCTACAAGGGCGATCCGGAATTGGATACGGGCAAGAAAGGCTTGTACAAGCTCTAAAAACAGAAGAATATCAACCTAACAATTTAATTATATAAAACGATTCTCTCTTAATAATTTAATCAACGATTTTAAAGCACGACAAAAAAGAGGATATGCCACTGGGTATATCCTCTTTTGTATTGTTCCAAATTATTATGAAAGCGACTGCATATCGTTCAGCCTCTTATAGTAGCCATTCTTCGCCAAGAGTTCTTCATGCTTGCCACGTTCCACAATCTTGCCTTCGTAGAGCACGCATATCTCGTCAGCATTCTTGATGGTGGAAAGCCGGTGAGCGATGGCGATGGTGGTGCGCGTCTTCATCAAACGCTCCAAAGCCTCCTGTACCAAGCGTTCGGATTCGGTGTCGAGCGCAGACGTAGCCTCATCCAGAATCAAGATAGGTGGGTTCTTCAAGATGGCACGGGCTATGCTGACGCGCTGGCGCTGACCACCGGACAGCTTTCCGCCACGGTCGCCAATGGTCGTATCATATCCATGCTCGGTCTCCATGATGAAATCGTGTGCATTGGCTATCTTGGCAGCCTCAATCACCTGTTCCATCGTAGCATTCTCTACGCCAAAGGCAATGTTGTTGAAGAAGGAATCGTTAAAAAGGATGGCCTCCTGATTGACGTTGCCTATCAGCCCGCGCAGGTCGGATATCTTCACATCCTTGATGTCCGTGCCGTCAATGGTAATAGAGCCTTGCTGCACATCGTGATAGCGGGGCAAGAGGTCCACCAAGGTCGATTTGCCCGACCCCGACTGTCCCACCAAGGCAATCGTCTTCCCTCGGGGAATGGTCAGGCTGACATCATGAAGCACCTCGCGCGTGCCATAACTGAAGGAGATGTTCTTAAACTCAATCTTCTCGTTCAATGCCTTCAGTGGCTTCGGATGAACCGGTTCCTTTATCGGGTTCTCGGCCTTCAGAATCTTATCTACACGCTCCATGGAGGCAAGTCCCTTGGGAATGTTGTAACCGGCCTTCGAGAATTCCTTCAGCGGATTGATGATGCTA
The DNA here is from genome assembly GCA_030523205.1 of Bacteroides sp. GTDB lineage: Bacteria > Bacteroidota > Bacteroidia > Bacteroidales > Bacteroidaceae > Bacteroides. The sequence continues at coordinate 16,106 of JAUNJD010000014.1, forward strand.
TAAAGGATAACCATGTAGAAGATGAACGTCGGTGCCTCGATGCTGGAATTCTCGCGCAGGATAAGGAAGCCGCCAAACCATAACACCAGCACAATGAGCAATGTACCTAGGAACTCGCTCATGGGGTGTGCCAATGCCTGACGGGTAGCCACCTTGTTGGTGGCATCGCGCACCTCGTTGCTGCTCTTCGTGAAGCGGCTTATCATCTTGTCTTCGGCAATGAAGGCCTTGATGATGCGCAGTCCACCCAATGTCTCTTCCAACTGCGACATGGTGTTACTCCACTTGGCCTGTGCATCCAGTGACTGACGTTTCAGCTTCTTGCCCACTTTCCCCATCAGCCAGCCCATGCCGGGCAGCACCAAGATGGTGAACAGGGTCAACTGCCAACTGGTGACTATCAACGTAGAAAAATAAAGTATGATGAGGATGGGGTTCTTCATCAGCAAGTCCAGCGAGCTGGTGACGGAGTTTTCTATCTCGCCCACGTCGCCGCTCATACGGGCTATGATGTCGCCCTTGCGCTCTTCGGAGAAGAAGCCCAGCGGCAGGTGCATCACCTTGCTATAAACCATCACGCGGATGTCGCGTACCACGCCTGTACGCAGCGGTATCATCACGGCCGACGAGGCAAAGTAACAGGAAGTCTTGAGCAGCGTCATGAAAGCCAAGAAAAGTCCCATGAACACAAGCGTATTCACGGGTCCATAATCGCTTATCATCTGCGTGACGTAATAGTAGAAGTTGTTGGTAGCCACATCCTTCAAGCCTCCGCTACCCCATTCCATGTATTGGTATACCTTGTCATTTGCTCCCGTCTTGAAAAGAATGTTCAAGATAGGTATCAGTATGGTGAACGAGAATACGTTGAACACCGCCGAAAGTATGTTCAGCACGATAGCCCAGCCAATGTATTTCTTGTAAGGCGACACGAAACGCCGCATGAGTTGTATGAATTCCTTCATTACTTCTGTTCGATTGAATTAAAGAGACCGCAAATATAATGATTCCTTTCTGAATTACACGAGTTTCCGTGCTGCAAATGCTTAAAGCACGGCTTAAGGAGCAGAGCCGATATGTCCGGTCGGACCGACTATGAACGAAGATACTTCAGCGTACAGCTCAGGCAATGAGTAAAATGCCGCCACGTAAAAGGACGTTGCCAGAAGCTGTTCAAGAGCTGCTTTTTAAGTTTGCGCGGCACGTCTGTACGCAATGCCTTGAAGAGGAAACGATAGCAAAGTTCTTCCTTGTTTTTGCGGTATGCCTTGGAGGACATCCGGACATCATCCGTCTTCAGCGGAAGCATCTGTTTCCATTTATTGTCATAAAGGCGTATGGTATCCAGCACCCATGACGAACTGAAATTCCCTGCCGAAAGATGTTCTATCTTTATATCCAACCCACAAACATAATTGCGGTACTTCTGCCCTACTTGCAGAGAGAAATCAATGTCATAGCAGTGAAAGCCCGTCAGCAACGCTTCGTCAAACGGGCATTGGGCCCAAACATCACGGCGAACAAAAAAAGCGAAGCCATCTACCACGACAACCGGGTCGTATGGTTCTTTCAGCTTGACGTTATAGGCCTCCAGGTCAACCGTCACCCCGTCATTCGCAAAGAAATAATATGCACTATGCCAATGATAGTTGTATTGTCCCCACCCGCTATAACAGTCGGTCATCACCTTGCTGCCGGCAAAGCCAATCACACCACAATCGGGCTCATCCAACTTTTCCTCGATAGCCTTCCCCCACCCGCTATTATGGAAAATGACATCTTCGTGCACAAAGAACAGGTAAGGATACCTCGCCTGCCGCGCCCCTTCGTTATACACACGTGCTATGGGCCAATTGTTCACCCGATTATCTATGGCAATCAGTTCGTAATCAACGCCTATTGTGTCTTCAATATTTTGCTTTATATTCTGTAAGCGTTCGGGCGAAATGGAACAAATAATAATGGACAACATAAGATTTTTTCTTTCGGTTTATGGCACAAAGATATTGTTTTTTCCATCAAGTTTATTAACTTTGTCCTTATAAAACCTAAACCCACATAAAAATGAATTTTCGAACGGTAATCAGTGTCATTATTCCGAACTACAACTATGCGCCATACCTTCGGGAGCGAATAGATTCTGTTCTCAACCAAACTTTTCAAGATTTCGAGCTAATATTGCTCGACGATGCTTCAACAGACAATAGTGTTGAAATTCTAAACAAATATCGGGACAACCCGCATATCACCCATATCAAGATTAATGAAAAAAATACGGGAAGTCCGTTTCAGCAATGGCTCAAAGGTATCAGCCTGGCAAAAGGAACCTACATTTGGATTGCAGAAAGCGACGACATCGCCTCTCCCCGTTTCCTGGAAACCACCGTCCCACTGCTGGAACAGCACCCCGACGCCGCCATCTGCTTCAGCGGCTCCACCTTGATAGACGAGCATGGAAACATCATTCTCCACGACATAAACAAATGGAGCAAGAAGGCAATGCCTCAGAAGTACCGCATCTTCAACGGGAATGAATACGTCAGACGCAATATGTATTGGCGCAACTACATTGCCAATGCCAGCGCCGCCATTTTCAGGAAAAGCAGTTTCGAACAGGCCAATCCCACCATCTGTTCCGAAATGCGTTATAGTGGAGACTGGCTATTCTGGACCCGATTAGCCCTGCATGGTTCCGTGATAGAAGTGTATGAAGAACTAAACTTCTTCAGGCAACACGCCCGCAAGGTCACGGTCAAGGCAGCCAATAATGGAGGCGGAAAGATGGAAGACATCGAAATCATCCGCCAAATAGAACTTGCAACCCCCATCAAGCCTTATAAACGTACCATCCGGCACGGCATCCTCTAAAACAACATCAAGAAACTTGGCATCCCCCCTGCCGACAAGCATAAGCTATATGCAGTGCTCAAAGAGAAACTTGGCAGTACGGCCAGAGATGGGCACATAGCCCACATCAACCACTTGCTGCGGTTTGCCGGACCACTCACCATCAACATGAAAAAAGACAGGCTATAAGACTATGGCCGGAAGGTAATCATACCCTTCTTTTTTTCGGTTTATAAACTTTATATAACCTAATTATATCCCGAAAAGCAACAGCCATATCATTATATTATATATTTTTGCGAAACCAAACCTCAACTATTTAAAAAACTAATGTACGCTTTATGAAGCATGCTTTCCTTATTATTGCGCATAATGAGTATGCAGTGCTGACCACATTGCTAACTATGCTCGATGATGAACGGAACGACATTTATGTCCACGTAGACCGTCGTTCCAGATTGTTATTACAGAAGATACGAAGCTATCAGACAGTGAAGTCCAAACTGTACATCCTACCCAATCCCATCAGGGTATATTGGGGAGACATAAGCATAGTGAAGACGGAATTTATCTTGATGGAATACGCTTTACGAAACGGTCCTTACTCGTACTATCATTTGTTGTCGGGGGTTGACTTGCCCATCCAAAGTCAGAACTACATCCACGACTTTTTCGCCAGAAATGCCGGAAAAGAGTTTGTGGGCTATTGGCAAAGTTCCGACCATCAGAAAGACTTGGACAGGAAAGTTTCCCGCTACTACCTATTCACCAAGAGTCTGAGGCCGAATGACAGATGGCATTCCTTTACGGTTCCTTTCTATAACTTTGCGTTAATCCTGCAGAAGATTGCACATTTTCGCAGAAAGAAGGAAATCGGATTCAAGAAGGGACCGCAATGGTTCAGCATCACCCAAGAGTTCTGTCAGCACCTCATCAAAGAGAAGGCATTCGTCTTGAAGCGTTTCAGATATACCCTATGCCCTGACGAAATCTTTGTGCAAACCATTCTGTGGAATTCTCCCTTCAGAAAAAACATATATTGCCTGGAGGACTGCGACAGAGGGGATATGCGTTTGATTGACTGGGGCAGAGGAGCACCTTACGTTTGGCAAAAGCAAGATGCTGAAGAAATCATTCACTCAGACAAGCTTTTTGCCCGTAAGTTCAGCTCCAACCAAAAATATATAATAAACCAAATTAAGGAACTATATACAAACTGAAAGGGCCGCCAACTTCGGACTTCTGAATCTCAAGTGAAGCCTCAACTTCAGTGAAAAAACACCTAAGATAAATGCTCAATGAAACAGTATGATTATCTGATTGTAGGTAGTGGCTTGTTTGGAGCCGTGTTTGCCCATGAAGCACGCCAAGCCGGGAAACGTTGTCTTGTCATCGAAAAGCGGTCACACACCGGAGGCAACGTCTATTGTGAAAAAACAGCCGACATCCATGTGCATAAATACGGTGCACACATTTTCCATACAGATAATAAGGAGGTTTGGCAATACGTCAACCGGTTTGTTGAGTTCAACCGTTACACGAACTCTCCGGTAGCCAACTACAAGGGCAAGCTGTACAACCTTCCCTTCAACATGAATACCTTCTACCAACTATGGGGAGTGCGTACCCCCGACGAAGCCAAGGCTGCCATAGAGGAACAGCGAAGGAAATATGCCCACATCGTCCAGCCGCAGAACCTAGAGGAACAGGCCCTCAAGCTCTGTGGAGAAGACATCTACCGATACCTCATCAAAGGATATACCGAGAAGCAGTGGGGATGTCCGGCTACCGAACTGCCGGCTTTCATCATCAAGCGCATCCCTTTCCGCTTTGTATTCGACAACAATTACTTCAACGATCCGTATCAAGGAATCCCCATCGGAGGTTACAATCAGCTTATCGCCTCTCTACTGGATGGCATCGAAGTACGCACAGGGACAGACTTCACGGAACATCGTGCCGAATTGTCCGCCTTGGCCGACCGCATACTCTACACTGGATGCATCGACCAATACTTTGACTATGCCTGCGGTCATCTGGAATACCGGAGCCTGCGCTTCGAGCACAAGCTGATGGAGGGTACCGCCAACTTCCAAGGAAACGCCGTGGTAAACTACACCGACAGCGAAACGCCTTACACCCGCGTGATAGAGCATAAGCACTTCGAGTTCGGGCAACAACCGGACACGGTGATAACGTACGAATATCCCAACAAATTCGAAGAGGGGAAAGAGCCGTACTATCCGGTAAACAACCAAGTCAACACGGAAATCTTCAGCCAATATCAAGCAATGGCGCAACAGGCGGACAACGTCGTCTTCGGAGGACGGTTGGCACAGTACACGTATGCAGATATGGACGATACGGTTGCGGCAGCCTTGGCATTATGGAATAAGGAGAAGGAGGTTACCGTCAGAAAATAATTTCTTCATAGGGAACATCTTCTATCTTGGCGGCACGCTTGGCAAAGCCGCTATGATACATATTTCCGGTCTGAAAAAGATATACCTTCCGGGCCTTGGAGAGCATGAACAGGTCCAGGAAGGACTTCAGATAGACGTCATTTTCGGCATTCAGGGTGAAATCGACATGAACGACTTTGCCCGGAATAATGTCAACATAGGCCAACTGCCGCTGAACGGTCTCCAGGAAGGTAACGCTATCGGACGTCACCAAGACCTTGGCGTCCGGATGGCGTAAGGAGTGTATCTCGTCAACCTTGTCGATGCAAGTCTGCATCAGCCTTTTACCTTCTTCGGGTGACAATGTCGGGAAGTAACCTTCCTTAAAGTCGCCCAACAACTGCTGAAACCTGAAGACCATGGCCACATAGGAGCTGCCTATACGCAACAGATTGTCCGAAATGGCCTCCTGCAACCGCAAAGAGGGTTTAAACAAGTCCGAGAAGTTCATGGAGAAGTGTTTGTCGTTCAGCACCGTATTCGTATAGACATGAAGCTGCCTATGCGGGTAGGCCGCAATGATGCGGTTCAGATACAAACGATGCATCTTGCTTTGCAAGGACCTGACGGTCAGCACCACAGGCAAAGCCTCCTGCGGATGATAGGAAATCTGGTCCGGACCGATTCTCCAGTCACACCGGTTCGGTTCCAGATAGGTTTCCAGCCGGAAAGGATACACGTAATGCAGATAAAAAGGAATCTTCCGTTCCTTGCAATATCCATACACGCCGGCAATGCCCCTCAGACGGTCGCACAAGCCTCCATGAAGATACCGCCCGTCTACCATGACAACGACTTGCGTAGTCTGAATGCCTTTCTTTTCCGAGTCCACATAATATTTCCTCTTCAGCGCCTTCTCCCTCCGGTGATACCTGCCAGAAAGCAGTACCGCCTTCAGGAAGCCCCTGACAAAGTTCTTTATTTTTCTAAGCTTTATCCGTTTCATAAGCATCAAAAAAGGCTTTTGAACTTTCCTCCCAACTTGCCAAAGAACGTAGGAATCGTAGTATCCGTATAGATATATCCGTCTTTACAGAGTTCGTCGAAGACAGGCTTGCCAATGACACGGTCGTATTCGGCCTCCAGCTTACCCTCCTTATACATCTGATAGAAATAGCGCCAATGCCGTCCGCCGCGCTTTGAGCTATGCTGTTCCAGCTGCTTGCCGCCATTTATCATCTTCTCCATGAAGTGCCGTTTGCCCCGTATGTTGTAATGATAGACCCGCACCCGAGCAGGTTCCGACTTTCGAGGGAACATGGTTACTTTATGGTTTCCCATGGAGATTTGCAGGTAGCAGGTGGCACGGTGTATCACCTTATTATTCTGCCGTTCGAAGATGGAATAGAGCGACAAGTCGTATTTCGCTTGGTCGAGGACAGGGTTTATCATTTTATCCCATTCCCAAAACGGTCGGTCTTCTTCGGGATAGACGCTCTTGACCTCACACTTCAATACATTGGCCCGCGTGGCCGAAAGCTCGTCCTTCAGGTTTCCCGAAGGAGAATACCACAGCTCGTCCGCATCGGCATTGATTACCCAGTCGGCCTTGTACTGCGTCTTGGCCTTCCATACCATGCGGTCCACCCATTGCTTCTGCTCGTAGTTGGTAGCCGTTTCTTCTATCACTTCCAGCACCCACCCCTTATCCTTGTATTTGCGGATAATCTCCGGAGTGCGGTCGGTGGAGTTATTGTCGGTAATAATGAAACCGTCAACCCCCATTGCCTTATGGAACAGCAGGTTTTCTTCCAGCACGTCTTCTTCGTTCTTCACCAGCAAGGTCATGATAAGCCGTGGCGAAGGGGTGAGCCGGAAAGCACGGAAGCCCTCAAAAAAGGCAATGCCCAGTTTCTTCAGGAAATAACAAATGTTCATGGCGGTTCAAGCATTTATCAGTTAATTATCAGGGCTAATCTATCGCAACCTTAGTCCAGCCCGCAGGATAGATGTTGGGGGTGTCGCAATGCTGGAACCAACGGGTCGGCACAAGGACAATCTTGTCTGCTGACGGGTTCAGCCAAGCTCCCCACCAACTGAACGTGCTGTTGCAGATGATGTGATGCTTGCAATGGCTCATCAGCATCATGTCCTGCCAGCTTTCTTCCCCCTTGTTCCAGTCTATATAGACGGCATTCTCCAATGGCAGATTCTCCTTTACCCATGCCATATCGTCGGAAAACACGTAGTAAGCAGGACGGGCTACCCTTTTGTTCATCTCAGCAATCGCATTCCGATAGTAGGGCAATCCGCATACGCTGCCTGTCGTTGCCCAGTGTTGGGGTTGCAGATAGTCGCCCCTGCGCACGTGCAGAGACACGGCATTGGCGTCGGCATCCATCCGTTGCATCATCCGGAGGCTCTGTTCATTGGCATTCCGGAGGTCGAAGGTAAAAGCCTTACGGACTTCCTCCTTCATGTCGGCAAAGAAACGTTCCGACTGATAGAAGCCTTTGAAGTAGAGCAAAGGCCAAAAGTATTCCTTTTCGAAAGCCCGAAGACTGTGGGGGTCCTGCTTTCGTTCATATATCTTCTTGAAAAAGAGGAATTCCACCACCTTCTTCAAAGGCTGATTGATGCAGAATTCCGTATGGGGCAACCGAAAGACCCGGTTCATCTCGTAGCCGTAATGCACTTTATAGTGAACCATATCCGAAAGGTCGATGCGCACTTCGGGGTAACGCTTCTTCATCCGCAGATAGAAAGCATAGATAAACATCTGGTTACCCAGTCCGCCTGTCATCTTTATCAGCCTCATAACGTCGTCATTTGATAGTTTGATCCATAATCCCGAGTTTCTCGTCTATGCCGTCTCTGTATGCCTTCCACAACTTGCCGATGTCGCTCCACTGCCAGGCATCGGCAAACAAGCACGTAAAGAAGGCCACCAATATATAGCCCGACACGGCATTGAAACCACGCAGATGTCTGACCGCCGCATTGCGGCCATAGTGATGGTTCAGATAGGTGGAATTGCGCACCTGATAGTAACGTTTCCATTTCTTCTTCTTGTTGCGCTGGCTCCAGTTGTCGTTGGAGAAGAATTTTTCCTTATCCATCAAGGCGTCGGGCACATAGACAATCTTGAATCCGGCCTGCACCGTGCGCAGGCAATAGTCGGTATCGTCGCAGAATATGAAGAGTTCTTTATTGGGCAAGCCTACCTTCTCGATGGTGGAACGGCGTATGAAAGGCCCTTCGAAGGCCGTGCCCACAATCTCGGTAGGGGCGGTTATGGTCTGCTTCGCCAACTTCCCGCCATACATGGAGGCGAAAGGATTCGTCAGATTGTACGTCTGAAAGTCGTTCGTAAAGATTCGTCCTTCCAGCAGCCGGCGCGGGGCAAGAATGCCTGCGTCGTCGCAGGTTGCGGCTACCTTCAGCAGATGTTCCAGGCAGTCGGCTCGCGGAAAAACATCGTCGTCCATGCACCACACCCAGTCGGCCCCGGCCTTATATGCATAGTCCATGCCTGCATAGAATCCGCCGGAACCTCCCACATTGGCCTGGTGGATAACGGTAAGGTCCTTCTGCGCATCCAGCCAAGAGGCAGTGCCGTCCGTACTTCCATTGTTCACTACGACAATGGAGGTCAGCGGTTTGTTCTGCCGCAGGCAACCGATGTTCCTCTTCAGGAGCTCCAGCCTGTTGAATGTTACTACCACAGCAATAATGTTCATGATGTTCTTCTTTTAATAGGGGTCGGACGGGGTTGTGTTCTTGCTTCTGTAGCCTTTCATCAGCTCATAGCACTCCTCCGCATCGAACCCACGCACCTTGGCATATTCTTCGGCCAGCAGCCTGTGCATCTCGGGGGTTGCCGGAAGGCGTTCAAGGTTCTTGCAGCCTCGCTTCACGTCGATGGGTCCTATGTACATCCGGTTCAGGTCAACGATTTCCACCCTGACCGTGCCATCGGGCATCTTCCCGAATAGAATGTTTCCCCGACCGTAGTCTTTGTGGGCATATCCATGCTCGTGAAGGATGGCGGTGGTCCGCCCCACCTCGCGCAAGACGGCGGCTTCGTAATCGAACTTCCGCTCGAACAGGTCGGAATAGACGTGGGAACACTGGGACAGGCAGGTGACGTAATAGCTGTCGGTGAACAGCAGATGCGAACGCATCTCGATATAGGCCACAGGCCGAGGGGTGCCCACTCCTATCTTCGTGAAGGTTTCGGCATACTGATAGGAACGACGTGCCTTCGATACCCGCAGCACTCCATATACGAAACGGTTTATCAGATTGGGACGGTGGAAGGACTTCACCACGTAGGAATGCCCTTCGTACTCCAGCTGCCGCAACACATTGCGACCTCGGTGGATGACAACGCCCTCTCCCTTTGCAAAACGTTCGGGCAACGTCTCCAGAAAAGGCCGTAGGGATTCGTATTCCGGACTATATTTCAATACATTTATTTTAATAGAATCACTCATGACGAAAGATTTAAATCTTATCCAACCCCTTCGTAAACTTCAGCCAGTAATACTTCAGCGGGTTCTGATACTTCAATTGCTTCCAAGGACGGCTGCTGTGCGGGCGGTGCCACACGGGAAGCGTGGTAAACAGGTAGTTCCGGAATCCTTCCTTCAGCGACTGATGGGAGATGGTCACGTCGTGCCAGTTCTTCTCGGGGTCTAGCCGATGGAAATCGAAAGTACGGAGAAAATCGAGCGTCAGGAGGGAACAGCAGAAACTGCAATGTTTCTTCTCCGGATAGACTTGGTTCTCGTGCCCCTTGGCAAACAGATAGGGGTAGTTGATGGCTCCGTTCTCATCGACCGTGACCGCAGCCGCAATGCCGCAATCCTTGCGCTGCAAAGCGCCGTCAAACAACGATTGCAAGGTGTCTTTCCGCACCACCACGTCCGACTCCACAATCAGCAGACCCGCTTCCGCGGCAATGGCACGCTCCTGTGCCATCTGCAACACCAGCAGATAGTTGGGCGAAGGGTGGCTCGTCAGGTCGGACAGGTTTACCAGCTCAAAGCCCAGCCGCCGGGAGGCTTCCTGCAAGCGGGCGGTATTCTCGACCGTGCTGAAATCGTTGTAGATAGTATAGATGAAAGGCACCTTCACATCAGATGCCATAACAGCCTCAGCCGTCTGCAAAGTCAGTTCAATGGAGTCCTTCACCGGAGTTATGACGTGGATACGCTTCATTCCTTATCAATGGTTTATGGTTGTTATACAATCATTGTCATGCTTACAAGCGGACAAATCTATGCAATATTTTACGCAAATCCAAACAGTTGGCTGATTTTTATGATTTAAAGCCTCCCTTCCATCCGCCAAAAGCCTGCCACGTCATGCCCTGTCCGCCGCGCGTCCGATTATAAACATCCATAACTTTCATAAAAATGAACGAATTCTCCTTTTTCAACAGAAAATCGCTGTCAGAACACCTCCTGACGGGGTGGAATCACTCAGGGAGTGATATGGTTTCAGTCAGGGAGTCAAATGGAATGAGTTAGGGAGGGGATCTCGACGTTGCGTTTTTTTAATGTCAGCGTACAGCGTTTTGTCCCGTTTTTCCATCCCGCAGAGGACGACATTTCCGCCGCAGGCACTTCCCGCAAATATTTCCCTCTTCCGTTACACCATTCTGACCAAGAACTTGTATCTTTGCGCCCAATTATCAAAAAGTCACTGAAATGAAAGTCATCGTTGACAACAAGATACCTTTCATCCGGGAGGCCGTCGAAGAGATAGCGGACGAAGTAGTCTATGCTCCCGGCAGGGAATTCACGCCGACATTGGTCAAGGACGCCGACGCACTGATTATACGTACACGGACGCACTGCAACCGCGCACTGCTGGAGGGCAGCCGCGTGCGGTTCATCGCCACGGCCACCATCGGCTTCGACCACATCGACACGGCCTACCTGCGCAAGGCCGGCATCACATGGGCCAACGCACCGGGATGCAACTCCGGCTCCGTGGCCCAATACCTGCAATCGGCTCTCCTGCTGCTGCAACAGCAGAAAGGACGTCGGCTGAAGGACCTCACACTGGGAGTGGTAGGCGTGGGAAACGTTGGCAGCAAGGTGGTGGAGGTGGCCCGCGAATTAGGCATGAGGGTATTGCTGAACGACCTGCCGCGTGCCGACAAGGAGGGCGCAGCGGGCTTCTCGTCTCTGCAACAGCTGGCCAAGGAATGTGACGTGATAAGCTTCCACGTACCTCTATATAAGGAAGGGACGTACTGCACCTTCCACTTGGCCGACGACGGCTTTTTCCGCTCGCTGGCACACCGGCCGGTCATCATCAACACTTCGCGCGGGGAGGTAATAGACACGCAAGCCCTGCTGCACGCATTGGCCGACGGACAGGTGTCCGACGCCATCATCGACGTGTGGGAGAACGAGCCGGACATCCATCCCGAACTGCTGGAGAAGACTTTCCTCTCCACTCCCCACATTGCCGGATATTCGGCCGACGGCAAGGCCAACGCCACGCGCATGGCCCTCGATGCCCTCTGCCGCTTCTTCCACATAGAAGCCCGGTACCACATTGAGCCACCGCAGCCGCCATGCACTGTCATCAAGGCTGACAACCTTACGGATGCCGCCCTGCAAATGTACGACCCACGACACGACAGCGATGCCCTGAAGCAGCACCCCGAACACTTCGAGCAACTGCGGGGAGACTATCCGCTGCGCAGGGAGAAGGAGGCATATCGGGTATTAATAAAGAATGAAGAATGATGACTATACCTTGATGTTAAAAATAGGAGATATATTGAGCGTAAGCTAATGAAGAATGGGCTGCGCGGTGTTGTCTTGATACGCACTGTCATTCCTCTTTATAATAGGAAACCTCAGTTTTTATCAAAGACATCCTTTATTCTTTATTGTCTGCATACTATTTTCTTCGTCCGCAGGCATTATTCATCCGCATGGTATTCTTCATTCATCATTCTTCATTAAAACCTCTATTTCCTTCGGATAATATTCATATTCCAGTGAATGCACCCGTTGTGCCAGCTCCTCGGCAGTATCGGTCGGCAGCACGGGACAGCGGTATTGGGCAATGACGGTGCCTTCGTCGTAGTGTTCGTTGATGTAATGTATCGTGATGCCGCTCTCCGCCTCGCCTGCGGCCAGCACAGCCTCGTGCACACGGTTGCCGTACATACCCTTGCCGCCAAACTTGGGCAGCAGCGAAGGATGGATATTGACAATGCGGTCGGGGTAAGCCCGCAACAGCCTGTCGGGGATGCGAGCCAGGAAACCCGCTAAAACGATGAAGTCCACCGACTTCTCTTCGAGCAAGGCCAGCACATTGTTGCCCTCCGCCCATTCCTCTTTGGGCTGATACACACAGGGAACTTGCAGCCGACGCGCACGTTCTGCCACATAGGCATCCTTGCGGTTGGTCACCACCAACACCACCTGTGCCCCACCTTTCACCCGAAAATAGCGGATGATGTTCTCGGCATTCGTACCACTGCCGGATGCAAAAATTGCGATATTTTTAGCCATAAAACCTCCAATCAGTGCACATTATCGTGAAAAATGTGCAAAAAACTGCATTTAATTCGTCAAATATTTGCTAGAAACGATAAATCTTTCTTCCTTTGCCCCGCAAAATTAAAGAAATAAAACTAATTATTAATTAAAAACTTAAAGTTATGTCTGAAATTGCATCAAGAGTGAAAGCGATTATCGTCGATAAATTAGGCGTTGAAGAATCTGAAGTTACGAACGAAGCTAGCTTCACTAACGATCTCGGAGCAGATTCTCTTGACACTGTTGAACTTATCATGGAATTCGAGAAGGAATTCGGCATTTCTATCCCCGACGATCAGGCTGAAAAGATCGGTACTGTGGGCAATGCTATCTCTTACATCGAAGAGCACGCTAAGTAAATCCTAATCCATTCATTTCTTAGTATGGAATTAAAAAGAGTTGTAGTAACAGGTCTTGGCGCCATTACCCCCATTGGCAACAACGTTCAGGAATTCTGGACCAACCTTGTGAATGGAGTTAGTGGAGCGGGACCTATTACTCATTTCGACGCTTCCCTTTTCAAGACCCAGTTTGCCTGCGAAGTGAAAGGCTTCAACGCTGCCGACTACATCGACCGCAAGGAAGCCCGCAAGATGGACCTCTACACACAGTATGCCATCGCCGTAGCCAAGCAAGCCGTGACGGATTCCGGTCTGGACGTCGAAAATGAAGATTTAAACAGAATCGGCGTCATCTTTGGTGCCGGTATCGGTGGTATCCGTACCTTCGAAGAAGAAGCCGGAAACTATGCACTGAACAAGGCCAACGGCCCCAAGTTCAATCCGTTCTTCATCCCCAAGATGATTTCGGACATTGCAGCCGGACAAATCTCCATCCTGTACGGTTTCCACGGTCCTAACTATGCGACTTGCTCTGCATGTGCCACTTCGACCAACGCCATTGCCGACGCATTCAACCTCATCCGTCTGGGTAAGGCCAATGCCATCGTAACCGGCGGTTCCGAAGCTGCCATTGCCGCTTGCGGCGTAGGCGGATTCAACGCCATGCACGCCCTGTCCACCCGCAACGATTCTCCCGAGACTGCATCCCGTCCGTTCAGTGCAAGCCGCGATGGCTTCGTAATGGGCGAAGGTGGCGGTTGCCTCGTTCTTGAAGAACTGGAACACGCCAAAGCACGTGGTGCACAAATCTATGCAGAAGTTGCAGGCGTAGGTATGTCGGCCGACGCTCATCACCTGACTGCCTCTCACCCCGAAGGTCTGGGTGCCAAGCTGGTGATGAAGAACGCACTCGAAGATGCCGAACTGGAGCCCGAAGCCGTAGACTACATCAACGTACACGGTACTTCTACTCCCGTAGGCGACATCTCTGAGGTAAAAGCCATTCAAGAAGTATTCGGAAAGCACGCATACGAGCTGAACATCAGCTCTACCAAGTCCATGACAGGCCACTTGCTGGGCGCTGCCGGTGCGGTAGAATCTATTGCGAGCATCCTGGCTATCAAGAACGGCATCGTTCCTCCGACCATCAACCACGAAGAAGGCGACAACGACGAGAACATCGACTATGCCTTGAACTTTACGTTCAACAAGGCACAGGAACGCGAAGTGAACGTAGCCCTGTCCAACACCTTCGGATTCGGCGGTCACAACGCATGCGTCATCTTCAAGAAATACGCAGAATAATTTAGCCGTGCGAAGTTGTAACCTAATAGACAAGATAAGACTCCTGTTCCGCAAGGACAGAGAGTCTTATCTTTGTTTTTATGCCATACTGGGGTTCTATCCGCACGACATCCGCATCTACCGGCAGGCACTCCTGCACAAATCTACCTCACTACGCTCGGAAAAGGGCCGTCCGCTGAACAACGAGCGACTGGAGTTTCTGGGCGACGCCATCCTCGACGCCATCGTGGGCGACATCGTCTATCGCCACTTCGAAGGCCGACGCGAGGGATTCCTCACCAATACCCGCTCTAAAATAGTGCAGCGCGAAACGCTGAACAAGCTGGCCGTGGAAATCGGTCTGGACAAGCTGGTAAAATCTTCTACCCGCACTTCTTCGCACAACAGCTATATGTACGGCAATGCCTTCGAAGCCTTCATCGGTGCCATCTATCTGGACCAGGGCTACGAACGCTGCAAGCAGTTCATGGAGGAGAAGATATTCAAGAGCTACATCGACCTCGACAAGATGTCGCGCAAGGAGGTGAACTTCAAGTCGAAGCTCATCGAATGGAGCCAAAAGAACAAGATGGAGGTTTCCTTCGAACTGATAGAGCAATTCCTCGACAAAGACTACAATCCCATGTTCCACACCGAAGTGCGCATCGCCGGACTTTCGGCAGGCAAGGGCACAGGCTACTCCAAGAAAGAATCGCAGCAGAATGCCGCACAAGCCGCCTTGAAGAAGCTGAAGAGCGATGCCACCTTCAAGGCCGAGATTGAAGCCGCCCACCTCGCCATGCAGCAGCCGGAACAGGAAGAAGAAGCTCCCATCCAACCTGCCTCCCCGCTACCCACCGATGCCGCCAACACCGCTACCGATACCCCCGACACCATCGACACCACGGAACCTATCGCCTCTACTGACGCCATCGTCTCTATGGACACCACGGACCCCGTCCCCACCGACGACGCTGCCACGCCGGAAGAGCCCCGGCAACCGGAAGAAACCGAGAAATAAAAGTACACCTTCAAAAAGGCATTGTTCAAACGTAAGCGTCGCAGGATTGAGCAGATTCATTATGAATCCACCACCCATTATCCATTATCA